>NZ_LT635772.1:1386810-1733512 GCF_900128415.1 Anaerococcus mediterraneensis
AGCTTGAGGTGCTAATAGCCTAAATATATATCCTTTATCTTTTTTATGAGCTCCAAAAAACTCATATCCATCAGCTGATTTTCCATTCAAATAATCTCTAGTGTTCATAAATATCCTTCCTAATTTTCATAAGCATCATATGATTTTATCATATTTCTTGCTACTTCTATCATCATCCATTCAACTTTTTTTGACCAATCAGGATCTGTAGCATAGGAGACGCCTATTCCCTTAGTAGATATACCCTTGTAATATCTGCCCTTTTCATTGAGATATTCATTCTTTAAATGTTTTGCAACAGTTTCTATAGATAATCTTTCACTAGAAAAATCTGTCGCTTGGTTGTAGGGATCGCTATCAATAGCATTGAAACCAAAAAGATTTTTCTTTTCCTTAAAAAGCTGACTTGTACCATTACCAGTTTCATGCTTTGCCATAGCCATAAGTAGGATTGGATTTATATTTTCTTTTTCTCCTACTTCCTTAAAATCATTTTCCAGTCCAAGCAAATTAGTATTTGCCAGCCCCCAACCTAATTCTTCTCTTGTGAAGTTTGTGGGATTTAAAAGATAAAAATAATTTTTTGATGGAATTTTTTCTGATCCCTTTTCTATAAATTCATCTAAATCTTTTTTAAATTTTTCAAATCTTATATCTCTCATATCTTTTAGATTCATTGTTTCTTCAGATATTAATCTAAGACCGTTCATTAATGATTCTTTTATATCTTTATCATTTTCACTAGCATAAGTTTCGCTAGGTTTGATAAATATCGCTGATAATAAGAGAATAGCTAATATAATTTTATTTTTTTTATTTATCATAAAACCTCTTTATATATAAATCATATATTAATAAAATTATATTATTAAAGGCTTTTATTTCAAGATTTCATTTTTCTTGAACCTGGTTTTACAGCAGGTATACCTGCTAATTCTTCTGGTATATCATCAGGATCCCAGGCTTCTACATGTATATTTACTGCTGAAATTAGTTTGACACCATTTATTTCTTCTTTTCCAGACCTATTTACAATAGATGAAAGACCAACGACTTCTCCTCCATGTTCTTTTATAACTTCTACAGTTTCAAAAGAAGATTTGCCTGTGGTTATGACATCTTCAACTATCAAAACTTTGGATCCTTCTTTAATCTCAAAACCACGTCTTAGGGTCATTATATTATTTTCTCTTTCTGTAAATATGGCATTGGTGCCAAGTGCTCTAGCTACTTCGTAGGCAATTATTATCCCGCCCATAGCAGGTCCTACACAAAGATCGACATCAATACCAGCTTCCTTTACTTTTTCTGCTATAATTTCTGCTACTTCTTGGCAATATGTTGGGTGCTCAATAAGTTTTGCACATTGGATATACCTATTAGAATGTTTCCCACTTGATAAAATGAAGTGGCCTTCTAGAAGGGCATCTGATTTTCTTAATAATTCTATTGTTTTATCCATTTTTAACTCCTATAAAATTCCTATAATTTCTTTAATATTGTCTATTTTATTATCTGCACAATATTTCTCTAATCCATCTATTATATTAATCATAGCATCTAAATTTGCAAAATTTGCTGTGCCAACTTGTACGGCACTTGCTCCTAGCATTAAAAATTCTAGAGCGTCTTCTGTGTTTACTATCCCACCCATGGCTATAACAGGTATATCAACTGCATTTACAACCTCACAAGTCATCCTCAGTGCAATTGGTTTGATAGCTGGTCCTGATAAGCCAGCAGTTTTATTGTCAAAAACAAATTTTTTTCTCTTTATATCAACTGCCATAGCATTGAATGTGTTGACTAATGAGATCGCATCTGCGTCTTCTTCTTGAGCGATTCTTGCAAATTCAGCTATATTTGTCACATTTGGTGAAAGTTTTACTATTAGTGGTTTTTGGGTTTTATTTCTAACTAGACTTATAACTTCCCTTGCTTTTTTAGGATCAGTTCCAAAAGCCATGCCACCTTCTTTAAGGTTTGGACAGGATATATTAAGCTCTATCATTTCTACATCAGTTTTATCTAATTTACTTGCACCTATTTCATAATCATCATAACTATGTCCGCCAAGGTTTGCAATTATAACTGGTGAATGTTCTTTCATAAAGACAAGTTCATGGTCAATAAAATGATCAATTCCTGGATTTTGAAGTCCAATTGAGTTCATCATTCCGGCTGGTGTTTCATAGATCCTTATACCACTATTGCCTTCATTCTTATTTAAGGTAAGTCCCTTTGATGAGATCCCTCCGAGCTTATCTATATCTATGTAGTCAGCAAATTCTCTCCCAAAACCAAAGGTACCACTTGCAGCTATGACTGGATTTTTAAAATCTATTCCACAAATATTCGTTTTTAATCTCATCCAAATATCCTTTCTGCGTCAAAAACTGGACCATCTTTGCAAACTCTAACATAATGGTCATTAGAATCTTTAACTGTACAACCTAGGCAGGCCCCTATACCGCATGCCATATGGGCTTCCATTGATACTTGTATTTTTGCCTTTGTATTTTTTTCATACAAGGCTTTTAGCATTGGGTTTGGACCACAAGCATAAATAATATCATATTTATCAGGATCAAGTTTATCCAAAATCAATTTATTTTCGATTCTTTCTGAGCTTGTCACAATATTTTCTACAAATGGTTTAAATTCATCTACAAAATATGGTTTGTCCTGGAAACCTCCAAAAAAATCAGCCTTATTATCTAGAGCTTTTGCTAACTCCAAAAGAGGGGCTATACCAATACCTCCGGCGACAATTGCAACCTTGCCTTCATTTTTGATATCAAAGCCCTGACCAAGAGGTCCAAGTATTGAAACTTTATCATCTTTTTTAAGTCCACCTATCAATTTTGTGGCCTTGCCAACGACCTGACACAAAAACACTAACCTATCTTCTTTTTGGTCGCAAACACCAAATGGCCTAGATAAGATTGGATCTATTGAGGAACTATCACACCTAAGCATAAAAAATTGGCCTGGTTGTGCACCTAAGTTTATATCTAGGCTTATTTTATGAATACCTGGTGATATTTCAACATTTTCTAGGACTCTAGATTTAATATAATTACTCATTTGCACTAATTTCCTTGTATGTTTCTATAGCTTTTTCTCTTGCATAATGGCCAACTTTTGTTGCCCCATCTTCAAAATTCATCCAGTTTTTAAGGATTGCCCTAGATGAGTTAACTACTCCTCCATTTAGGTTTTCTAATAGATTGTAAACATTTTTAGAATCTGCCTTCTGGGCACCAAAACCAGGTATCAAAAAGAACATATTGTCATATCTATTTCTTATTTTGGCAACTTCTTGTGAATGTGTAGCACCGACAACTAGGCCTAGAGGTCCATAGCCTTTTTCCCCAATATACTTATCATTTATTTCTTTTAGTTTATCACCTATGGTAAAAAACAATTCTTCTCCATTAACATCTAGGACTTCAAAATCATTTGCTCCCGGATTTGATGTTCTAAGGAGTACAAAAACGCCCTTATCACCTTTTTCTAAGTATGGTTCATAAGGTGAAATTGAGTCTAGACCCATGTAAGGATTTAGGGTTATAAAATCCGTTTCAAAATCTCCCTCAAAATGTGCTTTTGCATACATTTGTGCTGATGCTGCTATGTCAGATCTTTTTACATCACCTATGCTAAGTAGGCCATTTTCCCTAAGGTAAGCAAGGGTATTTTTATAGGCAATCATGCCCTCAATACCATATGATTCATAATATGCAATTTGTAACTTATAAATAGCACAAACATCTTTGGTATTATCAATTATTTCTTTGTTGTAGGTAAAAATGGCATCAGAAATAGCTTTGCCTTCTTTCATATAATCTGGTAGATAATCAAGCGATGTATCAAGACCAACACATACAAAACCTAGTTTCTCTACCCTATCGTAGAGTTTGTCAATTATATTCATATTTTAAAACTCCTTTTCTATAAACTCTTTGAATCTGGCCAAAAAGATTTTTTCCTATCATAAGTGAGTTTTTGGATTTAGAAAGTATCTCTTCTTCTGTATAAATATATTCTCTATCCAAATCTACCAATACAAAATCAGCCAAGTAACCTGGTTCTAATTTTCCTTTTTTAATTCCCAAAATCTTTGAAGGATTCGTAGACATTATTTTGACCAAGTGATTTAGGGAAATCTCACCAGATTTTACCATAACTTCATAAACAGTAGAAAAAGCGGTCTCAATACCAATAAATCCAGGAGCCCCTTGTTTTTTTTCTTTTTCACTATGGGGAGCATGGTCTGTGGCTATAGCATCAACATAGCCTTCCTTGATCATTTTTATCAAAAATTCCTTATCAGATTTTTTTCTAATAGGTGGATTAACCTTCATTTCTTCTCTTTTTTTATCAGAAAAATAAATATGATGAGGAGTTACCTCACAGGTGATTTTTGCCCCCAAGTCCTTGAAATATTTTATAGCAGTCATGGCTCCTTCTGTAGAAACATGTGAAAAATGTACTGGCATATCAAGTTTATATGCGTAATAACAATCTCTAATTGTCATAGCATCTTCTGCCACTTCATAGTCAATATTAGAAACACCTCTTACCTCTTCATGAAGAGTCATATTTATACCTAGTTCTTTGGCCTTGATCATAGCCTTATACATCAAGGCAGAATCATCAACACCACGACCATCATCAGAAATAAATTTAAGTGTTTCTGGTATATCATCCAAATGTTCTAATGATTTACCCTCAAGATTTTCACTTATAGTCATAACTTGGTCTATACCAATTAGGTCTAAGTCCTTGCCTCTTTTCATGATATCTTCATAGATTTCTTTGCTAGATACATTAGGCTTGGTGTTGCCCATCAAAAGCACATTTGTATATCCGCCTTTAAGGGCTGCTTTTGATCCAGATTCTAGGTCTTCTTTATAGGTAAATCCAGGATCTCTAAAATGCACATGTAGGTCTGTAAAGGCAGGTAGTAAGGCTAGATTATCACAATCTATGATTTCATCTGCTTGGCTTTCGTCAAATTTTTCTACGATTATCCCATCTTCAACAAAAATATCTGACCTTGTTATTCTGACATCATCAAAACCATAAAAGTTTCTAAAAATTTGCTTCATTTTATTCCTCTACATCGTAGATGTGGCCACAATAGGCACACTTATAAGTTTTATCTTTTTTATCTATAAGAATAAATTCGCTAGATACTTCTCTTTCAGTTGTCGATACACATTTTGGATTTTGACATGTTAGAATATCAACAGCCTTTTCCGGTAAATCCAAAACTAGTTTTTCTACAACTTTTTCATCCTTTATTATATTTATAGTTGCTGTCGGATCTATAATAGAAACAGCATCTAAGTTTATATCTATTGTGCTAGCTATCTTTAAGATATCTTTTTTCCCCATACTTGTAGATCTGGCATTCATAATCAATGCTACTTCTGAATCTATATCACTTAGGTCCAAAAGTTCATAAATTTTCATAGCCAAACCTGCTTTTATATGGTCTATTACTATTCCGTCTTTAATACTTGTTATTTCAATCATTATTTGCCTCCAAAAGTTTTAATATAAGGGCCATTCTAACATACATTCCAAATTTAACCTGGTTAAAATAAACTGCCCTTGGATCAGAGTCTACTTCTTTTGCAATCTCATTTACCCTTGGTAGTGGATGCATTACAATCATATCAGATTTTGCCATGTTCATCTTTTCTTTATTTAGTAGGTAAGAATCTTTTAGTCTTGTGTACTGGGCATCAGAATAAAATCTTTCTTTTTGGATCCTTGTCATATAAAGTATATCAACCTTGTCCATAACCTCATCTAGGCTTCTAACTTCTTCATATTCTGAGTCTTCATCAAAAACTTCTTCTTTTACATATTGAGGAAGCTTTAGCTCATCAGGTGATATTAGGATAAATTTATTATTTGAAAAAAGGTTTAAAACTTTAATCAAGGAGTGGACTGTCCTTCCATATTTTAAATCTCCGCAAATACCAATTACGTGGTCATCAAGTTTATCTTTGTAGTTTGATATTGTCAAAATATCAGTAAGGGTTTGGGTTGGATGTTGGTGGCCACCATCTCCTGCATTAATTATAGGGCAATCAGCAGCAAGACTTGCTAAATATGCAGCTCCTTCTTGGGGATGACGCATAGCTATTATGTCTGCATATTGGCTTACAGTCTTGACTGTGTCTTGGAGACTTTCACCTTTTGTAGCTGAAGATACATTTGCATCAGAAAAACCAACTACTGATCCGCCTAACCTAAGCATAGCAGATTCAAATGATAATCTTGTCCTGGTTGAAGGCTCAAAAAAAAGAGTCCCTAAAATTTTTCCATCAGCACAATGAGAAAAATCTGCAGGACTCTTATAAATATCATTTCCTAATTTAATTATTTCTAATAAATCTTCTTTTGTCAAATCATACGAATTTAATAAATTTTTTATCGAAATCATATACCTCTCCTTGGATTTTTTTAAATTATACCAGGAATTTGATATCTGTCAAAATTATAATTCGTTTATTAGATCAGTTATTGATTTTGTAGTAACCATCTTTGGATCAATATCCAAATCACTTATTATTTCATCTATTTTTGATTGGTTAGTAAACTCTATTTCCATATATGGGTGTGGATAGGTCTTTTCATCCCAAATATCTATATCAAACCTTTGTCCCTTGTACCTATAGGAGATTCTTTCTTTTTCTCCCTTGTATTGGAGGACTATACCCATTTTATCTAGAATTTTGCTCATAACTACAACAGAGTCAATCTTTACAGTGTATTCACTATTTATCCTAACATCATCACTATTTTCATGTTCTTTATAGGTTAGTTCGATCGATTTTCTCTCATCATCTATAAAAGTTTCTCTTATCCTAAGATATCCTGATTCAAACTCACCATCTTTTGGTACAAAGGTATAATTTTTTTGAGTTTCGTGGTTTTCTTTTACTCCACCTTTTTCAATCAGTTTTTCTTCCATTTCTTTTGGGTCAATACCCAAAACTTTTACTTCTATTTCTCTTTGCATTATTTTATCCTCACTGCTTTAAAATCTATATAGTCGCCTGAAGCGCATACTAAATTTATTCCATCAAAGTTTCCCTCTTTTATTAGCCTATGGCCCTTGCCATGTAAATGTCCATAAATGATAGTATCTACATTATTATCTTTGCAAATATAATAAAAATCATTTAAGCAACCATTTACATTTATTGGTGGATAATGAAGGCAAACTATTATATCCTTATCTTTTTTTGAGCTTTCTATAGAGTTTTCCAACCTAAGCAGCTCTCTTTTATAAATTTTCTCATCATGATCATCAAAATCTCTACTATCCCTAGAAATCCATCCCCTAGTCCCACAGATTATATAATCTTTTATTTCAAAAGAATTATTTTGCAAAAAATCAATGGTCTTTAGTCCTAGGTTTGATAATTTGTTTAAGGATGTCCACCAATAATCATGGTTACCCTTCATCATTATCTTTTTACCTGGCAATTTATCGATCTTTGTCAAATCGATTTTTGCATGGTCCATATCCATAGCCCACGAAATATCCCCTGGTATCAGAACAGTATCCTCATCTCTTATATATTTTTTCCAATTTTCAAAAATTTTTTCCTGGTAATTGGCCCATGACGGACCAAAAATTTCCATTGATTTTTCCTCAGTATGATCTAGATGAAGGTCTGCTATAGCATATATCATAAGTCCTCCAGATAAATTTTATTTATTTCAATACTTTCAGCATCAAATATTTCTTCTTCTCTTTTATGACAGGTAAAATAAATTATTTGATTTTTATCAGATAAATCAAGGAGTATATACAAAGCCTTGCTAAGCCTGTCTATATCGTAATTTATAAAAGCATCATCAAATATTATGAAACCACCATTTAAAATATCTACTAAAAAAGAAAGTCTCATAGAGAAATTTACTTGATCAAAAAAACCTTGCGACAATTGGTTGACTTCGATTATATTGCCATCCATATCCTTTATAATTGTTTTTAAATTTTTATCAAGTTTTACATCATAAGATTTTTTTATAAGGGTATAAATCGTATCCCTAAGCCTTTTATCAAAAACAGAAAGGTCTTTGTTATTTTCTGCTTCTATCTCCATAATTTTCTTTTTTGCAATATTTATAGCTTTTTTCTCTAGGTCCATATCAGCAAGTTTTTTTGTCAAATCCCTATACTCATCTCTGATAGATAGTTCGTTTTTGAGCTGATTATCAATTGTAAGAATAGATTTTTCTTTTTGGCTTATATAATCTTTTAGATTATTAATATCTTTTTCTAAATCTTTTATTTTCTCTAAGGCAGAAATATTATCATAATTTTCAAAATCAAAATCCATATCTAAATCTTCGAAAGACCTATCAAGGTCTTGCTTTTTTAGAATTTCTATAACCTCTAGGATATTTTCTCTTTCCAATCTTAGATTTTGATATTTTTTATAATCTTGCCTCATTTTATTATACTCAGATATTGTATTTACACCAAAATAGGTCAAGTCAATATCATTTGGCTGATTTTTAAAATATAAAAATAAAATGGGAACTATTAGAATTAGTAAGAAATACTTTTTGCTAATTAATGATAGAAAGATTATAAACAGTGCAAATATTACATAGATATATATATTTTTCCTATTCCCATCACTTATAATTTCCTCAAAATCATCTTCTTCAAAAGCTCTCAAATAGGAGTATGGGGCAATTTTTTCTTCTATAAATAGGAGTTTATCTGTCCACTCTTTATAAGCCTTGTAATTATAATCATTACGTTTTTTATTATAAAACTCATTTTCAAGTTTTAATTCATCCAGTTTTTTTGTTTTAATCTTTAGTTGATCTTTTTTATTATCTAATATCTGATAATCTTCTTCAAATTCTTTTTTTAAATCCTTTATTTTAAACAATTCTTTTTCTAAGATAGCTAAGCTTTCCTTGCACTTAGCATAAGGCTTTGTGTAGGCTCTTTCACTACCAATATCTGCTAACCTTTTATCGAGGATTTCTATAGAATTTTTTATGGAAAAATTGTAGTCTATATCTGAATTATTAATTTTTTCCAAGATTTTTTTCTTCCTATCTTTACTTAAATCTTGATTTTGAGAAAATGATACATAGGATTTATAAATATCATAATCTATACCAAGAAAATACTTACCAGGATAAGATAGATCACTAGGTTTTGTTTCTAAAAATTCTCTGCTAGCAAGATTTTCTATAGAATATTCTCCATTATCAAAATTTCTATAGAGCCTAAAAAGATCATTGTTTTTTCTTATAAGCATTGTACCAGCGTACTTATAAACAGATTTTGGCCTATATATTTCTCTTTTTTCAGAAAAATTTATACGATTTTTCCCTTCATCAAAACCATAAAACATTCCTTCAATAAAAGATTTTATAGTTGTCTTTCCTGATTCATTCAGACCGTATATGAGATTAAAATCTTTAGAAAAGCTTATTTTATTGTCAACAAATTTACCAAATCCTATGAGATGTATCTCTTCTATATAAATCTTATTCATCCCTGCTCCTATATATAGCATCAAGACCTATTTCTAGAGCTCTTTTTTCTATATAATCAAGATGTTCTCCAAATTTATTCGAATATTTTTCTAATATTGAATTAGGAAAAAGCTGAACGAGTGATTCTATGTCATTTTTTTCTTCTATTTTTAGGTCAATATAATCAGCCCTAATCATACCTATATATTTTTTATCTAAATTTTTATCTAAGGTCAATCTAAGAAAATTGTATTTTTGACCTAAGATTGAATTTATATAGTCAACAATTTCATCATCTGAATTAAAATCCTCCGACTCTATTTTTATATCATAAAATTTCATAAAAGATGAGTTCTTCTCATAGATATGTCCATCCTCATAAAGAATATATCCATAGTCATAAATGTCAGAAAAATCATGAGGCTCTATTGATCCAGAATAATAAATATTATTTCCAAAATTTTCTCTTTTATGGATATGACCAAGTCCTACATAGTCAAATCCCATATTTTTTAGCTTTCCTATATCCATATTTAGATAAGAAGAATTTTTTGTATTTATATCACTATGGGCCAAAAGGATATTAAAATAATCCTTATCAAGGCTTATATCATAGTCAAATTCATAATTTATTATCCTATCAGCGTAGGACCTGCCATAAATCCTTGTATTTCCAAACTCAAAATATTGCCAATCATCTGTTGGAAATATATGGAAATTATCTGGTCTATTTTTTAAAATAGCTTTATTCTTTGAGTCTATATAATCATGGTTGCCTGCTATATAAAAAATATCTTTGCCAAATTCTTCTATCTTATCAAATAAATCATAATAGTCACTGAGTGTAAAGTAGTCTCTTTCGTATAGGTCTCCAGAAATCATTATAAAATCAACATCTTTATTTTGTTTTAGGATTGAATAAAAAGATTTTTTATTATAAGTTCTAATAGTATCTCCATTTGATACATCAAAGTCAAAATCATCAGACAGGTGGCAATCTGCCAAGTGTATAAACTTCATATCAGATTTACACTTTCTATGAGTCTCTTCTGATCTTTTATATTAAATACTGTTAGGGATCCATTGTCTATCCAAAAGCTTGACCAATTTTCTAAGTCTTTTAAAACCCAAAATAGGGATGCCCTTATAGCAAGACCATGGCTAAAGCATAATATATTTTTATTTTCCTGACTTTTCTCATCTAAAAACTCGCCTAGCCTTTTTATAAGATCATTTCTTGATTCCCCATTAGGATATCTTGTATCAAAATAATGTTTATTTTCTATCTGAAAAAAATCTTTATAATTTTCTCTAACATCTATTAGACTTTGACCCTTAAAATCACCAAAATCCATTTCATTTAATCTAGGATCAATTATAAAGTCATTAAAACCTAGATAACTAGCAGTTTCTTGACTTCTTATTAGTGCAGATGTAAAAACTTGGTCAATCTTATAATTTTCCAAAAGAGATTTTGTTCTATCTAATATATCAAGGTTGTTTCTGTCTATCCTTGTTTCATTTACTGAATATATTTTATTTATATTGGCTTCTGTCAAACCATGTCTAACTAATATTATTTTCATATCTACCTCCCTATAATTATAGCAAATATTTAAAATAAGAAAAAGACGGCCACAAAAAGCCGCCGTCTGATCCTATTCTCCACTAGACATAGCCTCTGCCATGTCTATTTTTTTCAATTTTCTGTGTATATATAAAAGTATAATAAGTGATAAAACTAAGGTTATAGCAGCTGATACTATAAAGCTTATTGGGTGAAGCTTGTATGCAAGCATAATATTCCTTGGAGCTACAAGGGCTATTATATACCTAAAGATCAAATAACCCAAAATATATCCAAATCCTATACCTAGTAGGGTTAAAAGAAAAATCTCCCTATAGATATAAGAAGTTACTTCTTTAGGATAAAATCCTAATACCTTTATGGTTGCAAGCTCTCTTTTTCTCTCGCTAACATTGATATCTGTTATATTGTATAGTACAACACTAGCTAGAACTGATGATATCAAGGTTATAACTACTATAACCAAATTTAGGTTATCAAGAAGAGAATCCATTGATGCGTAGGACTTGCTTGTATTTATAACAGCCAAAACAGAATCAGTATTTTCTAGCTTTTCTATTATATCATCAGGGTCTCCCCTAACATAGTTTGCGTTTACTACTAGGTTCTCATTTGATAAGTCTTTATAATAATCTTTTGACAAATACAAATAATCTCCGACATAGTTTTCAGAAATAGCTCCGATCTTTACTTCTAAGACTTTGCCATCTATATTTACATTTATATTGTCATTTGCTTTTATAGACAATTCCTTACTTGCATTTTCTGTTAGAACTGCACCAGCCTTATCCAGATCAATAGGATTTTTCTTGTTTTTCCTAAGGCTTACAAAATCCTTAAATTTATCCATATCTTCTGGAATTACAACAGAAAGTTCTATTTCACTATTGTCTTTTTTTAATTTTGCCGAGTCATTTTTTACATTTAAATGATCGTAAGTTTTGATCTTCTCATTATAGTCCTTTTTGTCTTTATCACTCGAGTTTTCATCTAAAATAGCTACAGCTGTATAATTGTGCAGTTCGTGCTGTTGAATAGAAGCAGTATCCTTTAGAGAGTCAATCATTGCAAAACCAAAAAATATCAAGGCTGTACAACCTGCAACTCCAAATATGGTCATAAACATCCTAGACTTATACCTAAATATGTTTCTAGATGTGATTTTTTGCATAAAAGATAATCTCTTCCATATTAGAGGAATTTTCTCCAAAAGAATCTTAGAACCTGATTCTGGTGACTGTCCTTGAAGAAGTCTTGCAGGCAATTCTTTGATTGTCTTTTTTGATGTCAAATATACTGTCATAGCAACTAAAACTGATGATAATATTATTGATCCTATTATTGGAAAAATCGAGTTGATATAAAGTGTTTCTATTATTTCAAAACCTGTTGAGTAGGCATCAAAGATGACCTTTACAATCAAAAACCTACCCAAAATCCCACCTATTAGAGATCCAATTATAGTTGGTATAAGCCCATAAATATAAAATCTCCTACCTATCATCTTATTAGAGTAACCAAGAGATTTTAGGGTACCATTTATTAGTCTTTGCTCCTGGATATATCTTTTCATAGTTGTAATTGTCACAAGCATGGCAACCATATAAAAGAATACTGGAAATACTTTGGATAAAGAGTCCATATTTAACGAATTCTGATAATAGGTATCTATGCCTTGGTTATCAAAAATACTCTCCACATGGTATTCAGGATCTCTTAGTTTAAGAAGAGCTCCTTTTTTATCTTTTATTTCTGCCTTTCCGTCTTGTATCTCATCTAGAGCCTTATCCTTATTTGCTTCAAATTCTCTTAGGCCTTTTTCATATTCATTTTTGGAATCGAGCAATTTTTTATAGGCTTCTTCTAATTTATTTTTACCATTTCTTTTATTGTATTGGAGCTCATCCCTACCTGTAAAATACTGGGTCCAACCTTGATTGATCTCTCTTTGGTTTTTGTCAATTTCATCCTGGCCAGCCTGTATTTTTGCAAGGCCATCAGACTTTGCTTTATCAAAATCTTGTTTTGATTTATTATACTGATCAAATCCAGCATTTAATTCAGCTTCTTTATTCTCAATTTGCTTTAATGCTTCAAGTAAGGGAGCTTTTTCCTGGTCGATTTTCATCTGAAAATCTTCTTGATCCAAACTAAGTGGCTTAGAATCTAAACCATCTTCACTGGCCTCATCTAATCCAACATTTTCTTTTAAAAACTCCTTAGATTTTTCAGAGGCTTGCTCGTCTATCTTATGCAAAGCATTTTGTATCTCAATCTTTTTAGCATTGATTTCTTCTTTTGCCTTTGTTAATTCTTTATATTTTTCATCTAAAACTTTTTTGTTCTGGCCAATATTTTTATCAAATTCTTCTTGTGAATCCATTAAATTTTGCTTGCCAGCCTCTAGGTCTGCTTGACCTTTTTCTAATTGATCTTTTGAATTTCTAAGACTAGTTTCTGCCTGTCTAATTTTATTTTCATAATTTGATTTTTCTATTTCATATTGTCTAAAACCATCATCTAATTTCTTTTTTGCATCCGACAAGTCTTTTTCAGTTGTAGAAATAGTCTCTTCTGCTTCATTTATATCAACTTCAGCATCAGAGATTTTCTCATTTGCTTCTGTTTTTATTTTGCCTAAGACTTCTTTGGGCCTAAGATAAATATCATCTTCTATTCTGTCTTTTTTTTGACTTATAAATTTTATATAGTCATCAGACGTCTTATCCATTTGATCTGAATCCTTGTATGAGATATTTACCTCATTAAACTTATCAGCTGTAAAATTTTTCTTATCTATAAAAGCAAAGCCATCCAGCTCTTTTTTCCCAACAGGAGATAGGTCTTTCATATCTTCCATAAATTTTTCGCTAGACTTATAAAATCCGACTATTTTATAGCTTGTATTGTTAAGCTTGGAATTTTCTTTCTGATCTTCATTTATATAAGATAAGTCAAGGGTATCGCCGAGTTTATAATACTTTTTCAAAGACTCGTCTAATATAATTTCCTTGTCTGTTTTTATAGGATTTCCATCTGTTATAAAACTTTTCTCAAAACTATTATCATAGGACTTTAATCTAATAATTTTTTCTTCGTCCATCAAATCGATAGTTTTTATGAAAGAAATCTGATCAATATCCTTATCTTTTTCTAATAAAATCTTATCTTCAAAATCCATAGGATAGGTTGATCTAACAATTATATCTGGATGTTTGTAGGTATTTAAAGAATCATCTAAGCTTTTTCTCATAGAAGGTCCAGTTATAACTAGGGCTACTATAACCATCGTAGCAAGCCCAACCATAACCCCTATAGAAAATACTTTTCCTTTTGTTTTTTTAATATCTCTTAGGATATTTTTTATATAGGTCTTGTTCATATTACCACTCTAGATCAGATACAGGGACAGGTCTATCATTTGTGTATGATTTTAAAATTTTACCATCCCTAAGCTCTATAACTTGGTCAGCCATACCCTTTATAAGTGAATTGTGGGTGATGATAATAACAGTAGAATTTAACTTCCTCGATGCATCCTGGAGGAGTTTTAATATATTTTTGCCTGTATTATAATCAAGGGCTCCTGTAGGTTCATCACATAAAAGGAGTTTTGGATTTTTGGCAAGGGCCCTGGCTATAGCTACCCTTTGTTGCTCCCCACCTGATAATTGGGATGGGAAATTATTTTTCCTATCTCCAAGGCCAACCTGGTTTAAAACCTCATCTGCTTTTAGGGAATCTTTTGAAATCTCGCTAGCCAGCTCTACATTTTCCAGGGCTGTTAGGTTGGGAATTAAATTATAATGTTGAAAAACAAAACCAACATCATCTCTACGATAGGTGGTTAGTTCATTTTCATTTAAATCGCTAAGGTTTTTGCCATCAATAAATATATCCCCGCTACTAGCCTGTTCCATACCCCCTATAATATTTAAAAGTGTTGTCTTTCCAGCACCAGAAGCTCCAACTATTATAAGCAGTTTGCCCTCTTCTAGGTCAAAACTTATATTATCATTAGCTAAAATATCTGATTGGCCTGACTTATATTTTTTACTTACTTGGTTTAATTTAATATAGGACATAAATTACCTTCTCTTATCTTTTAAAAGTTTTTATATTTTTCCCTAACTTCTTTTATTTTGCCACAAGTCATCTTGCCTTCTGGACAAGGTCCATCTATGCATGATGGGCCTGCATTTGCAAATAAGTTTGGATAAATATTTTTGACTAGTTTTATCATTTCATCAGACATAGCTCTGATTTCCCATTGGGCTCTGTTGCATGATCTTAGGCTAAAAAAATGTAATAGATTTCTAGCATTCATAGTAAAAACTATTTTTGTCTCACAGGCATTAGGAAATACATATCTAGCATCTTCTATAGCCATTTTAGTTGCCATATTTTTTGCACTTTTTTCATCATAGCCCTGGTCTATTAGTTTTTCTAAGTGTTTGTTTGTAAGTATATCAGTTAACTTATCATAAGCCTCTTGGTCTTTTTCCATAGCCTCTACAAATATCTTTCTAGCTTCAGGATCTTCCTTTATATGAGGAGGAATAATATATTCAAAACCATCAAGCTTTACATATCTTTGTGACTGTTGAGAGTAAGAAGCAAGCCTATGTCTAACTAGTTGATGGGTTAAAGTCCTAGATACACCCTCTACTGCAAAAGTAAATGATATATGCTCAATAGGACTCATATGGCCCAAGCTTACTAACATCTTTATATATTTTGCAATAGATATTGGACTTTGTTTTTTAGAAATCTCCTCAACACCTACTGGCGAATAGCAAAGTTTGCCAGCCTGAGCAATAGTTTCCTCACCATCTTTTGTATAATTAAGTAATGTAACTTTTAATTTTGCTTGACTCATAAGACCACCTTCCTTTTCTTATAAACATTATACCTTTTATAAAGAAAAATAATTTTATTTAATTATCAGACCTTCTCAACAATTTTTTATAGGATTTGTCAATAAAAATTGCTCCCATTGGTGCTGTTATAATTATAGATAAAACTGCAATAGATAAGATGGCCATACCAGATTCTAATCCATTAGCAAGTGCCACTGATCCAATCGCTGCCTGGACAGTTGCCTTTGGTGTGTAAGATAGTATTGTAAATATTTTTTCATTTTTACTAAGTCTGCTTCCAGCAACAGAAATAAAAACACCAATAGATCTAATTAAAAGCCCTAAAAAGATTAATAAAATTCCAGCAAAACCTATTCCAGTCATATATTTGATATCAACATCTGCACCAACAAGGACAAATAATAAAATTTCTGCAAAAATCCAAAGTTTAGCAAACTTTTCAGAAAGTCTTTCAACAACACCATCTTCTGCTTTTATCTTGTATGCCGACGCCATAGCAATAACAGCTAGAAGACCTGAAACCGGGATTATTTCCTTTAGAAGACTTTCTATGCTTACAATCAAAAAGGCAAGAGCTAATAAAGTAATTACCTTAGAAGAATTTCTAATATAAGATCCATTTTTATATCTTCTTTCAAAAAATAAGTACAATATATAACCAATTACAATACCAAATCCAATACCCAAAATAATTGAAACTGGCACCTTTAATAATGATTTAAAAGAAAATTCGCTTCCTTTAGCCATGGATAAAAAGCTTGAAAATAAAACCAAGACGAAAACATCATCACAAGATGCTCCTGCTAGGATCATCTGAGGTATAGACTCATCCTTGCCATATCCTTCATCAATAAGTTTTACCATCCTAGGCACAACAATTGCTGGTGAAACCGCAGCCATAACAGCACCCATCAAAAGCCCATCAATTAAGTTTAACCCCAATATTTTAGGCACAAAAATAGCATAAGATAAAATTTCAAAACTTGCTGGCAAAAATGATAACAAGACTGCTGACCTACCTACTTTTTTAAGATCTCCTATATCAAGGCTTAACCCTGCCTTTAATAAAATTACTATAAGTGCGATTGTTCTTAAATCTGGTGAGATTTTCAAAATATTTGCATTCAAAAGATTTAAGACTTGTGGACCTAAGATAATTCCTGTAAGAAGCATACCAATTATCCTAGGTAGTTTTAACTTATCAAAAATTTTGGCAAAAACCATGCCGATAATTAAAATAAGTCCGAGTGATAAAATCATAACGCCTCCTTTCACAATAAAAAAGCTGATAACCCTACAATATTGTAGAAGTCATCAGCTTTCGCGTTTTAGATTATAATTATCAAGGGAGTACTTCATTCCCTAAAAATATTATATGCACAAGTCTTATAAAATCAAATTTATTTTTAATTAATAGGTTCAAAAGTCTTTCCAAGATTAGTTGATTTATATTGTTTTTCATTCCCATTAATATCCTTACAAATAAGCAAAATAGACTCATCTTCTTTTATTGATCCAGAAATATCAGGACTAGTATCAGGGATTTCAGATACAAAAGATAATCTATTGTCCACAATCTCAACAAAAAACCGCCTAGACCTGGCCCCTGCCCTATCGACTTCAAGAAGACCAAAATTTGAATTTGGAATTTCTTTTACATTTTCAGCAGAAAAATCATTTAGCCTTTGAGTTTGTCTTTGAATTTCTTTTTGAGTTTCGTATTCTGCTGGTATTTTTACATCATTAGTTTCTTTATCCTTGTTTAGATAAAATTTAAGACTCGCTCTTGTATCTTCGTTTGTTATTTGGTCAAGGTTTTTAAAAATTTGCTCACTCTCCTCAAATGTCATCTTATCCATAGTAACAAAATTTTTCCTATAAACCATATAATCAAAATCAACCCAACCTTCATTTAAGAGATAATATTTTTCTCCATCATAAGTAAAAGGAACATTATCCTTAAAAGCAAAGATACTCATAATCAAAACCAAATATCCTGCCAAAAAGCCAAGTCCAATCATAAGAAGAGTTGACAATAGTTTTAAATAAAAATTAATATTAAGGTCTGTAAATTTTAATATAAAATATATTTGAAATGCAAAAAATGATAGTTCTGCGAAACCTAAAAATATATTGTTAAAAAGTGGGATGAATTCAATTTTATCGCATAAAATAAAGCACAAGAATAATAAAGGAAAAGATCCCACGTATAAAATAAAATATAAATTTTTACTAATAATTTTTCTTATATAATTAAGCATTATCTAATAATTTACTTATCTTTTTTACCAGAAAGAACAAACCTACACTTTGGAAAGTTAGAACATCCTAAAAACTTTCCGTATTTTCCTTCCCTTTCAACAAGTTTATCTCCACATTTAGGGCAAATTCCTTCTTCAATTTTCTTTTCATTTTCTTTCTTAATCTTATTAATGTCCATTACATGAGAAATGTCTGTCTGATATGATTTATTTTTCTTGATGATGACTAAAATCTTATCCAAATCTTCTTCATTATAAATTTCCTCAACAGAGAGCTCTTCTATAAGCTTAGCAACTTGCGAAATCCTGCAGAGCTTGGCATCCTTAACCTCAACATCTTTAAGATTTGCTTCTGGAGAAAAAGCAATAATAGAAAAATACTTCATGCTTGGATAGACATCTTCTAAAAGAGCCTCGAGTGCTTTTATATGACCATAATTTTGTAAAATTGGATTCATAAATTCATATTTTTTACTACCTAAATATTGTGTCCAATTACGTGAAAATTCTTTACCATAAATTTTCCCCTTGTAGGCCTTGGTTTCTACAACAAAAATCCCATATTTAGAAACAACTAAGTGATCTATTTGGCTAGTTCTAGTATTTTTAGATGGGTTGTCAATCTTAATATCATTTAAAACCCTATACTTATCCTTATCTAGTTTATTTAAAAATTTCGCAGAAACAATCTCCCCAATTTTTCCCTTAAATTGTGACCTAAATACTGTAACTAATAAGATACAGGCAATTCCAATAATTATAAAAATATTATCTAACATAATCCCCCCCAGTATAAATTTTTTAAAATATTAACAAAATAAAGAATAATTACAAACAACTTCTAATTCATTCATCAAATTATATTATAAAACCCCAACTACTAACTGTAGGTAGACTCGAATTCAAAACATCCACAACATCATCAAGACCATTTATCACAAAATGAATTATTTCATCATCTCTAACATAGTCGACATTTTCTTTCCTTAATTATTATCAAAAATATTCAGGATAAAATAAATATTTTTAATAATGATTTTAAGTTTTAATATTTTTATCTCTATGACTATTATAGCATATATTAAGTAAAATATTAATTTTTCTTATTAATATATTTATGTACTAAAATAAATGATACCTATCCTATCTGGACAGCCTGATTGTTTTAATATCTATATACTCTTACAGCTAATAATTAAATATAAAAATGGCTTTTAGGATTTCTTCAAAAAATCCTAAAAGCCAGCAGCCTCAAGAGTCTTATATATTTACAACTTATTTTCTTGTAATCAAGGCAATGGTCTCGACATGCGTTGTCTTTTGATTGGGAACATAATTTTTTATCCTCGTCATTCTTGTGGGAGCACAATTTATTAGTGTCATTGTCTTTGGCATTTTTTCTTTTATCCTTGAAGTTATTAGAATCTTGACTATCTTTAACTCCTGTTTTGAAATAGAATGTTAAGTCATATGGATGAACTGTTCCGTCTTTGTCAATTCTACCCACCACGACTTTATCAACTATGCTTTCAAATACTGTTCTATTAAATTCCTCTATAATTTCTCTATTCTCTAAGACCTTTTTAAATTGCTTTAATCTTTCTTTAATGGAGTTTTCATCTTTTATCGTTAGTTCCAGTGTTTTCTTTTCATCAATTAATTCTTCTTTTTGTTTTATCAGTTTTTTATATTTTTTAGCATAAACTTCTTCGTCTATACTGTCTTCTAAATGAAGATCAACTAACTTTCTTTCTTGACTAATGATTCTATTTAATTGACTTTCTATCTTTTTCAAATCTTTGACTAAAGTATTATCATTTATTTCTTCTTCTACAATTTTTAAAAAGTCATCTATTACTGTTGAATCTGCATGGCATAATTGCCTATAGCTTTCAACAAATGCTTTTTCTATTGCTGCTTCTTGTATTCCTTTTGAATGAGGGCAATATTTTTTACCTTTTTTAGTTGACCTTACACATTGCCAGTTAATTTTTTTGTAAATTGAACTAGTGTGCCATGTTCTTCTTGAAAGTATTTCACCACAAAATCCACATTCCAGCATACTTGAAAAAGCATATTGCCTTGATAGTTTTTCTCTTTTTCTATCCTTGTTAGCAATAGTGTTTCTGTTTTGTGCTCTTCTGAGTCTAATCTCCTGTGCCTTTTCAAAATCTTCTTTTGATATAATTGGCTCGTGATGATTTTCAATGTGATATTTATCAGATTCTCCAAAATTTGCTAGTCTTCTTTTTGTTATGGGATCAACTGTAAAGGTCTTTCCCATTAGTATATCGCCAATATACTTTTCATTTTTAATTATTCCTAACACTGTAGTATCAGACCATTTTGTTTTACCTCTAGGAGTGAGATATCCTTGTTCTTCTAGTTCCCTACCAATGACTGAACCACCATTACCCTCTAAATATCTTTTAAAAATATATCTGACAATCTTGGCTTCTTCTTCATTTATAGAGATACTTTTTGTTATAGGGTCATAGTCGTATCCAAGGCAACCTTGAAAACCTATAAGTTCCCCTTTTTCCATTTTCATTTTCAGTCCTTTTTTTACATGGGCTGAGGTATTTTCTACTTCTTGTTGAGCTACTGAACTTAATATTGTTAGTAATAGCTCTCCATCCATTGTCAAAGTATCTATATTTTCTTCTTCAAATACTACACCAACATTATTTTCCTTTAGAAGCCTTACATATTTCAAAGTATCTAATGTGTTTCTAGCAAATCTTGATATAGATTTAGTAATTATCATGTCTATATCTCCATTTTGACAATCACTAATTAGTCTCATGAAATCTGCTCTTTTAGTAGCAGTTGTTCCTGTTGTTGCTTCATCTGCATATATACCATCCAGAGTCCAGTTCTTATTATTTTTTATTAGATTTGTGTAATAATCAACTTGCGATTTATATGATTCAAGTTGGTCTTTACTATCTGTACTTACTCGACAATATGCTGCAACACGTTTTAAATCTAAATCTAGTGCATTTCTATTTCTAGCTCCTGTATTTGAAGCTTTTATTAATTTTACTTTAGTATTCATTTTACCTCCTTCCCATTTTGTGTCTTTCTACAGTATTATTATATCACAAGATTAACTACTTTCTATT
Organism: Anaerococcus mediterraneensis; assembly: GCF_900128415.1. Taxonomy (NCBI): domain Bacteria; kingdom Bacillati; phylum Bacillota; class Tissierellia; order Tissierellales; family Peptoniphilaceae; genus Anaerococcus; species Anaerococcus mediterraneensis. The sequence goes on from NZ_LT635772.1 coordinate 1,408,202, forward strand.
CATCTTCTTATAATCATTTTCTATTCTATTTTTTATTTTTGTGTATTCCTTATCATTAATTAATTTAAGATCATAAAGTCTACATAACATAGCAAGTCTTATACTATAAATCTTTATTGCTTGCATTTTAACCTCCTATATAAGTTGATTTTTTTTACCTTGATAAGTGGATTAAATCTGAAATGTGCTAATTCCACATAAGCAACTTCAAGAATATTGGCACTTCAAAGTATTTTGATTTTTATAGAAAGATGACAAAATACCCCTCACTTTATAAAGTGAAATTTGCCCTCTTTGGTAACCAGAATTTTTATTTTTCTATAATATTTTTGAGTTTCAATGATTAATTTAAGCATAAAAAAATGAGGACTTATGCTATTAGGCATAAATCCTCAAAAAAAAATATTATAAAGTTTATATTATGGAGTATTCAAAAAAATACTATTCATAACTTCTCGTTTTTCTTCCTTTTTTATCATATGTCCCTCTTGTAATTTACTAATGTATGCATTTTCATAAGTAAGTAAAATCAATCACTTTATCACAAACTGAATCTAAAAACTCAACATCATGGGATATTATTAAAATCAACTTATCTTCTTCCTTTACTTTCTTTATGTTTTTAGCTACTATTTTCATATTTCTATAGTCCAATCCACTGGTTGGTTCATCGAAAAATAGAATTTTCTTGTCGGATAGTAAAGCGGATAAGAAAATTACTCTCTGTTTTTGTCCTCCTGACAAGGTGTGAGGATTCCTATCACTGATATTTTTCAACTCCATATCTTTTAACCAAGTATCTAAAGCATTATCATCTTTAATATTTGATGTTAATACTATTTCATCTTTGACAGTGTCCGTGAATAACTGACAGTTCACTTCCTGCATAATAAGCAGGCTCTCATTTAACCTACTTTTTATATTTAAATTCTCATCATCTTTTAAAATTTTACCTTTATTTTCTTTGTATAAGCCACATATAATTTTTGCTAATGTAGACTTCCCAATTCCATTTTCACCAACAATTCCAATAATATTCCCATAACAAAATTTAAGATCCTTGATGGACAAAATTATTTTGGTATTTCTTTTGAATATCAGATTTTTTAACTCTAATAAAGTCCCTTCATTTGAAGTTTCAAAATCATCAAATCTTTCAATAGCTTTATAATCAGAATGCCTAAGTCCTGTTCTCATTCGTTCATCTTCACTTAGATTTTCAATTTCGTCCATACTATATTCTCTGATGATTTTTCCATCCTCTAAGTATATTGCTCTATCAACAATGTCTTTTAAATACCACAACCTGTGTTCTGCAATAATAATAGTTTTTCCTAAAGATTTAAGCTTTTTTATTGTAAGCGATAATTCTTTCATTGACTCTATGTCTAAGCTTGAAGATGGTTCATCAAGAATAAATATCTCAGGGTTTAATGCGTAAATGCTTGCTATAGCAATCTTCTGCTTTTCTCCTCCAGAAAGATTGAATATATTTTTATTCATCAAGTTTTCAAGATGAAGCTCTTTTTCAACTTCTTCAATCCTTTTGTTAATTACTTCTCTTTCTATGCCGTAATTTTCTAAACCAAAAGCGATTTCATCGGTTGTATTAGTTGTATAAAATTGTGTTTTAGGATTTTGAAAAACTGAACCTACATCCTTAGATAACTTGTAAATTGGTGTGGTAAATGTATTCATACCATTGACCATAACACTGCCGGAAATGTCCCCATCATAAAACTCAGGTATTATGCCATTCATAAGCTTTAATAGAGTGGACTTTCCACAACCACTCCTACCACATAGAAGAATGCATTCCCCTTTTTTGATTTTCAAATTTATATCTTTTAATGAGTAATCAGATCCTCCCTTATACTTAAAACTTAATTCTCTAATTTCAATCATAAGTCCCACCCTGATACTTTCATAAATATTACTATTGATAAAATTAAAATCATAAGAATTAGAACACCAATATCATTTTTTCTAAACTTAATTAGGTGTCTACTTGTTTTGTTAACAGGGGCATCGAGTCCCCTTATAATGGCTGATTGAGAGAGCTCATCCCCAATTTCTATCACACTTACGAACAATGGCACAAAAAAATATTCCATAATTAATGTTGGTCTTCTTGTTAAATTGATTAAGTTAAAATTAATTCCTCGAGTTTTCATCGCCATATTTATATGACTCCATTCGTCTTTAATAGTAGGCAAACATCTAAATATTACAGAAATCATTATGAGCGAGTCTTTTGAAAGTTTTAATTTTTGTAAAGTTGCTACTGCACTGGAAACAGATGTGGAATTTAAAATCCATTTACCCACGATAATACATGGCAGAAATTTTCTTCCAATTGCTAAGATAAATAAAATTAAATTCAAAAGAAAATTCATATTAAAATAGGCTAAAGATTTTTCCAATACTACACTTATTACAAAAAATAAAATATACCTTATAGTGGATTTTTTATAACCATCGCTAATAATAATGACAAGGAAAAATAATGTAATAAGGCTTTGATAGATCCAATCAAACCCTAAAAAAATTAAAATATTCGCACCTATAAGCAAGATAAGTTTTGTTCTGAGGTCATATTTTGACCCCAGAACAAACTTTGAATTTTCCATTATAAAACTCCTGCGGATTCCAACTTTTTATTTAGTATTTTTTTTGTAAAATAAGAACCAATCATAGAGAATATAAATGTTCCTATAATCATAACTGGTAACATCCATATTGGTGTCCATGATCTTACTGTGTTACAAAAGCTTTGATCTAAGCCACCTTTTATTACACTTTCAAAAAATGCTTCTCTCATAACCCAAATTGGTAAGAATCCTCCAAATAAGTTTAGAGAAAAAAACATATGACTAATTGTATTTTTCTTAAAGTCTGTATAATTTCCACCTTTTGCTATCAACATAGCAATTATTCCGGCAGGCACTGCCACTAATGGTGCAATTGGAATATGTCCAGTTGCAACTAATAAAATACTTGGTAAGATAGCTGCGATTACAATAGCAGTGGCTGACTTTGTCTTTGCAAGAAGCATATGATAGGTTGGTGCAGCAAGTAGTGCTACAAGCATAGGCATTAGTAAAAACAAAACAGGGACAGGCATAGATATTACCCCAATAACTGCATATGTTACAAAGTAAAGTGCAATTAAAACACCAGCTGTAACTGCATTTTTTGATGATTTCTTTTGTGTTTTCATAAGTTTCCTCCTTTAAAATTGATTGTTACTGTACAATCTTCCATTCTTTAGACTTTTCTTGATAATTCCATAAGTCTTTATATAGTCCTTCATTTTTTATAAGTTCTTCATGCTTCCCAACTTCCTCTACCTTTCCTTTGTTTAAAACAACAATTTTATCAGCTCCCATTACGCTCCTTAATTTATGAGCTACAACCACAACTGTTTTATTTTTAATTAAATTTGATATTGCTTCCTGTATAATAAGTTCATTTTCAGGATCAAGTGAAGATGTTGCTTCATCAAGTAGTATTATTGGTGCATTTTTTAATATTGCTCTCGCTATTGATATTCTTTGTTTCTCACCTCCAGACAGAGTCGCTCCTCCTTGTCCAATCATAGTGTCAAATCCATCATCTTTTTTGACTATAAAGTCATAAGCTCCTGCCATTTTTGCAGCATTCATGATTTCATCTTTACTTGCATCTTCATTTCCAAATTTTATATTGTTATAAATTGTGTCTTTAAAAAGATACACATCTTGAAAAACAACAGAAAATTTATCCATTAATTTATCAGGGTCGGCTGTTAGCAAATCTACTCCACCAATTTTAATTGTCCCTTCATTAGGATCATAAAATCTGGAAATTAATTTAATTAGTGTAGATTTTCCAGAGCCAGAGTAACCAACAAAAGCAGTTAATTCATTTTCATTAATGTCTAATGAAACATTATCGATAACCTTAGATTCCTTGTAAGAAAATGAAACATCGCAGATTTCAATTTTGTTGCTTTCGTTTACATCGGAATTTCCTGACATAGGTTTAGCGTTAAGTAAGTTAATGATTCTCTCTCCTGAAACTGATGCCATTTGTAGACCTGTATAATTTACAAGTGCAAGCTCCAAGGGATCAAAAATCCTTGTGCCTACAAATAAGAACATTAAAAATGTATCAATTTCCAAAGATCCATTTATAAATAAATAGGAACCAACTAAACTCATCAAAGGAAGTCCTATTCTTAAAATCATACTTGCTATAGTAGTTAATGAACCAACCCCTTTCTCACTCTTAATATTTGCATTTCTTGAGTTATCTATATCTTCTTCAAGCTTTGTTAATGTATCATCTAAGCTGTTATAAGCTTTTAGAGTCTTAATGGCATCCAAATATTCGTTTATATCTTCTTCCTCTTTTATCCTAATTTTCTTTGTTTTCAAATAAATTTTTTTCTGAAAGTTTTGCATGAGTGTGAGGAGTAGAACAGAAATAGGTAGTCCAATAAGAGTTGCTATTCCCATTTTTACATTGATTATCAAAAATAATATTGAGCAAAGAACCGCTACACATATACCACTGAAAAATTGAGGTAATTGATGAGTTGCTGCCGTTTCAACTTTGAAAAAATCATTCATTAATGTATCTAAGATCTCTGCTGAACTTTTCCCTGAAATATAACCTATTGGCAGTTTTCTTATGTGGTCTGCAAGCTCTATTCTTCCATCTGCACTTGTCTTGTATCCAAGTTCATAGGTATATTTTGTGGCTAAATTTTCCAATATGAATGTTATTAAGAAAAATACTGCCATTATCCCAAAATACTTCCATAAAAGGCTCGTATCTATCCTATTTGCACCTCTATTTAAAAATAGTGTTTCTACAATTTTCGCCAAAGCAATAAATGGTATAAGGTTTGAAATAGATGCCAAAACATTTAAAATAATTGATTTTCTTATATTATTCATCTTTCCTAATGTAATATTTCTTATCATTCATTCTCACTCCCTTCTATATCCATTTGCCAAATATTTGTCTTCTTATAAATATCAAAGAGTCGCTTATATATTCCATCTGCAAGGATTAAATCTTTATGCTTACCTCTTTCTGCAATTTTTCCATCAGATATTACTAAAATTTGATTTGCATGCTCTATGGTATTTAACCTATGAGCAATCATGATAACCGTCTTATCCTTAACCAATTCAGACAAAGCTTCCTGCATAAGATATTCATTTTCAGAATCAGCAAAACTTGTTGCCTCATCTAATACTAATATTGGTGCGTCCTTTAAAATCGCTCTTGCTACAGCAATACGTTGTTTCTCTCCTCCAGATAAATAAGTCCCTTTACCCAAAACAGTGTCATACCCACCAGGAAGTTTTGCAATAAAATCATGACATCTTGCTTTTTTGCAGGCTTTTATAACATCTTCTTTTGTAGAACCTGTCTTTGCCATAGCAACATTATTGAAGACTGTATCTGTAATAAGATCGCTGTCTTGAAAAACAAATGCTATCTTGTCCATTAAGACGTTTATCGGAATATTTTTTATATTAACCCCACCAATTTTAATAGAGCCTTCTGAAGGATCGTAAAATCTCGGTATTAGCGTTCCAATGGTAGATTTACCTGCTCCCGAATAGCCAACCAATGCTGTAACTTCTCCTTGTTTGGCGCAGAAGCTTATATTCTTTAAAACCTCTTCATCTCCATAAGAAAAGCTTACATTCTCGAATTCAAGATCATGACCTTTTATCTCTTCCTCGCTATTTTCAATTGCCAATTCTTTTTGATCTATAATTTCGTAGATTCTCAAAACAACTTCATTTAGTAAATTCATTCCTTCTGCAAAATCTCTAAGTTTTAATGCAGGTACGCTAATGGCAGGTGCAAGAATCAAATAGAAAATAAAAACTGTAGCAAAATCCAAGTTATTATTTCGTGACATTAAAAGTATTCCTACTGGAACTATGAATGTAGCAACAGATAAAATAAACATTCTAAATGAAACAAATCCCGGTCTTATCATTGATGTCATCGAACTTGTAAAGTCTCTATATTCTCCTACTGACTTTGAAAAAGTTTTAAATGATTTTGCTCCTGTTCCAAATATTTTCACTTCCGGCATACCTTTAACGTATTCAGTAGTTGCTGAATTAATTTGATCCAAAATCGCAAAGTTCTTCTCAAGTCCACCCGACTTTATAATCTTTGCCATGATTGCAATCTGAATTCCTAAACCAACAAATATAATTAACAAAGTCGTAAGACCTAATATTAAATTTATCTTCAACATAACAATTATCATTGCTAAAATTAGTGCTAAAGTTGAAATTAAATTTGGTAATTGATGAGAAAAATATCCCTCAATTTGATTCATGTCCGATCCTAATACTTGCCTTATTTTTGACTTGTTGTCTCCGGTAAAAAATCCTAAAGGAAGATTTCCAATATGAAATAATATTTTCTTTTTTAAGTTAGCTATTAAAACATATGAAAACTTATGGCATAAAATACCGCCAATGTAAGTTAAGCAATATGACAATACCACTGCTGCAAGTCCATAGATGCTGAACTGTATTGTACTTTGTTCTAATTTTCCATATAAAAATAGAGATTTTATGACTTTGTATATCACCAAAATTGGACAAATACTTAATAGCATCCCAAGACTAACAAATAATATCCCTCCTACAAGTTGTCCTTTTTTTATTTCACTGTAGGAAATAATATCTTTGATTGATTTCTTCTTTTTCATCTAAAACATACCTCCTTACCGAACGAGTTCGTTCATTTGCCCTAAAACTAATACAAGGAAAACACTGTTGATGTTTCCCTTGTAAAATACTTATATTTTATTTTTCTCTAATGAGGTCTTTGAAATAGTTCGCTTATTATTCCAAAGGCTTCACTTGAATTTGTTTTGTTTTCTCCCTTAATAATATAGTCGTTATATATTGTTCCAACAGCTCCGTATAAAATAAAAGCTGCAAAACTTCTCACATTTCCTCTATTTATTCCCATATTATTTTCTATTTTTTTATTTTCCATTCCTTCAATTATAAACTCTGAATAGACATCTATAAATTTCCCAATGTAATGAATCAATTCCCATAGCCTGTAAGAGTTATCTGTAATTGAATTCTCTTTTGAAAAATTATATCTTGTTGTAAATTGACTGATATCTTTTACTATGAGTTCTCTTAAAATCTTTATTCTTTCTTCGTAATCTATTTCCTTATTTTGAAGTATATCCAACTTATTTTTTAGTTTTTCTTCAAAATATGTTTCCATGCACGCCAAGAAAATATCTTCTTTTGATTTGAAATAATAATAAAACATTCCCGGCGCTCCGTTAACTTCCGCGAGAATATCTCGCACAGAAACTTTCTCATATCCATCCTTTTCAAAAAGTCTTGATGCTATATTTATAAGTTCCTGTTTTCTTTCTTCTGGATCTTTTACATTTCTCTTTGCCAAAACCTCACCACCTATTGACCGACACTCGTTCTTTAATAAAGATTATCATTTTCTTATACTTTTGTCAATAGTGCCCTGAAATTATATTCTGAGTATGGTATAATTTTATTTACTATAAATAACACGCTTAACGCTTATAGTCTTAATTACACAATAACAGGGTCTGTAAATAATTTTGTGTATCAACCTAAATCCTGTTTAAAGGGTAATGGTTGATACATTTTTTATGCTTCAATCATCATTGGTGTAGCTACAACTTTTTCTACATCAACATTTTTATCTTCTAGATTATCTTCAAAATTCCCATATTGATTTAGGAACGAAAAAAAGAGCAAGTGGTTTTTCTTGTCCACCTGCTCTAAATATTTTTCATGTTCAGAGACTTTAAATATTTCTTCCTATCAATTATTTAATTTCCATGATTCCGCCTTAGTTTTTGCATTTATAAGGTCAGAATAAAGTCCATTATTTTTAATCAGTTCTTCATGATTACCACGTTCTACTATTTCTCCATCTTTTAAGACTAAAATCTGGTCAGCATTTCTAATTGTCTTTAGTCTATGAGCAATCATTATTACTGTCTTATTTTTTGTTAATGATTCTATTGCTTCTTTAAGCTTATCTTCATTTTCCGGGTCTATATTTGCTGTTGCTTCATCAAAGATTATGATGTCCGCGTCTTTTAGCATGGCTCTGGCTATGGAGATTCTTTGTTTTTCTCCACCAGATAGACTTGCTCCACCTTCCCCAATGATAGTGTTATATCCATCTGGTAAAGCTTCTATAAATTCATGACACCTTGCTTTTTTAGCAGCTTGAACTACTTCTTCATGGCTTGCATTTTGTTTTCCAAATTTTATATTGTTTTCAATTGTATCTTCAAATAGGTATACATCCTGAAAGACCATTGAAATAGAATTCATTAAGTTTTCTATCTTATAGTCTTTTATATTTTTTCCCCCAATTAAAATCTCGCCAGAATTTACATCCCAAAATCTCGCTATGAGATTACAAAATGTTGTCTTACCAGATCCAGATGGTCCTACAATGGCAGTCATGGTATTTTCTTTTATCTCTGCTGATACATTTTTTAAAATTGGTCTATCATCATAGGAAAAAGAAACATTTTTAAAGGCTATATTGTGATTTTTTATGGGCTCTGTAATACTTCCTTCTTTCATATCTTCCATATCATTTACATAAGAATAAGAATCTATTGCATTCTCAACCATTCTTAGCATAGCCATAGCAGAGCCAGATGTTATAAGCCCATCAAATATTACAAAACTTGCTATAAGTATCATAATAGTATTGACTATCTGACCGTTTTCAACAAAATATAATTTTATTGATATAAGCAACATCAAACAAATTGTTATAGCTATTATTATTTTAGCTAATAAACTATATGGCATTATAGTTTTTTCTAAATCAAAAGAATATTTACTTGCACCATCAAAGCTTTTATCAAGTTTTTTATTGTTACTTCCTCTTAGATTGTATGATTTTATAATTTGCATTCCTTGCAATGTTGATAAGACTTCTTTGGTAAGTGATACTTGAATCTCATGAATCTTGTCTGCATTTTTACTAGACCTTTTTTGCATACGAGCAACAATCAACAAAAATACAATAGAGCCAACTATTGCTACAAGACCTACCTTATAAGAAAATAAAAATAAGGATAAGATAAAAACAATAGCATTAAGCATACCACCGAAAACCATAATATACAAAGTTGGAACCCAAGTCTCTATATTATCTAAGTTAGTAGTTGCAATAGTTGTTAAATTTCCAAGGCTTAAACTTGAGAAAAATCCCATGGGAACTTTTTTTATTTTTTCACCTAATTCAATTCTCTTGTGTCCAGCCATAAAATATCCAGCATGTGTTTGTTTGAGCATAGAGGAATTTTTTGAAATAATTACTCCAGCTATACTAATTAATAAAAATAAACTTGATATTCCTATTGTTTTGAAACTTATATCCTTGTTTACTATCCCAAAAATCGCATAATAAATGGCTGCAAATTGTAGAGCATTAAAAATAGAACCGAAAAAATTAGCAAAGATTGATTTTTTTATATACACTTGTTCTTCAATAGAAAAATTCCATATTTTTTTAAAAACACTAAGCATTTTCTTCTCCTTTCAAGGCAGTTTCCCAAAGATCGTGATAATCTTTTGATTCCTTTAAAAGCTCTTCATGACTTCCTTTACATGCAAGTTCTCCATTTTTAATTACAAATATATTATCTACATCTGTTATTGTCTTTAAACGATGGGCAATTATAATTAGAGTTTTTCCTTTGACCAGTTCTGATATTGCATCTTGAATCAAGGCTTCATTTTCAGGATCGATATAAGAGGTAGCCTCGTCTAAAATAACTATTGGAGCATTCTTTATCATAGCTCTTGCAATTGATATTCTTTGCCTTTCTCCTCCAGACAAATGTTTACCAGCTTCTCCTACTCTTGTATCATATCCATCTGACAACTTCATTATAAAATCATGGCAGGCTGCTTTCTTACATACTTCAATTATTTCCTCATCACTAGCATTTTTATTTCCTATTCTGATGTTATCTTTAATTGACATATCAAAAAGAAAATTATCTTGTGCTACATAGGAAATAACAGTAGATAACTTTTCAAGGGACATATCTTTAATATTTACATTTCCTATACTTATAGAACCACTATCTACGTCCCAAAATCCTGAAATTAGTTTTGCAATAGTCGACTTACCCGAACCCGATTCACCTACTAAAGCATTCACACTTCCTTCTTCTATGTTTAAATTTATATTGTTTAGGACTTGCTTGTCTTTTTCATAAGAAAAATCTACGTTTTTCATCTCTATATTATGATTTTTTATATCTAAATTTGCATTTTTATGAGATAGTTCTCTCGCACAAAGTATATTTTTAATCTCTTCGAAAATAGTTGACATTCTTCCAATATCATCTTCAAAAGTCATTACTCTCATAATATTTTGGATAGTCCCAAAAGAAAGGATTATCAATGTTAAAAATACACCACCATCTAGTGAACCATTCATACAGAAATATAAACCAAATGGTATAATTGTCAAAATACCAACTGGAGCAATAGACATACTTATCGCATAGTCTCTTGTATTTTCTCCCATCCAATCATAATAGTAATTTGCCTTTTTATACACATTGTCCCTGTATTTTCTATAAGATTTTTCGCCTTGATTAAATGTTTTAATAACCTCTATTCCATTTATATATTCAACCACGGAATTATTCATATCTTGGCCAATTTTAACTGCTTGTGGAAACTTTACCTTCATTCTTTTCATGGGCCCTGCCATAAAAAATCCACCAATAACTAATGGAATTAAAGATATTAAACTTAGTCTATAATCTAAAATTAACATGTAAACAAATAATATTATAGGTCCTACTAAATTAGCTGTCATCTCAGGTATCATATGAGCCAATGTTGTTTCAGTATTATCAACTTGATTTACAATTATGTCTTTTAACTTACCAGTGGACTCATTCAATATATCTCCTAATGGCATATTAAATAATTTTTCCATAAGTCTTTTTCTTATATCTCGTATTATTTTATAGGCTGTTTTATGAGAAATCATTGTTGACAAAAACATAAACACTTCTTTGATTATAAGACATGAAAGTATAAAGAAAATTTTATTTATATAGTAATAAAAATCTTGGCTACCATCAATCAATGATATAATCACCTTACTTAGAATAATATATACAAAAAGATTTGAAATTACTCCAAGTATTGCAAATAAGACAGATATAAAATATGGTGTTTTATTTCTCTTAATATATTTTTTTAATAGATCCATAAACTTAACTCCTTTCATCATATTTTTACATAACATTTGTAAAATAAGTCTCTATCATTTCAGTTAGATATTTCTTATTTTTTACAAAATTCTCACGTGCATTCAAAATTTCGCAAGCCATCAATCCAGAATTTATAATATTAATCATAAATTCAAATGTTTCATCAGAAGGTAACTCGTTAAACAAAGTAGAAAACAATTCTTTAAATACTTGTATGGACTCTTTTTTTATTTTCACATATAGTTTTTTCAGATCATCATTTTCTTTTAACTCACATAAGAACATAACATAAAGCTTTACATAATCATTATCTGCAAGTATCTTGTCTATAATCATTCTTGAAAACAACTGTGGACTTAATATTAATCCTTCATCATAACTTGATTTTTGAACAATATCTTTTCTATTTAAATTACCTTCCATCATAATGTCGTATAAGATTTCATGCGTAGAACCATAATGATGATACAAGCCACCTCTAGAAAGCCCAGTAGCTTCCATAATGTCATTCATAACTGTATTTCTAAATCCCTTATCCAAAAAGACTTTAATAGCTGCTTGTCTAATCTGCTTTTTTCTTTCATCAGCTTCCATTTTCATTTCATAAATAACCTCCAAACCGACACTCTTGTCGGTATTATTGTATCAACTCTGATAATCATTGTCAATAGCTTCGCTTATACTTCTTTATTAATTTCTTTAAATGCGGTATAATTAATAAAACTGAATAAACGCTTAACGCTTATAACTTTAATAGCAAGCACAGTAAGTGTACGGACACTTACGAAAAAATTAATGGAGCAAACCTTTACGGAATGCTCCATTTTTTTAATTTTTACCTTGTTAGGGAGAGCCCTAAGACCCCGAAATATATTTTATAAAGGAGAATAAAATGGCAAATAGATTTAGAAATGAAAGAATAGAAATAAAACTAACCAAAGAAGAAAAAGAAGTTTTTGAAAAAAAAATGGAACTTGCTAATTGTAAAACTATGTCCCACTTTCTTAGAAAGTGTGTATTAGAAAAAGAGATTTATGTTGTAGATTTAGAACCATTTAGAAACCTACAATGGCTACTTTCAAATGCAACAAATAATATAAACCAGATTGCAAAAGCTACTAATACAACTGGTGTTATTTACAAGAATGAAATTGAATCTATGAATAAGCAGATAGAAAAATTATCAAGAGAAATATGGCAGATCCATTCCCTACTTCTTAATAAATCAAAAGAAGGTTCTGGTGATTAGTATGGCAATTACAAAAATACATCCTATAAAATCAACCCTAAATTTGGCAATAGATTATATAACTAAGAGTGAAAAAACTGATGAAAAAATCTTGGTATCTTCATTTAAATGTCACCCATCTACTGCCCATATTCAATTTATGAAAACACGAAAAAATAATGATACTAAAGGTACAGTTTTGGCTAGACATTTAATCCAATCTTTTCTACCAGGAGAGGTTGATCCTATAAAAGTCCCGGAAATTAGAATGAATTATGTAAGGGTGCTTTTTACAAAATCTAATACATGTGAGCTTTATCTAATATGAAAGATCTATAGAATCTACATATATAAGGAGATGGAAAGATAGCCATCTCCCTTACATTAACGCAATTTATATTAGTTCAATAATTTTCTATAATAATTTCATCAACACTTTTTATTTCAGTGTAACCTTTATAGAAAATAGGAATATCTTCATTTTTTAAATTGGGTGAATTATAAACATAAATTTTTTTATCCAAAGCGTCTGCATACCCAAGTTCCCATGGACACCATTGTGATTTAAAAGTTAATTCTGTTAAAAAAATTATAAAAATCTTACTCTGATGTATTCTTAGTTTAATAATTTCTGATGTTGAAGCATTACACCATTCTCGTTTCAAATCGTATTTATCATTAACCCAGTCTATATAAGCCACATATCCTTTTGTATTTAGGGTTTTATAAAATTCAACTATTTGATTCATGTCATTAGAGTTATGAGATATAAAAACATCAAATCTTTTTACCTTCTCTAAATCATCTACGTACAGTCTCTGTTTTAAAACCTCAGGACCTGAATTGTTTTTTACAATTTCGTTATCAATATAATTTTTCTTTCCTTTTTTCTTACGTCTTAACATAAATGGTAATCCAATAGATTGAATGTAGTTTTGGGCTTCTTCTTTTAAAGAAAAATTTCTTGTACATGAATTAACCTTATAAAAAAACTCCGTAATATTTGATGATTTATATTTTGAAAGTTCTCTCATTATCTCTAATTTTTGATGCAAGTCATAGGTTTTAAAATATTTATCTATAAAAAACGATGTATATTGTGGTTCTATTTCTTGAATAAATCTTAATGTGCCGTCAACTTTTTGTTTTCTTTTATCAAATTTGGATTTTGATATCTGCTTTATTTCATTCTTTAAATTTTCCATATCATCTTTTCCCAAAATAATTCTATTCTTATCTTTTCTAAGTTTTTTCACACTATGAAAAGAACAATCTAAAATAAAATTATAAGGTTTTCTAAAATTATATCTGCTTTTTTTCCCGTACTTAAGTAGAACCATATTTTTGTTATGCCAAAAATTATACTGTTTATTCAAATCATCCCACAAATGTGGATATAACTCTTTAAATGTATTAACAATATCATCGTCTGAAAAAGTATATGGCATTAACTTCAAAACTTGTTGAATTGGCTTTTTAAATTTCTTTTTGTAATCAATATATATTTTATTGAATTGTCTTGCTGTTTTTCCCATAACCAATTACTCTTTTATCCAACTTGAAAGTGGTATTATAGATTTTTTGTTTTTATATTTTATCATAACATAATGTCCTGACTTTACTTTTTTCCTGAATAATATTACTCTCACTCATCGAGCTAAGTTATATATGAATATATTCTAGATGCTCATTTCCTTTTCAGTTACACTTATTCTTTTTCATAACCCATCACGTTGATGTTTTTATCAACTTACACAGTTATTTTCCTTTTTTTCGTGCTGCTTTTTCAATCCAACTTCCCAAATTATAATATCCATTGTCTTCCAAATAGTCATACAAACCATAACAAATATAGTCAAAATACGCAGGTGTATCATCATTATAATATCCAATAATAGTATGTGTATTACCCTTTACTGTTGTCCTTTTAGTTATCATATCTCTAAGATTATGTATATGAATCCCAATTATTGCATTTCCTCTTTCGATGCTTTTTCTTATTTCATATTGGACAAATGGACGGTTTAATGTTTCTTTACCAATTAGGACTACAGTAACTGAAGTTCCTTCTAGTTGCTTATCTATCCATTTGTGAACAGCATTTTCACCATTCCTTTTAATTTTTTCAAATTCCGCCTTATCAATAAAACCTGCAGCTTCTTTGCCTTGAGTAACCCAACTATTTCTTACTATCATCGATCTATTGACATCCTCATCATAATGAAAACTAAAAAATACTCTTCTTGCCATATTAACATTCCTCCTTACTGTTAAGTCTATTTATTATTTTAATTATTGCATCAACATTAGTGTCTATATCACAAAATTTGGTAATATACTGAATTTCTTCATCATTTAAAATATTTTTAACCATGTCACCATTTTCAGAATATAATTCATTAGATGTAAATCCAGTAAATGCTAAAGGTATATTCACTAATTGATATGATTCAGCAATATTAAATTCTTTTTTTACACCATCAGCGTTAATAATTTCTCCATCCTTTCGTTTATTACCAAACATATAAATTGCTATACCACATTGAGAAATCATTTCATCTCTATATTTTTCCCAAGTTGCCCTAAGTTGCTCACTATTTATTGCGCTTAATGGGAAAGGCATCAGTTTTAAGCTATCTTCAATTTTAATGTTCCTGTGATCATAACAATATTCAGTGATTCCATTTATTACATAAGTCCCTACACCTAATCCATATCCATTAACAACTTTATATCCGTTCTTAACAAGTTCAAAAGATAGTTTCCTGATAAAATCCTTAGCTACTTGTGCATCTAATGGAGTATAAGTTTCTGCACTTCCAGAAATAAACACAGTTTTTCTTTTATACCTATTTAATATGATTTTTAATATCTCCGTGATTTCTTCATAACTATCAATCAAGCATATTTTTATTCCATATCTATCTAAATCAGCAATCTGTAGGTTTTGTTTAATTAAATCATATTTGTATTCGTCCAGTGCTTTTTTATATTCTTTTTCGTCTTCAAACTTGTCCCTACTAGGTTCAGCAATTTTTTTTAATATATAATAATGCGGTCTGTTATCATCTCCCAGCAAAACTCTCATTTTGCTAAGTACAAAATTAAAATTAGGATCACTAAAACTGAATCCTAAAAATAAAAAAGTCTTTGTCAGTAATGTTCCTTCTAAAACATCTCTAAATAATTTTCTACTATTAATTCCATATTCTTCGTAATCATCTCTAGTTATTACTGCATCAGACGGACTTTGAATATCTCCATGCATTTTATATACAACTGCATCATAATTTTTATATGAAAGCTGTAAATCCTTATCATTCTTTCTAACAGAAACATTTTTATTGTTTTCTTTCAAGGCGTCTTCAATTAACGCATCAAAATTTGTTGTCCAATATGTAGAAATTGGAAGCTGTGATAATATATTATGGTTTTCCGTAGGTTTTTTATTAGAGGGAAATGAATCTGATAAAAGTTCATTAATAGCACTTCTTTTCTTTTTATTACAATAAAACTGAGCCAAAGAAATCAAATCATGCTTTTCTTTGGATATATCTAATTCCAATTCCTTTGCAGGTTTTTCTAATAACTTTTCCCAATTATAGTATCCAGCATTTATAGAAAGTCCTGCACCAGCAAAAATCGCTAATTCATCACTATACAATGCCTGTTCAACAATTTCAATCAATTCTTTTTTCTCAATTAAATTGTTCATTTATTCTCCTCCACCACAGAAATAATTTCCCCGAAATTAGTCTCTAAAGAAATACATATTCTGTACAAAATTTCCATACTAACAAATTCACCTTTACCCATCTTTGCTATCGTTGCTGGAGCAATCCCAACCTTTTCCTGCAAATCTTTTTTGTTCATATTTTTATCTATCAAAAGTTTCCATAACCCATTATAGTTTATTTTCATAATATCATCCTTAATGTTCATATAATTGAATTTTTTCTTCGTATATTATACCATAGTTTTATTAAATAAAAAATCAGTGCAGTCCAAAGACTGCCGAATTTTATCCCTCGTACATTCGCTGTAATATTTCTTACTTTACTTAGTTTTTTCATCTGTTCTAAAGCTTTTTATTTATCCTAATATGGTCTTTTCATCTTTATCTTGACTCTTTACTTGTTCTTTTGATTTTAAAAGTTTAGAAAACAAAATACGAACATTCTTATGTTCTTTTACTTTGTTATCAATTTTTGTTTTTTATAAGTCAAAAGATTTTATTAAACTTTCCTATCTTTAAGTTATATAAATCTCTTTTCTTATCTACAAGACTAAGCAATTGGCATAAAATTTATTTAATTTTAAATCCTCTAATGTAAAATAAAAAAGAAGTAGATTAATTCCACTTCTCTTTTACTTAATATTTTCTTGTCTATGATTTGCCAGACAGTGTCTGTTAAATTACATCTCATTAATCCTATTTGATAAAGTTGTCACTACATCAACCACTTTATCAAAAGTCAAATCTCTAATATACTTATTTTCACTGAAATATACTTCCCACAAGGATCTTAGGTATGAATCTTCTTTTATGTCCTCGATTATTTCCTCATAGTCTTTCATTATATCCTGACTTCCTCTTTTGTCGGAAGTTCTTTCTATTGCTTCTCTTAAAATTTCATAGTTTATCTCATCTTTCTTTAGTTTGTAGATAGTGTATAGGTCGTAGAAGTCTCTCATTCGTGTTGTTGTTATATTTCTTCTGATTATGGTTTCGTATTTTTCAGCTAAAATTGTTTCTAATGGATATTCCATTATTTTTATATCTTCTTTGCTAAAGATACAGGGATAGATGTATTATATTTCTCTTGGTGTTATTGCATCTCCTGTTATAAGGTCTAGTTTCATTGGATTTTTTACTCATTCCTATTTTTACTAATAGCAATCAAAAAAGCACCTACCATTTTGATAGATGCCGTTAAATGAATTTAAATTACTCTTTTACTATAGGAACCCATAATTCCATTTTATAATCTTCTGAATTAGGGTCTCCATCTCCATATACTTCAAAATCGGGACTTTCATCATGTCTATATCCTTCTTTAGGGAAGAAATATGAAATAATATACTTCCAACCTTCGTGAATGCACTTTGGTATAGGTCCTTGTAAGCTTACAATAGCATACTCTTTTTCAGGAATACTGAGTATATCTAAACCTAACTCCTCAGCTTTTACTTCATCCGTTAAATCAAAACCAGCTAAATATATAAATGAATCTTCTTCATCCATTATATAGTCATATCCTACGCCAAAGATTTGACCATTACCAAACTCTTCAAATTTTTCTCTTGGTACTTTTTCAACCAGTCTATCCCAAACTTTTGGGAAATTTGAACTTTTAGTTACATCCGATTTAATACCAGCTACTTTAAACGCTTTCTTTTTCTCAATCTTAATATCCATTTGATTTCCTCCTTGAACTGAAATTGAAAAGTAGATTCTTGGGAAATATTGATACTTTTCTCCTTTTTTTACTTGACCAGGAGTTAGCTTATGAAAACTTTTAAAAGCTAAGGCAAAAGAATCCTGAGAATTATAACCATATTTTATTGCGATATCTATAATTCTTTTATCTGAATTTTTTAAATCAATTGCAGCATTTGTCATCTTTCTTAACCTTATATATTCAGATAATGAATATCCTGATACGATTGAAAATATTCTTGAAAACATTGGAAATGAATATCCTGTTATCCGTGTTATTTCTTTTTCATCAAGTTCATCAGTTAAGTTATCTTCAATATAGTCTATTGCTAAGTTAAAAGATTTCATTATATCCATATTTCCACCACCTTTCATTTAAATTGTACAAGGATTTATTAAATTATACCCGATAATACTAATACAAATATTATAGCATCACATGTTTATACTATTTTTATTCTCTGCCAGACTTCTTATCTTGCTCTTTATGCTCTCGATATTAATCACAATAATACATCCACGTAATTTCTAGCCTCATCTTCTATTTTAAATAGTCTACTGTATTTTATGAGTCGTCTTAGATTTTTATTTGGTGATTTAAAGTATATTTTTAAGGCTTCTGTAAAAATCTGCTTATCTATTTTTTCTCTGTCGATTATGATGTCGCAAATTGTTCGATCTATATCGTAAACTGGAATAAGGTTGCCTTGTGGTGATTTTATTTCTGTCTTTCCTAGTTCGTATAAATCTCTTTTTACATAGTGAACTTGTAGATCTTCGTACCTCTTTTTGATATGGCTGGCATTGTAGCCTTGGGGTACAGATATATGAAATACATTTGGGGTCCTATCTGATAGGTCATGTAGATATAGGGCTGTTTGATGGGAAAATATAATTCGATTGCTATTTGATGATATTAAAACAAAATCGTCTATTACTTTTCCTTTTAATTGATATAGTCCTGGTCTTAATCTTTCTAATTGTCCGATTTTTGTTAATTCTGATAGATTATGCCTAGTATATCCAAGGTCTTCTGCTTCTTTGTTGGTTATTACTAAATTTTCTTGTATATATTCTTTAAGTGTATTCATAGTCCGCCTCCTCTCGTTTACGCTTTTATTATATGTTATAAAAGCGAATATGTAAAGTTGCTTATGAGTTTTCCATTTTTTGAAAAAGGATGTAACGAAATATTACTACCTTTAATAAAAAAGAGCAGCCTTTTAAGCTACTCTTGTAGAAAGTACAAAATGGGTTAATTATATTTTTTGTGTTTCCTCATACTAGTCTCAAAACTACTCTTACATCCATGTAGTTTTTTTGAGTCTTTTTGACGTATCCTTCTTCATCTTTATCGAAGACAAAATGCTTATAAAACTGCTTAAAATGCAGGATTTCCAAATTTACATCTTTTGTATCAACGCTATAGCCTCCACATGTCTAGAATTTGGAAACTGGTCGTAGATTTCGTAGTCTTTTATTTGGTATCCTCTTTCTATAAAGGTCTTTAGGTTTTCCATTTGAGTTTTTGGATTGCATGAGATGTAGACAAATTTTTTGCAGTCTATATTTAGGATTTTTTCTAATGATGCAGGACTAATTCCTGATCTAGGTGGGTCTAGGATTACTACATCATACTTACTTCCTACTTTTTCAATTTCTTCTAGGACATCTCCACAAAGAAAGTTTACATTATCAAGATTATTTAACTTTGCGTTTTCTTTTGCTTTTTCTACCGCTTCTTCAACAATTTCTATACCTGTAGCAGATCTTGCAACACTTGCCATTAGTTGGGTTATGGTGCCTGTACCTGAATATAGGTCTAGTACATCCATAGTCTTGTCAATCTCAGCTAGTTCGAAGGCTTTTTGATAAAGTTTTTCTGCTGTAAATACATTTGGCTGGAAAAACGAAAATGGTGATATCCTAAATTTTAGATCCATCATTTCTTCTGTTATGTATTCTTTGCCGTATATTAATTTGATTTTTTCAGGAATTACCGCATCAGCTACAGAATCATTTAGGACATGGTAGACAGAAAATATTCTCCCATCTAGGTTGAGGTCTAATAGCATTTGTAGAAATTCACCTAGAGCTTCATTATCCATAGTATTTTCACTTGTTGTGACAAGGATTATCATGATCTGACCAGTATGGATAGCTTTTCTGACAACCAAATGCCTTAGGTAGCCATCTTTTCTCATCTTGTGGTAAAAGTCTATGCCTTTTATCCTAAAATATTCTTGGACATTTGACCTTATCATATTAAAATCATTATCGACAATATTGCAATCAAAACAATCGACAATTTCATAAAATAGTCTCTGCCTATGAAGGCCTAAAACTAGAGGTCCTCCCTTTTTAGAGTCCCCAAAGGTATATTCCATTTTATTTCTAAATCCATTTGTTAATGGTGACCTGTTTATTTTTATATCTTTTTTGTAGTCTATGCCATGTTCTTCAAAGAGACTTTTTATCATATCGTGTTTTGAAAGAAGTTCTGTTTCATAGGCAAGCTTTTGGTAGGCACAACCACCGCATATGCCAGAATGTGGGCAAAAATTTCTAGCATTTTCTATTTTAGATTCTTCTAAAATATCAATGATTTTTCCTTTCATCCTCTCATTGTTTTTCTTGCCAATTTTGACTCTTATTTTTTGTCCTAAAAGCCCTCCCTTAAACTCTACTTTTCTGCCATTTTCATCATATCCTACAGATATGTTAGGATATTTCATATCTTTTACTTCTATATCTTTAATTGGTCTTTTTTTCATTTAAACTCCAAAACATATTTATTTCTCTATCAAAATCATATTTATTTAAAACTAACTTATCATCTTTCCAATGTTTAGGAAAAATATTTCTGTATTTATCCCAGTTGTACCTATCATCGACTAGGTAAATTATTCCCTTGTCGTCCTCACTTCGGATAACCCTGCCTGCAGCTTGAAAAACCTTGTTCATTCCAGGATAGGTGTAGGCATAGTCAAAGCCGGATTTTTCTTTTTTATCATAGTGATATTTAATAAGGTCTCTTTCTTTTGATATACCAGGCATGCCTACAGATATAATCATAGATCCAATGAGTTTATCTCCTCTTAGGTCTACACCCTCTGAAAATATACCACCAAGGACTAAAAATCCAATTTTTTGGCTAGTATCAGTAAATTCTTCTAGGAATTTCTCTCTCTGGCCTGTATCCATAATTCTTTCTTGCAAAATTATATCAGCTTCATAATTATTCTTATAAAATTCATAAACATCCTCCATATATGAATATGAAGGAAAGAATATAAAATAATTACCTTTTTTAGAGCCAATAAATTCATCAATAGTTTCAGCAATCAAAGCGACATTTTTATTCCTATCTTTGTACCTAGTAGATATTGGCCTTTTGATAAGCAAGAAATTTTCTTGGCTAAATGGCATATCTAGCCTTAGTTTAAAAGCTTCATCTCCTGCAAGCATTTTTACAAAATATCCCATTGGCGATAGGGTTGCAGAAAATAGTACGCTTGCTCGTGCAAATTTATATTTATTTTTTAAAATCTCCCTAGGATCCACACATTTTATTTCAAATGATTTTTCCATGGATTCTGGATCATAGGCTATGATATTATAAAACCCATCAGTAAAATAATCTGATATCTTTAGATAGGAGTCAATTTCAAAATACATATCCAAAACCTGGTCGTAGGATGGGTGGTCCTTTTTTTCTATCAAAAACTTTTCCATAGATTTTGAAAGCTTTATAAGGTCCTTATCTAAAACATCTATATAATTTTCTGTAAAATAATAATTATTAGCCTGAGATTTTTCAGCCAATTTGTCAAAGCCTTCAAGGATTTTTCTTATATTTCTTACCAGTCTTTTATCTTTTTTCTTATCTAGAATCTCTATTAGATCTCTAAACTGCCTATCTTTGAATGTGAAGGAATACATATCTCTACTTCTTTCTAAGAGGTTGTGGGCCTCATCTATCAAAAAAATATAGGAGTCTACAGGGTCTTCAAAAAATCTTTTTAGGTAGACATTTGGATCAAAAACATAATTGTAATCACATATTATAAAGTCAGCATAGGTTGCTATGTCAAGCTCAAACTCTAGTGGACAGACCTCATATTTTTTGGCAAAGGATATTATAGTATCATAATCTATTATCTCTTCATTTTTTAATATATCCTTTAGGGCCTCATTGACCCTATCAAAATGCCCCTTGGCATAGGGACAATCAATGGGGTTACAAGAAATAGTATCGTTGATACAAATTTTTTCTTTGCTTGTTATATTGACCGCCTTTATAAAAAGACCTTTAGATTTTAGAAGGTCTAAGGATTTTATAGCTTCCTTGCCAATGGTGTTTTTGCTTGTCAGATAAAAAATCTTGTCACTTAGTCCTTCTGGCATAGATTTAAGACTTGGGAAAATACTAGAAATCGTCTTGCCTATACCTGTTGGAGCATCCACAAAAAGATTTTTTTCTTCTAAAATAGCGGTATATACACCAACTGCCATTTTTCTTTGACCTTTTCTATACTTATCAAAGGGAAAGGGAAGATCTTTTATAGACTTATCTCTTTTTTCTTTATTTTCTGCAAGTATCTTAGAAAAATTTATGTATTCATCTAGGAGCTTATAATAATAGTCTTTTAACTGATCATAGGTAAAATCTCTCCTAAAAATTTTAGTCTGATAAGTTTCTACTGATACATAGGAAAGGCTAATTGACATCTTATCCAAATCTTTATCGCAAGCAAAAAAATATGCATACGACATGGCCTGGGCCCAGTGTAGGTCATTTTTATCTGTAATTTCACTTAGGTCCCTAGAAGTGGATTTTATCTCATCTATTAGGTATGTATCATCAATTTTTGCAAGTCCATCTGCCCTTCCCTCGACCTCAAAAAGAACATCCTTATAAGTCGTTATATTTTTGAGCTTATATTCTTTTTTGTAGTTTTTTCCATAGCTTGCTTGGATTTTTTGATGGGCTCTAATCCCCTCTATCATCCTTGTATTGTCCCTGAAACGATTGTCAATATCGCCAGAACGCATAACAAATTCTATTAAATTTCTGACAGATATTTTTACATTCATAGCTTCTCCTGAATTTATTATACTCCTTTGGGTAAAAATAGATCAGGAGGATATTATGAACCAAACAATAAAAAACCAACTAAACCACAGAACTATAAGAGAATTTACTGATGAAAAAATCGATCAACAAACATTAGATACCCTATTTGATGTTGTAAATATGTCAGCATCAAGCAATGGCATGCAAAATTTTTCTATAATTAGGGTTACTGACCAAGACAAGAAAGATAAATTTGCAGAAATAGGCAATCAGGAATATATGGCAAGGGCTACAGAACTTTGGATCTTTGTAGTAGACCTTAATAGAAACTATCAAATAGCCAAAGAAAACGGCTGTGAAAATGATCAAATGATAAGCTTTGATAAGTTTATCCAAGGCTTTACTGACGCCATTATAGGAGCACAAAACCTAACAGTAGCAGTCGAATCTCTGGGCATGGGAGCAAATTATTTTGGCAATATCCACAATGATACAAAAGAAGTCATAAAACTTTTAGACCTACCAAAACTAACCTATCCAGCCGTTGGCATTGGCTTTGGTATACCAAACCAAGATCCACAAATAAAACCTAGGATGGATATAAAATTAAAAACTTTTGAAAACACCTATGAGGTTTATGATTCTTATATGGAAAAAATTGCTGATTACGATAAGGAAATGACTACTTATTATGACCTTAGAGACAAGGGCAAAAAATCTGCATCCTTTTCTTCACAGATACCACAGAAAATGGGATCTGTGATTAAGAATAGGGACAAGATGTTTGAAACATTAAAAGAACAAGGATTTAAAATATAGGATTGATAATTTTATTTTTTGCCTTATAATAGATCTATCAGAGTAGGTAAAGAGCATTAAGTGCTGGAAAATGGGTTGTTGTTTCCAGACGAAGATTCTATGATTCTTTATCGCAACCGCTGCCCTCTGATAGAAAGGGGAAAAATGAAAAATAAATTAAACGTTGACTCAATGGTCAAAGCATCAATGTTAGCGGCCCTATCAATTATCTTATCAAGATTTTTTGGTATATTTATCACACAATCAATCAAATTTTCTTTTGGCCATCTGCCACTGATGATTGCTGGTATGATTTGTGGTCCTATCTATGGTGCACTAGCAGGTCTAGCAGCTGATCTTATAGGAGTAGCCATAAATGCAGGAGGTGCTCCTCATCTTGGTTTTACCTTGGTATCAGTGCTTACAGGTCTTATACCTGGTCTTGTAGTAAAATATTGCAAAGATAAAAATATTTCACTAAAGATCCAAGTTGCTATTATGATTATATTTGTATTTTATATCTGCCATATGTTCTTAAATACCTTGTGGCTAAGCCAATTATACAATACACCATATAAAATCATGTTATCTGGTAGATTTTTAAAAGTATTTATTGATGGTATCATAAACTATGTACTTGTATACCTAGTAGCTAGCAAAATTCTAAACAAAATAAAGTAAAGTAAAAAAATAGTGCGAGAATTTGTATTCTCGCACTATTTTATTGTTCACTTAAGTGAGTTGAGCGAACGAAAGAGAGCGAAACAAAAAACCACCTGCTATGCAGGTGGAGGGACTTAGCTTTAGCTTCAAGCACCAAGAAAACCTCCTTAAAGTATAATTGTGATAATCACATGCACAATTAAACAAGGAGGTTAAAACTTGGACAAGAATAGTTTATCACATACCAAGTGGAGATGCAAATACCACATAGTTTTTGCACCAAAATATAGAAGACAAGTAATATACAGACAATTGAGAAAAGACATAGGCAGCATACTTCGCGAATTATGTTCAAGAAAAGGAATAAAAATAATAGAAGCAGAACTATGTCCAGATCATATCCACATGCTTGTAGAAATCCCGCCAAAATATTCAATATCACAAATAATGGGATATTTAAAAGGAAAAAGTTCGCTGATAATATTCGATAGACATGCCAATTTAAAATATAAATATGGAAACAGACACTTTTGGTGTAGAGGATACTATGTGGATACAGTCGGAAGAAATGAAAAGAAAATAAAAGAATATATACAAAATCAATTAAAAGAAGATTATTATGCTGAGCAAATAAGTATCAAAGAATACTATGACCCGTTTACGGGCGAGTCAGTAAATAAGAACAAATAAAAAAACTGCTTAAGCAGTAGTTGGGATAGTGGTGCATGTGACGGAATACTCGGAGCCCCAATAGGGGCGTGCCGGTATTTGCGCCTTATAGGCGCTGTGCAAACTACCAGCTAAGCTGGTAGTTTTGATTAAAAATCATTTTTTAAGTGTTTTTTGAAAAATTCATTTATATGATCTATCACATCTTTCTTAAATGAATCATCACCAGCATAGCCTACTACTAAGTGGCCATGCTCTTTTACTTTGCCAATAACCATTAGATTTCTGTATAGTTTATTTTCTCCTGTACCTAGATATCTCATATCGGTAATTATACCTATAATCATCCTAGGAAATTTGATCCCATGGTCTTTTTCAAACTCAGCCATGACTCCATGAGCCATTATCTCTGCTGCAACTCCATCATCTATTGTTAGACCATCTAGGCAAGCAATCAAAACATTTGCTTCTTTGAGTTTGGCTGTATCAGCCTGAGAAATTTTTATATCTGTTATTGTTGCATCATTTGTTTTTTTATCATTTATATCTACATTTCTATGTGGTACATAAAGATCAAGATCAGTATTTTTTTCTATATACTGAGCTAGGTCTTCTGTCCATCTGAACATAGCGTCATTAAAAAAATGACTAGCTAAATATCCCTTCATTTATTCTCCTAAAAACTTCTACCAGCGCCGCCGCCTCCAGAGCTACCACCGCCGCCAGAAAATCCTCCAGAAGATCCTCCTCCTAATGATGATGATCCTCCAAAGCCACCGAATGATCCTCCGCCAAACCATGGGCCAAAATCATCATCGTCATCATAAAATCTTCTGTATCTTCTTCCAAATGGATTTCGTCTATATCTGATCATGTTTCTTCTCATATTTAGAAATATGATTATTATAAAGACAATAACTATTATAGAAAAAAGATCAAAACCACCTTCATCATAATCGGCTAGCTCTTCCTGATAAGCTTCATAATTGCCATCAAGACTTATATCGTATTCGGCTGCTATTTCTCCAACCACTGCATTAAAACCCTCGTTAATTCCTGTAGAATAGTCTCCTGCTTTTAGAGAATCTAGCATAAAATTGTCAATTATCCTGCCGATTTTTCCGTCATTAAGTCTACCTTCTATACCATAGCCTGTGATAATGTTTATCTGCCTTCTGTTTGATATTTTGTCATCTAATAGTAAGATCAAAACTCCATTTTCTTTTTCCTTATCACCTATATGCCAATTGTTGAAAATATCTGTCCCATAGGAGTTACCTTCATAGCCCTCATTATTTTCTAGTGTGACAACTAGGACTTGGGCACCAGTTTTACTTTCTAGCTCCTTGTTGGTCTTATTTATATTTTCTTTTGTTTTTTCATCCAAGACATTTAGGTCATCCAAATAATAATCTCTACTTGGTTGTGGAATGGCAGCAAAAGATTTTATTTGAAAAAGGCAAAAGAATACCAATATTAGATAAAAAATCCTACTAATTCTTAGCCTTTTCATACTTACTCCTATTTATTAAAGTCTACTGTTGGTGCTTCTTGAGCACTTTCGCTAGCTTGGAAGTATTCTGCCTCCTTGTACCCTGTAAATTTTGCTATAATATTTGTTGGGAATTTTTTAATATCAGTATTATAAGACTGAACTGCTTCATTGTAATTTTTTCTTTCTGTAGAAATTCTATTTTCACTACCTGCTAATTCATCCATGAGTTGGACAAATTGACTATCTGCCTTTAGGTCTGGATAGGCTTCTACAGCAACATTTATATCTCCAATAGCCCTAGTTAGTTGTTCGTTAGCCTGGGCTAAATCTGTTGGGTTTTTAGCATTTTTAACCCCTGCTCTAGCATTGGTTACTTCTTTTAGGGTATCAGATTCATGGTCTGTATATCCCTTTACAGTATTTACTAAGTTTGGTATAAGATCTGCCCTTCTTTGAACCACGTTTTGTACTTGAGCATATGACTTGTTTACATTTTCTCTACTTGTTGCTAACCTATTATAAGTTGGTACTATCATAATTAGTGCTATAACAATAACAGCTATTATAGCTAGGATAAGCGATAAACCACCTTGTCTTTTTTTATTTGTCATTTCTTTCCTCCTATATATTAATTATACCCATCTAGGAGAACGGGCTTATCTTTTTTTAAAGATTCTTTGACATCGATGATTCTTTGATTTGAAGAGCCTCTAAACCTTAGTTTTAAATCCTTTTTCTCTTCTATGAATTCTCCATCCACAAGTACATCAATTTCTTCTAAGATTTTTCTACTAAGTTCCATGGAGGACAAGACTTCATAGGTAAAGCCACTATAGATCCAAATTGATTTATCAGTTTCTTTTCTTATATTTCTAAGTGCTTTTAAAAGACCTCTAGGACTTTCAAAAGGTTCACCGCCTAGGATTGTTAGTCCCTCAATTTGATCTGATTTTAAATATGATATAACTTCTCTTTCAGCATTTTCATCCCATATTTTTCCATAAGAATAATCCATATATTCTGGATTAAAACAATTTTTGCAGTTTCTATCGCAACCAGTTATGAAAAAAGAGGTCCTGATACCAGGACCATTTGCAATATCATACTTTCTAATTTGACCGTATCTCATATATGAAGCACCCTTGCCTTTATTTCTTTGGTTCTACCTTCATTCCAGAAATTTTCTCCAAGATAACCACAGGTCCTCCTTACAACTGTAAGGGTTGCCCTATCATGGTTACCACAGTTTGGACAAAACCAATTGTTCTCATCATCAAGTAGGATCTCCCCATCATAGCCGCACTTGCCACAATAGTCAAGTTTTGTATTAAACTCTGCATATTGGATATGGTCGTATATATATTTTATCATAGTCAAAACAGCTTCTACATTTTGGGTCATATTTGGAATTTCTGCATAAGAAATACAACCTCCTGTAGATAGTTTTTGAAATTCTGATTCGAAATCAAATTTATCAAAAACACTTATATTTTCCCTAACATCTACATGGAAAGAGTTTGTGTAATATCCCTTGTCAGTGATATCTTCAATATCTCCAAATCTTTCCTTATCCAGCGATGCAAACCTGTGAGTCAAGCTTTCTGCAGGTGTTCCATACACTGCAAAGGCTATACCGTACTGGTCTGTCCACTCTTTTTTCTTTTGATTTAAGATTTCCATGATCTTCATAGCAAAATCATGGCCTTTTTTGCTAGTGTGACTCTCACCAATT
The DNA here is from genome assembly GCF_900128415.1 of Anaerococcus mediterraneensis. Taxonomy (NCBI): domain Bacteria; kingdom Bacillati; phylum Bacillota; class Tissierellia; order Tissierellales; family Peptoniphilaceae; genus Anaerococcus; species Anaerococcus mediterraneensis. The sequence continues at coordinate 1,436,612 of NZ_LT635772.1, forward strand.
GTAAGTTTTGTTGCCTCATATATACCTATATATCCAATTGTCACTGTTGCATAACCATTTTCTAGGAGTGGTTTTATAGATTCGTGTTTTTTAAGTCTAGCTATAGCCCCATGTTGAAAATGTATTGGAGAAGAATCACTTGTAACCTTTGATAAGTGTTCATATCTTAAAAGACCAACTCTTTTAACAAGGTCAAGTCTTTTTTCTAGGATTTCAAAAAATAGATCTTCATCACCACCAGCAAGGATCCCAATTTGTGGGAGATTTATTGTACAAACTCCCATATTAAACCTGCCATCAAATTTATAATTGCCATTTTCATCCTTGTATGGCGGCAAAAATGCCCTGCAACCCATTGGAGAGAAGACATTTCCTTCATAGTTTTCTCTCATTTTTTTAGCAGAAATATAGTCAGGATACATTCTCTTGGCTGTACACTGTCCGGCAAGCTCTGTCAAGAAATAATATTTAGAATCTCTCTTTATATTATTTTCATCAAGAACATAAATAAGTTTTGGGAAGGCTGGGGTTACATAAACACCCTGCTCGTTTTTGATCCCTTGTATCCTTTGTTTTAGGATCTCTTCTATAATTTTTACAGTATTTTCTAAGTATGGATCATTTTCATCAGTGTGCATGAAAAGTGTCACAAATGGTGACTGTCCATTGCTTGTCATGAGGGTATTTATCTGATATTGGATAGTTTGAATACCACTTTCAAGGTCTCTTTGGGTTAGTGCCTTAGCCATTTTTATAGCTTGGTTTTCATCAGATAATACCTCATTAGCTAGTTTTAAGTTTTTCTTATAAGATTTTTCTAGATATGGAGATAGACAGGAAATATTTATTGACTGACCTCCATATTGGTTGGATGCTATTTGAGCTATGATCTGGGTCATAACATTGCAGGCAACTTGGAAAGATTTTGGTGTTTCTATCATCTTTTCATTGACAACTGTGCCCTTATCTAACATATTTTTCATATCTACCAAACAACAATTGAAAATTGGTTGGATTAGATAATCTAGGTCATGAATATGTATGGCACCTGATTCGTGTGCTTCTACCAAGTCAGCTGGTATGAGTTTTCTTTTTGCTATGTCTTTTGCAACCTCTCCTGCTATCAGGTCTCTCTGTGTTGAGGCAATAATCGGATTTTTGTTTGAATTTTCATCCATAACATCTATATTTGTCTGATTTAGTAGACCGATTATTTCATCGTCAGATGTGTTTTGCTCACGTTTATAAGCCTGTACTGCCTTGTAGGACTCGTAGGATTTTGCTGTTGCTGGATTTTTTCTATCTATGAGTTTATAATATACCAAATCTTCTATCTCATATATAGAAACTTCTCTTTTGTTTTTGCTCCTGTCAAAAATTTCTTGGGCTATCTCTTCAGCTTGATTCTCAACATAAATACCACTTGGAGAATTCATAGCTTTTTTGATAGCTATTTCTATTTTTTTCTGGTCAAAGTCTACCTTTGACCCGTCTCTTTTTATAACCTGTGTCATCTTTACCTCCGAAATTATACATTAATATCATACCATATATAGTGTCTACTGTAAAATAAATACTATATATTGTGTTGTTTGGCTAAAATAAGCCAACTAAAAAAGCAGGACCCCAGATTTAGGGCCCTGCCTGAATTTTTTTATTTTATTATAAATTCTAGATTGTTGCTATCATCAAGATCTAGATATGCTTTGTCATTTTCACCTACTTTTCCTTCGATAATAAGTTTACCTAATTGAGTTTCTACATTTTTTTGTAAGTATCTTTTCACTGGTCTTGCGCCGTACTCTACATCATAAGAATTTTCTAGGATGTACTCTTTGGCTCTTGGAGATACCTCTAGGCTGATATTTCTATCAACAAGTCTTTTTCTAATATTATCAAGTTGTAGGTCAATTATCTGGTAAACCTGATCACTGGTAAGTGGTGTAAACATAACTATGTCATCAACCCTGTTTAAAAACTCAGGTTTAAAGGAGTGTCTTAAAACTTCATCAACTTGGTTTTTATTTTCTTCTTTTATAGTTCCATCTTCATTTAGACCGTCTATCAAGAACTCTGAACCAATATTAGAAGTCATAATTATAATAGTATTTTTAAAATCTACTGTCCTGCCTTGGCTATCGGTTAGTCTACCATCATCCAATACTTGGAGCAAGATATTAAATACATCTGGATGGGCTTTTTCGATCTCATCAAAGAGTATAACTGAATATGGTTTGCGTCTAACAGCTTCTGTTAGTTGTCCGCCCTCTTCGTATCCTACATAGCCAGGAGCTGCACCAATTAGCCTTGATACTGAGTATTTTTCCATATATTCACTCATATCAATTCTGATTATATTATGCTCATCATCAAACATAGCCTCGGTCAATGATTTGGCAAGCTCTGTTTTACCAACACCTGTTGGACCTAAAAATATAAAGGATCCTATTGGTCTATTTTGGTCTTTAAGACCTGACCTTGCCCTAATGATAGCATCTGCAACAGCCTCTATAGCCTCATCTTGACCTATAACTCTTTGGTGGAGAGTATCATCAAGGTGTAGGATCTTGGATCTTTCTGATTCTACAAGTTTTGAAACAGGGATTTTTGTCCATGAGCTTACAACATCAGCTACGTCCTCATCAGTGACTTCCTCTTTTATTTTTGATCCTTCATTAGAGTTTTGACTAGCTTCTTTTAATTTGTTTTCAAGCTCTACAAGTTTGCCGTATTTTAGCTCTGAGAGTTTTTCAAAATCATAAGACCTTTCTGCTTGGTCTATTTCTATTTTGACCTTGTCAATTTCTTCTTTTATTTCTTTTACACTATCAATAGCAGATTTTTGCTCTTTCCATTTCAAGAAATCATTATCGTATTTTTCAGAGAGATTTGCAAGCTCTTTTTCTAGCTCTTCTAATCTCTTCTTAGAATATTCATCCTCTTCTTTTTTAAGAGCAGTGATTTCTATTTGAAGCTGCAAGAGCTTTCTCTTTTGCTGATCAAGCTCAGCTGGCATTGTATCAATCTCAGTCCTAACTGTAGCGCAAGCCTCATCCATAAGGTCTATAGCCTTATCTGGCAAAAACCTATCTGATATATACCTATCAGACAATTCTGCAGCAGCTATTACTGCTGAATCTTGGATTCTAATACCATGGTAGATTTCATACCTATCTTTTATACCCCTAAGTATTGAGATTGTATCTTCTACCGATGGTTCACTAACCATTACCTTTTGGAATCTTCTTTCTAGAGCCCCATCTTTTTCTATAAACTCCCTATATTCATTTAGGGTTGTAGCACCTATTACCTTGATTTCACCACGGGCAAGCATTGGTTTCATGATATTTGATGCATCCATTGCGCCTTCTGACTTACCAGCTCCAACTATGGTATGGATCTCATCAATAAACATGATAATCTGACCATCAGATTTTTTAACTTCTTCTATGACTGCTTTTAGTCTTTCTTCAAATTGTCCCCTGTATTTAGCTCCTGCTACAAGAGCACCCATATCAAGTGAGAAAATCCTCCTGCCTTGGAGTGGCTCTGGGACATCATTATTTACAATTCTTTGGGCAAGTCCTTCAACTATAGCAGTTTTACCAACACCTGGCTGACCAATTAGGACTGGGTTGTTTTTCTTTCTCCTTGATAAGATCCTTAGAGCATTTCTAATCTCTGAATCCCTGCCAATAACAGGGTCTATCTTGCCATCCCTAGCCTCTTGGGTTAGGTCCCTACCAAATTTTTCTAATGGATTTTGTGTTTCTTCAGGGTTGTCGCTTGTAACTTTTTGACCATTCCTGACTTTTAGAACAGCATTTTTAAAATCTTTGTAGGTAATCTTATATTTTTTATTTATGTCACTTAGCCCAGTATTTTCTTTGATCAAAGATAAGAATATATGCTCTGTTGAAACATAAGTATCTCCCATATCTTTGGCTTCATCTTCTGCCTTTAAAAATACCCTTTGAAAAACTTGAGATGGATAGGTCCTAGCACTGCCTGATCCTTTTGGCAATGAATTTACCTTTCTTTCTATCTCACTTCTATAGGAGTACATATCAACTCCCATAGTTTTTAATACCATATTTACATAAGAATCTGTACTTTCTATCAATGCTAGGGCTAGGTGAAACTCAGTTACCTCTGGATTTGCATCTTTGATAGCCATAGCATTTGCATTATTAATAGCTTCAATTGATTTTTGTGTTAATTTGTTGTTATCCATATTATCCCTCGATTTCTTTTAACTTTTTGTACAAGTCAACTGCCTTATCACTAAGGTCTGGGTTATCTATCTGTATGTCCAAAATTAGATCACCCTTTTGCTTTTTTCTATCTACATAGCCTAGGTTTTTAAGCCTAATTTTTTTGCCAGACTGGATTTTTTCGGGAATTGTAACTAATAAGGAACCATTTTTGGTTTCTATCTTCTTTTTTGTTCCAAGATATGCATCCCATGGGCTTATCTTAACTTCCTTAATAAAGTTGATCCCATCTAGTTTTAAATCTTTATCATCTTCTATTAGGACCCTGGCGTAAATATCAGCATTTATACCATATTTGGATCCGTCTATCCTGATTTTATTCTTGTTTTTTAATCCCTTTGGTATTTTTATATCTATATTTTTTATCTCTCCATTTGCTTTTACGGAAATCTTTCTTTCTGTTCCATTCATAGCTTCGTCTATGGAGATTTTGACATCAGTATTTAATTTTGATTTTTCTTTTTTTCCAAAACCATTTGTAAATGAAGAAAACCTTCCAGAATCTTTCCCACCAAAGTCAGAAGATTTATTAGAAAATCCTCCAAACAATGTATCAAAAAAGTCTGAAAATCCTGAACCTCCACCACTCGTATATGTGTAAGAGCCGCCTCCGAAATTGCCAAAATCAAAACCAAAATCTCTAGGATCAAAATTTTGGCCACCTGTAAAGTTTGCATTCTGACCAAACATATCATATTTTTTCCTTTTTTCTGGATCTGATAGGACCTCATAGGCTTCATTTATCTCTGTAAATTTTTTGTGTGCACTTTCATCGTCTGGATGAAGGTCTGGGTGGTATTTTTTAGCTAATTTTCTATAAGCTTTTTTTATTTCATCAGCGCTAGATTTTTTATCCACCCCTAGCACTTCATAATAATCTCTATATTGCATTTTTTACCTCCATCTTTATTTACTGACCATCTCTGACCTTAATAAAATTATACTAACTTATGCTGATAATTCAAGTATATTTATTAAATTTTCCCTTATATTTTTGCATAAATAAAAAGAGGTTTTATTTAAACCTCTCATTTTTAGTGGTCATATTCAACTAAAGATATGACATCATAGTCTTTTAAAAATTCTCTTCCTTTAAGGTCAGTAAGCTCTATTAGAAACTCAAAACAAACTACTTCTGCCCCCAAGGATTCTATAAGCTTGGCTGCAGCCTTAGCAGATCCACCTGTTGCTATAAGGTCATCTATAATTATAACCTTATCAGAATCTTTCACAGCATCCTTGTGTATCTCAAGTTCTCCTTGTCCATATTCAAGCTCATAGGATGTTTTTTCTATCTCTGCTGGGAGCTTGCCTGGTTTTCTTATAGGTATAAATCCCTTGTTGAACCTGTCAGCTAAAGGTGCTCCAAAAATAAGACCCCTTGATTCGATACCAACAATATAGTCAAAATCATAATCCTTGATAGCCTCTGCCATCTTGTCAATAGTTTCTCTAAAACCTTCTTTATCTTTAAGCAGGGTTGTTATATCCTTGAAAGATATGCCTTTTTCAGGATAATCTTCTATTACCCTTATAAGTTTTTTAATATTCATATTTCCTCCACAAAACTAATACACATTTATTATACCCATAAGTCTCATCTTAAAAAGGTTTTTAGGTAAGAATTCCTTATTTCCTCCAAAGATGCCTGATCTATTTTGTAGTAAGAAATCCCATTTATATACTCTCCCCTGCCATTTAACTTAACTGTATTTATATTGTCAGTATTTACGCCCTTAAATTCAAAACCAAGTTTTGCCAAGGTTTTTAGAGAAATATTTGTCTTCATATGGGGTTTCATAGCTTTGTAGACAGATGGGAGTTTGCTTATATTCTCAGGCTTACTTACTTCTTTTAAAAATTGTTTTATGAAATCTTGCTGGGTATCAATCCTACCTATATCTGCATTTGTATAACCTTTCCTAAATCTGACATAGGCCAATACTTCCTTGCCTGTCATCTTGTGGATACCAGGATTTATTTTCATAGCATTTGCTACATCCTGATCTATATCTACATCCATACCACCAAGGGCATCTATACCAGCTATAACCGCATCAAAGGATAATACCAGGTACTTATCTAAATTTATCCCCATAAAGTCTCTTACTACCTGCATCGTTAGATCTATGCCTCCATAAGAATGGGCAGCGTTAATCTTGTCCATATTGCCATTTATAGATACATAAGAGTCCCTCGGTATAGAAATCATGTCAATATTTTTATTTGCCTCATCTAATTTTACGAGCATTAGTGTATCGGTTCTTGTCTTTGTATCTTCTCCTGTAGAGTCAACCCCTGCTAGGAGGAATAAAAACTCATTAGGCCTTTGACTTTGTGTCTGATCTGTACTGGGATTTTGATTTTTAAAAAAATCATAGATTAGAAATGCACCAGCAAAAATTATTACAAAAAGTAAAAATATTATTATTGATTTAAGTATTCTTATTAATTTATCATTCATATAATCACCCTTTCTATCATACACCCAAATTATAAAAAAGCCTTACAATATATGTAAGATAAGCTATAATAAATATTGGAGGACTTATGCTCAATAAAAAAATAGATTCATACTTAAAAAATAATCCTTATCCCTTCCATATGCCAGGCCATAAAAGAAGTCATATTTTAAGGTCTGATCTGCCTTATGGTCGTGATTTCACAGAAATAGATGGTTTTGACAACCTCAATGACCCTAATGATATTTTTGTAAAAATGGAAAAGGACTTAGCAAATATATATAAGGTTAAAGATGCAATAATATCTACAAATGGGTCAACCTGTGGGATTTTATCTGCCATTAGAAGCCTTTGCAAAGACAATAAAAATATACTTATCCAAAGGTCTTCACACAAAGCTGTCTATAATTCTGCCCTTATAAATAGGCTCAATATCGACTATATAGATATAAAAACTAATGATCTGGGGGCAATTGTTGATATAGATTATGATGACCTAGAAAATAAAATTAAAAACAAGTCCTATGGAGCTTTAGTTGTGACTTCTCCATCCTATGAAGGCTATAAATTGGATCTTGAAAAAATTTATAATTTAGGACAAAAATACAAAACAAAGGTTTTTGTAGATATGGCCCACGGATCTCATCTAGTCTTAGATGGGTATTATAAGGACTTTTTTGACATAGCTGTGACATCTTTTCACAAAAATTTATCTGCCCTTACGCCTAGTGCGGCTCTTTTAGTTAATGATAGGTCTTTGGTTAATGATCTTAGGTTCAATATGGCAATATTTCAAACATCATCACCATCCTATGTGATTTTGCAGTCCATAGATGAAATGATAGAAAATTTTGTAAAATTTTCTGACCTTTATAGAAATTTGGAAAAAAATCTTGATGACCTTTATGCTTTAAACTTAAAAAATCTCAAACTTATTGATAATCCTAGAAAAGATAGGTCAAAGATTTTAATTTCAACAAAAAATACAAATATTAATGGCAATGATCTTTTAAATTTATTAAAAAAAGAAAACATTGAAATAGAAATGGCTTATCCATCTTATGCCTTACTCATAGCAAGTATTTTTGATAGTAAAGATGGGTTTGATAGGTTAAAAAAGTCCTTGACTAAAATTGATGAGAGCCTAAAACCTGCACAAAATATTATAAATTTTTCCTATGCTATTCCAGAGAAAAAATACCAAATCTATGAGGCTCTAGAAAAAGGTAGGCATCTTTATGACCTAGACAAATCTCTTGGAAAAATTTCTGCTGATTTTATATACGCCTACCCACCTGGAATCCCCCTTATAAGTCCAGGCGAGATCATTGATCAAGATATTTTGGATAATATAAATAGGTTAAAAGCTAACGGTATAAGTATAAATAAAGATAAGATTTCTTGCCTAATTGACAAAAATCATAAAAACTGATAGTATATTATATAAGATAGGTTCTAAAAATATGCCTATCAAAGGAGTTTATTATGAAAAGAATTCTTACACTTAACACAAGAAATCTTCACAAGAGCAAAAAAGATGGTGGATGTGGTGAATGCCAAACTTCTTGCCAATCTGCTTGCAAAACATCTTGTGGCGTAGCAAACCAAGAATGTGTTAGCAAAAAAGAAAATAAATAAGAAAAAACTTACACTTCTTTACTTACTTACATATTGTAGGTAAGTTTTTTCTTTTTTATAACTTTTATATCCCCTATCAATAAGTATAATATAAGGGATTTTACTGATAAAGGAGATTTTATGATACATCAATATAAGGCCAAGGGTTTTAATATTGTTTTAGATATTTACAGCGGATCTGTCCACCTAGTTGACGATCTGACCTATGATTTGATTGAATCATACAAGGATACTTATAAGGAAGCATTGAAAAATGACCTAAAAAATAAATATGGGGTCACAAAAAATGAAATAAAGGCTGCCTTTGATGAGGTCGAAGACCTTATTTCTACTGGCCAACTTTTTACCGAGGATAATTTCAAAGACCTAGCTATAGATGTGACCAAAAGACCAACTACCATCAAGGCCCTCTGCTTAAATGTAGCCCATACTTGCAATTTCACTTGTGACTATTGTTTTGCAAAGGGTGGTACCTACCACGGCCCAGATGCCATTATGAGTAAGGAAGTAGCTAAAAAAGCTATAGACTTTCTCTTAGAAAACTCAGGGTCCCACTACAACCTAGACATAGATTTCTTTGGTGGTGAGCCCCTTATGAATTTAGATGTGGTCAAGTACACAGTAGACTATGCTAGAAGCAAGGAAGAAGAATATAACAAGCACTTCAATTTCACTTTTACTACAAATGGCCTACTTTTAAACGAAGAAAATATGGACTACCTAAATGAAAACATGAAAAATCTTGTCCTATCCCTAGACGGTAGAAAAGAAAAACATGATCATTTTAGAAAAACTATAGGCGGTACAGGATCTTTTGACCTGATAGTTCCAAAATTTCAAAAACTTGTAGAAAAGCGTGGAGATAAAGAATACTACATGAGGGGAACCTATACAGCTAATAACCTAGATTTTACCGAGGATATAAAAACCTACCTGGACCTAGGTTTTAAAAGGACTTCGCTAGAACCAGTTGTGGGTAACCCTGATAGCGAATATGCCCTAAAAGAAGAGCATTTACCAATTCTTTATGACCAATACGAAAAATTAGCTGACATGATGATAGATGCCATAGACAAGGATGATCAATTTATCTTCTACCATTACATGATAGACCTAGAAAACGGCCCTTGCATCCACAAAAGGCTTTCTGGATGTGGATCTGGTACAGAATATATGGCGGTAACTCCCACAGGAGATCTCTATCCATGCCACCAATTTGTTGGCAATGATGATTTTATCATAGGTGATATTTTTGATGGAGTCAAAAAAGAAAACTTGGTAAATGAATTTAAACAGTGCAACTGTTACTCCAAATCAGAATGTAGGGACTGTTGGGCATCTATGTACTGCTCAGGAGGCTGTGCAGCTAACAACTACAATGCCACAGGTGATATAAACCATACCCATGATTATTCTTGTAAACTATTTAGAAAAAGAATAGAAATGGCCCTAGCAGTCAAAATATACGACTTTATAAAAGCAAATGAAAAAATAGAACAAGAAGCATAAAAAAAGACTAGAAATTGATATTTTTCAATTTCTAGTTTTTTTATTACCTTATTTTTATAAATTAAAGTTATTATCATCAAACTACAAAACCCTCTTTTCAGATGCCAGGGCTAGGATTTTTATGTCACCTACATGGGATTTTTCTAATTCCCTTATTATTTCTTTTACTGTGTTGCCTGTTGTTATGAGGTCGTCCATAATTAGAACAGATTTACCAGTCAGGTCTTTATTGCAAACGAAGGCATCTTTTAGGTTAGTAGATCTTTCTTTTTTATCTAGGTCGTGCTGGGCCTTGGTCTTTTTGATTTTTTCAAATTCTACAAGATATACTGGATTTATTTTTTCTATAAACTCATCACAGATCATTTTTATATGGTCAAATCCCCTATCCAGAAGCCTTGCTTTAGAAGATGGTGATGGGAGAATATAGTCAACATCAAAAAGGTCTTTTTTTATACCATATTCATAAATCATAGGGGCGAAAATATGAGCGAAGGCAGTTTTTCTCTCAAATTTATAGTCCCCTATCAATTTTTTTATAAGTCCATCATAAAAATATATGGCATAGGCATCATAGCCTTGTATCTTAAAGCTATTGTCTACATAGTCTAGCTTGTCATAGCAGGCCTTGCAGAGCATATATTTATAAATATGTTCTTCCTGGCATCCATAGCAAGTATCTTTATCCAAAAACAAAAAATCAATCAGCAAGGATATTCTCCATTTCCCTTATCCAATAGGATAAATTTGTATTTCTCCTGTTGGAAAAATTGTTATCAACCATTTTCTTTATTATAGACTTATCTCCCAACAATATAACCAAGGATTTGGCCCTGGTCACAGCAGTGTAGAGGAGATTTCTAGTTAGAAGCATCGGTGCTACCTGCATCATAGGAATAAGTACACATTTAAACTCAGAACCTTGAGATTTATGGACTGTTATCGCATATGATAGGTCCAAGTCTTTTATATCTTCTTTTTTGTATTTTATAATTTTTCCATCATCAAATTCTACTTTCAGACTTTCTTCATCACTATCTATATTTATTATAATACCTATATCTCCATTGTAGACCCCATCATCATTGGCAACTAGGTTTTCTGCCTTTAGGTCATAGTTATTTCTTACTTGCATGACCTTATCACCTAGTTTAAAAGTTTTATTATTGATCTTTAAAAAGGCTTTTTCGTGATTAACGGCCTTTTGGACTGACTCATTTATCCTATCTACTCCCCAGCTAGTTTTTCTGGACAAGGCTAGAACTTGGATGTCTTTGACAGGATCTAGTTTATAAAAGTTTGGAAGCCTCATTTTTATTAGGTCAAGTAAATCCTTGTCAAAAGACCTTGGATTTGAACCTATAAAGAAAAAATCTTTATTGGGTTGGTTTAAAATAGGGTATGTTCCATCATTTATCCTATGAGCATTGACTATTATATTAGATTGCCCAGCCTGACGAAAGATTTTTAATAGTTTTACCTGGTCAGCATTAGAATCTAATATATCTGCTAGGACATTTCCAGGACCTACTGAAGGCAATTGGTCCTTATCTCCTACTAAAATTAAACAAGTGTTTTCTCCGATGGCATCTAATAAATTTTTCATCAAATAGATATCAACCATTGATACCTCATCAACTATTATATAATCTTTTTCTATAGGATTTTCTTCGTTATATTCTGCAATAGGCATATCCGGTCTTATACCTACTAGCCTATGGATTGTATAGGCTTCACTACCTGTGGATTCTTGGATTCTTTTTGCAGCCCTACCTGTAGGTGCTGCTAGGGCGTAGGATAGGTCATTATCATCTAGGATTGTAGTTATGGCATTTATAATGGTAGTCTTTCCTGTACCTGGTCCACCAGTTATGACTAGAAACATGGTTTCAAAGGCTTTTTTTATAGCCTCCACCTGTTCATCAGAATAAGCGTCCAAATCCTCATCTATTTCTACATCAAACCTGTATGGTGATTTGATTTTTTTAGCCAAGGCCATGGCAACAGATTTTTCTGCTTTATAGAGGGATTTGGAGTAGACATATTGCCTATCACCTATCATGACTAGTTCTAATTTGCCTTTAATTAGATCTTCTTCTATTTGATTTTCAACCAGGTTTTTTTCTACTTTTAGGAGTCTAGATGTCATATCTATCAACTGATTTTTTTCTAAACTGGTATGACCGCTAAAATCTGCTTCATTGTCTATTGTGTAGTTTAGACCTGCTGATATCCTAAAGGATGAATTGATCTCCATTTCCATGTTTCTAGCAAAACTATCTGCAAGGTTAAAACCTATGCCCTTTATATCCTCAATAAGCTTATAAGGGTTTGATTTTATGATATCTATAGTGTCTTCGCCATACTTATTATAAATTTTTATAGCCATATTATAAGATATTTTTAGACCCTGCAGAAATTCTATAGATTTTCTAGAATCCCTGGTTTCATCTGCTGATTTTTTTATATCTTCTAATTTCTTCTTTCCTATTCCCTCTATTTCTAGGAGCTTTTCTGGATTTTTATAGATTATATCTAATGATTCATTGCCAAACCTATCATAAATTGCCTCTGCAGTTTTTTTGCCAACCCCTCTGATATTGCCACTAGAAAGGTATTTTATAATAGAGTCCTTATCCGACGGTTTTTTTAACCTTATTTTTTGGACATTTATCTGCTCACCGTATTTATCATGGTAGGTAAAATCTCCCTGGACCTCAACCCTGTCACCTTCATCAAAAAAAGGCATAGTACCAACGATACTAATATCAGAATCAGAGGTCCTAAGGGTCATTACACAATAACCATTTTCTTCATTTCTATATCGTATCTTGGAAACTATGCCTTCTATTTTCATTATTTATCTACCGTTACTCTCTTTATATCAGCGCCTAGTCCGCTAAGTTTTTCAACAAGGTTTGAATATCCCCTATCTATGTGGTAGATATCAAAAACCCTAGTTGTACCTTCTGCTACAAGACCCGCCATTACAAGAGCAGCACCTGCCCTTAGGTCTGTCGCCTTGACATCTGCACCATGGAGATTTTTAACTCCTGCAATGGTCGCCCTATTGCCTGATGTTGCAATTACAGCTCCCATTTTTTGTAGTTCTTTGACATGCATAAACCTATTTTCAAAAACAGTTTCTTGGATCCTGCTTTCACCTTGGCAAACTGTCATAAGGGCCATAAATTGGGCCTGGGCATCAGTTGGGAATCCTGGATATGGAAGAGTTTGTATATTAGTCGCCTTGAGGTCATTAACTGCTCTGACGATAATTTTATCTTCATCCTCTATTTCCTCGACCTCTACCCCCATCTCTACAAGTTTTGCTATAACTGGTCTTATATGAGAACCGATAACATTGTTTATCAAGACCTCGCCCCTAGTCATTGCTGCTGCGGTCATATATGTTGCTGCCTCTATCCTATCAGGGATAATGGTGTGTCTAGTACCAGTAAGTTTTTCTACACCCTCTATTATAATTGTGGATGTACCTGCTCCTTTTATATTAGCACCCATTTTTGATAAAAATGAAGCCAAATCTACAATTTCTGGTTCTTTTGCAGCATTTTCTAGAATAGTCTTTCCTTTAGCTAGGGTTGCTGCCATCATAATATTTTGTGTAGCTCCTACTGATGGGAAATCTATATATATTTCAGTACCTACTAACCCATCTTTAGCTTCTATGGCTATCTCATCATCATTAATTTTATTTACTGCACCTAGGGCTTCGAAACCTTTTAGGTGGAGGTCTACTGGTCTAGAACCTATATTGCAACCACCTGGAGCCTTTGTATAGGCAGAATGAAATCTTGATAAAAGTGGACCCATAACAACAAAAGATGCTCTCATTTTATCCATAAGTTCATAAGGAGTCTCGCAAGTATTTATCCCAGACGAATCTATACTTAGAGTATTATCATCTATATATTCGATCTTACTTCCTAGGTGTCTAAGAACTGCTATCATTATCTCAACATCTTTTAATTCTGGAACTCCATCTAGGATAATCTCTTCTGTACCCAAAACGCAAGCGGCAAGTATTGGCAAGGCTGAGTTTTTAGCTCCTGAAATATTGACCTCACCTTTTAGAGGACCATTTGAGTTTATAAGTAAAATTTCTTTTTTATCCATTTTAAATCCTTACTTTGTACCAAACAACCTATCGCCAGCATCACCTAAGCCAGGGACGATATACCCGTTTTCATTAAGTTTTTCATCTAATTGTGCTATATATATTTTTACATCAGGGTGTTCTTTATTCAATTTTTCAAAAGCCTCTGGAGCTGCTATAATGCTTAGAAGTTTGATAGATTTGCATCCATATTCTTTCAGTTTTTCTATAGCATCACAAGCTGATCCACCTGTTGCAAGCATTGGATCTATTACTAATATATCTCTATTTTCTACATCACTAGGAAGTTTGCAATAGTATTCTACTGGCATCAATGTTTCTTCGTTTCTATACATGCCTATGTGGCCTATTTTAGCTGCTGGTAAAACTTCTAGAACACCGTCAACCATGCCCAATCCTGCTCTTAGGATTGGAACTATACCAATTTTTTTGCCTGTAAGTCTGTAACCAATTGTTTTAGCTACAGGAGTCTCTACTTCATACTCCTCAAGCTCTAAATCTGTTGTAGCCTCATAAGCTAACATCATCGCTATCTCTGTAACAAGAGATCTAAACTCATTAGATCCTGTGTTTACATCTCTCAAAATAGAAATTTTGTGCTTTATTACCGGATGGTCTAATACTTTTACATTTTCCATATTTATCTCCTATATAAAATTAACGTCGTTTGCTGCTGCTTTCTTCATCCTATTCATTATACTCTTACCTAGCTGAATTTCTTTTACACCCTCGGCAAGAATTATATCTACTTTATGTTTATCCATTTGTCTAAGTGACGAAAATAAGACATGACTCATTGTTTTTAGGTCATTTCTATCACCTAGGCTCATATATAAATAATCATCAAACTTTTCTTTATCATCATCAAAGGCTAGTATTCCAACCTTCAAACCATCATCTGTATATGATTTAGCAAGTTTTTCTAAATATTTCCCAGCATTTTCACCTACAAAAACCCTCAATTTTGCCTTTGGGGCGTAGTGTTTGTACTTTTGACCTGGTGACTTTGGAATAACTGAGGAATCTACTAGGGAATCATCAAGCCTTACATTATCTAGAATTTCTTTTATAAACTCATAAGTATAAAATCCCGGCCTAAGGATTACAGGTACATCTTCTGATAAGTCTATAACTGTAGATTCTATACCTATATTAGACTCGCCTCCATCTATTATAAGTGGGATTATCCCGTCCATATCAAATAGGACATCGGTCGCCTTTGTAGGCGATGGCCTACCAGATATATTAGCAGATGGGGCTGCTATTGGAGTATTTGACGTGCTAATAAGCTCTCTTGCTATATCATCTGACGGGAACCTAATAGCAACGGTATCTCCTCCTGCTGTCACAGCGTCTGGTATAATATCGGACTTTTTGAAAATACAGGTAAGGGGTCCTGGCCAAAGATCAAATATTTTTTTATAATCTTCATTTATACTTACTACAAGCTTATCAAGCATTTTGATATCTGATATATGAAGTATGAGGGGATTGTCGGCAGGTCTACCCTTTGCCTTAAAAATTTTAAGACAAGCCTCGTTATTTAGACCATCAGCTCCCAATCCATATACTGTTTCTGTAGGAAAGGCAACAAGATTTCCCTCATTTATTATTCTTGCTGCCTTATTAATTATATCTCTATTTATATTTTTTCTATCAATTTTTTCTACACTTGTTTTCATTTAACCTTCTTTATCTAAGATATTATAGGTTGGATCTGCGTGAAGTGTTAGAATCACACCTGTTTGTCTTCTTATTTCTTTTTCAACCCTATCGATTTCTTTGTGAAGCTCATAAACTGTGAGATTGCCTGGGACCTCGACATGACAAGATCCTCCAATATGACTTCTCCCATATTGGTGGATATCCAAATGATGGTAACCTCTGATATATTTTCCTGATAGAAGAATTTTTCTTATCTTTTTTTCTATATCCCTATCTATCCTTTCTCCCAAAAGGTATTTGACTGTTTCATTAAATAACTCTATACCAGGCTTGATTACAAAATAAGCCACAACTATACCCATGGCAGCATCTATGTTAAAAGAAACAAACTTGCCTAGAAATACTGCAAGTATAATTGCACTTGTTGATATTATATCATTTCTGGCATCTATCATAACACCTTGGTTTAGGTCTGATTCCAGGGTTTTATACAAATATTTATTTAGTATATAAATATATAACTTAACAAATATACCAAGAAGCAAAATTATAAAACTCAAAAAGCTAAAGCTAACCAAATTTTTTTGATCAAAACTTTTTGCCGAATTTATAAATAACCTAACCCCAACATAAATTATCAATATAGAAACTAATAGTGAGGCCACATATTCTACCCTACCATGGCCAAAAGGATGTTCATCGTCAGCAGGTTTTTTTGAAAATTTCGATCCTATATAGGCCATAATAGAAACTAATGAATCAGATAAATTGTTGAAAGCATCATTTAAGATAGCTGTAGAATTTATATAGAGTCCTATTATAAGTTTTGATAAAAATAAGAGGACATTCATGACAATACCCATCAAAGATGAAAGGCCAATTATATTTAACCTAACATCTGGATTAGAAATATTTTCATGATCTTTTACAAATCTTTTAAGAAAAAAATCAAACAACTATTCTTCCTCACCTATTTTTTCTAATTTTCTAGTCTGATCTTCTGCTATTAGTGAATTGATCATATCTTCTATATCACCATTTAAAAAGTCATCTAGTTGGTAAACTGTTTTATTTATCCTATGGTCAGTTATCCTGCCTTGTGGGAAGTTATAGGTCCTGATACGTTCTGACCTATCACCTGTTCCTACCTGGCTTTTTCTATTATCAGCTATTTCTTTATTTCTTTTTTCTTCTTCTAATTCGTAAAGTCTAGCTCTGAGGACCCTCATTGCTTTTTCTTTATTTTTAATTTGAGATTTTTCATCTTGGATAGCTACTACAAGACCTGTAGGAATGTGGGTAAGCCTTACAGCTGAGTCTGTTGTGTTTACGGACTGACCACCATTACCACTTGACCTATAAACATCGACCCTGATATCATTTGGATCTATGTGTAGCTCAACTTCATCAACTTCTGGCAAAACTGCTACTGTGGCTGTTGATGTATGGATTCTACCACCAGATTCTGTCTCTGGGACTCTTTGGACCCTGTGAACTCCTGATTCATATTTCAATTTAGAATAGGCTCCCTCACCTCTTACGACAAAGGTAGCATCTTTTATACCACCAACACCTTGGGTGTTAACTTCAATATCCTCTGTTTTAAAACCAGCCTTATCAGCGTACATGTTATACATCCTATAAAGGTCACCAGCAAAAAGTCCAGCTTCGTCTCCTCCAGCTCCTGGTCTGATTTCCACTATAACATCCCTTTCATCATTAGGATCTTTTGGTATAAGGAGGATTTGCATCTCATCCTTGTATTTTTCTAAGTTTTTCTTATTTTCATCAATCTCTTCTTTGAGCATATCGATCATATCTTGGTCATCAGCTTCATTTATCAATTCTCCATTTTCTGCTATGGTGTTTTCTGCCGCTAGGATTTGCTCATATTTTTCTACCACTGGCTTTAAAGAGTTATACTCTTTAGATATTTTTCTAAACTGGTCCATATCTGCCAAAACAGCAGGATCAGCAAGCTTTAATTCAAGCTGTTTATAATTTTCTCTAACATGTTCTAAATTTTCAAACATATCCTATCCTTTCTGTGCAATAATAAACCTATCAAAGTCATTAAAATCTTTTATATTTATAATATTTTTATATCCCTTATTTATAAGTAGGTCATTAATGATATCTTTTTGATCATAACCTATTTCAAAAGCAAGATGTCCATTTTCTTTCAGATAATCTTCTGCTTGGTCTATGATTTTCCTGTAAAAATCAAGTCCATCTTCTCCACCATAAAGAGCAGATTTTGGTTCATAGTAGAGAATTTTATCCAAATTTTCATAATCTTTTTTATTTATATAAGGAGGATTTGATATAATAAGGTCAAATTTCCCATCTATCTTATCAAAAAGATCCGATCTTATAAAGTCTACATTTTCGATCCCTAGTCTTTTTTTATTTTCTCTTGCTAAACTAAGGGCATTTTCTTCTATATCTGATCCTAAAACACAAGAATTTTCCAAATTAGCCGCCAAGGATAAGGCTATAGCACCCGATCCAGTACCTATATCTAAAATCTTATCTTTTTTGATATTCGCTTTTATCAAATAATCAACTACTATCTCAGTTTCAAACCTTGGTATAAGAGCCCTAGGGTCTACTTTCAATTCTAAATTGTAAAACTGCCAAAAACCTATGGCATATTGTAAGGGATAATTTTTCTTTCTCTTTTCTATTATATCATTTAATCTATCAGAAATCTCTTCATCCAAATCTAAATCTGTATTTAAAAGTATGAATGATTTATTTTTCCCTAAAATATATGAAAGAGCTGTGACAGTCGTATCGTAATCAATTTTTAAAAATTCTGATATTTTCATTATTATACACAAAAATAAGGTAAGTTTTCTTACCCTAAGATATAAACCTTCTATAAAACTAGATATTTATATCCTTTAGGTGTAGAGAGCCTTACCTTATATTTCCTACTACTATTTTCTACCGTATTTCTTGTTAAATCTTTCTACCTTACCACCACGTTCAGCAGTTCTTTGTTTACCAGAATAGAATGGATGGCAATTGCTGCATACTTCTACTTTGATTTCTTCTTCTGTTGAACCTACTGTAAATTCGTTTCCGCAAGAAACGCAAGTTACCTTAGCTTGGTGATATTCTGGATGTAATTCTTTATTCATAATTCACCTCTATTTTCCATTTCAATAAGCACTAAATATTGTACCAGGTCTTTTTGTTTTATTCAAGTCATTTGAGAGAGGAATTGATAAGTTCTACAAATTGCTGATTGGATTTTGTTTTTTTCATCAAATCAATAAGCTCTACAATTGACTCTGTTGTATTAAGGTCAGAATTTCTTAGTTTATAAACTGCATCAAGTTCATCTTTGCTTAAAAGCAGGTCATCACGTCTTGTTGATGATTTTTCTATATTTATAGCTGGGAATATTCTCCTATTTGATAAACGTCTATCTAGGTGGATTTCCATATTGCCTGTACCCTTAAACTCTTCAAAAATCATATCATCCATTCTTGATCCTGTATCTACAAGGGCAGTTGCAAGTATAGTAAGAGAACCACCATTTTCTATATTTCTAGCTGCACCAAAAAATTGTTTTGGACCGACTAGGGCTAGGGGGTCAAGACCACCTGATAGGGTCCTACCTGATTGTGGAGTCATAATGTTATAGGCCCTTGCAAGCCTTGTTATAGAATCTAAAAGAATAACTACATTCTTTTTTTCTTCTACAAATCTTTTTGCCCTTTCTAGAACCATTTCTGCTATATCTATATGGTTTTGAGGCGGCATATCAAAGGTAGATGCAGCTACTTCTGTCCTCATCAATATATTGTTTGGATCCCTATATTCGTTTACAAATCTTATAAAATCAGTAACTTCTTCTGGTCTTTCATCTATTAGTAAAACTATAACTTTTAGATCATCATAGTTTTTTTCTAGACTTCTGGCAATTTCTTTTATCATTGTGGTCTTTCCGGCCTTTGGCTGGGAAACTATAAGACCTCTCTGGCCCCTACCAATTGGGCTTATAATGTCTATAATCCTACCAGAAATCCTATATGGTTCAGTTTCTATATTTATCCTAGTGTCAGGATAGATAGGTGTCAATTCCTCAAATGGAGGTCTGTTGAATGCATCTCCAGGTTTTATTCCATTTACGCTAGAAACAAAAATTAAAGGAGAAAACTTGTCCTTGTCGTGTTTTTCCCTGGCAATTCCTTCTATAAAGTCTCCTGTCTTTAGTCTAAACATTTTGATTTGTTTTGGTGGTACATAGATATCATCATCACCACTTTGGTACATTTCTGTCCTTAAAAATCCAAAGCCATCAGGAAGTATCTCTAGAATACCATCACAGTCAAATTTTGCACCTAGGTCGTTTTCTCTAGACTCTTTAGTCTCTTCATCTTTATTATTATTTTCTTCTTCTATTAATTTTATCAGTTCATCTTTCCTATATTTGCTTACAGATCCTATACCTAAATCTTTTGCAATCTCTCTAAGATCAACCAATTTTTTATCTTTTAAATTATCCATAATTTTAATAAGAAAAAGGGCCCTAGGCCCCTTTAATTTTATTGGTTCTTAGCGCTATCAACGCCACCGAACATTTCTATTTTTTCTTTTACTATGTTTACTATTGCCTCAGTGCCAGGAGCTAATAGTTTTCTTGGGTCAAATCCCTTACCTTCTTGGTCTTTGCCGGCTTCTATATAGGCTCTTGTGGCTTTAGCAAACTCTATTTGACATTCAGTATTTACGTTTATTTTTGATACGCCAAGGCTGATTGCTTTTTTGATTTGGTCAGATGGGATACCTGTACCACCGTGTAATACTATTGGCATTTTTACAGCATCTGAGATTTCTTGTAGTCTATCAAAATTTAGACCCTTCCAGTCAGCTGGATATACACCATGGATATTTCCAATACCTGCTGCCAAGAAGTCTATACCACAAGCTGCAAGATTTTTGCACTCTTCGACATCTGCAAGCTCTCCAGCAGATGTAACACCATCTTCTTCTCCACCTATACCACCAACTTCTCCTTCTACAGAGATGCCTTTAGCGTGGGCTAATTCTACTATTTCTTTTGTTTTTTCTAGGTTTTCTTCTATTGGGAAATGTGAACCATCAAACATTACAGATGTAAATCCTGCTTCTATACAAGCCTTGGCTCCTTCATAAGAACCATGGTCTAAGTGAATTGCTACTGGGACTGTGATGTTTAGTGAATCATGAAGGTTTATTACAAGGTCTGCTACAACTTTGTACCCTCCCATATATTTTGCTGCTCCTTCACTTGAAGCTATAATTACAGCTGTGTTTTCTTCTTCTGCTGCTTGTAGGATTGCCTTTGTCCATTCTAGGTTATTGGTATTGAAATGACCAATTGCATATCCTTTTTCATAAGCTAAGTCTAACATTTCTTTTGCGTTTACTAACATATTTACTCCTTTATAATTCCCTATACCTATATAATACCCTTTTTTACTTGTTTGTTAAATCTTTATTTATATTTTCAACCAACAAATCGAAAGCCTCATCAGCAGATATCTTTTCATTGACCATTTCTTTTCTAGTTGAGTATTCTACGATGTTTTCTCCCGCATCTTTACCCACAGTAAGCCTATAAGGAATACCGATTAGGTCTCTGTCGTTAAATTTAACCCCTGGTCTTTCTTTTCTATCATCTAACAAAACATCTATATTTTTATCTTTTAATTTTTTATAGATGTCTTCTGCAAGATTTTTTTGCTCTTCATTATTTGGATTTATCATTGTTATAATAACATGGTATGGTGCGATACGAGTAGGCCAGATTATACCCTTATCATCGTGGTGTTGTTCTACAATAGCAGATACAGACCTAGAAATTCCTATTCCATAAGATCCCATTATAAATGGTTTTGAAACGCCATTTTGGTCAAGGAAATTTGCTCCGATGGATTCTGAATATTTTGTACCGAGTTGGAAAATATTTCCTACTTCTATACCCCTAGCTGCCTTATAAGCCCCAGATCCATCATAGGCTTGATCACCTTCTTTGGCTAGGATCAAGTCTTCCGCAATCTCGCCCTCAAAATCTCTACCATAATTTGCATTTATATAGTGGTGATCTTTTTTGTTTGCACCTATTACAAGATTATTTGTCTGTGTTAGACTCTTATCAATGATTATCCTAGCATTTTCTATACCTATAGGTCCTGTAAAACCAGCAACTGTGCCAGATTTTTCTAGAATAGAATCATCATCTAACATTTGAATTTCATGCTCTGGAACTTTTAGATAAGATATAAGCTTGGCCATATTTAGTTCTCTATCGCCTGGGATAAATACAAAGACTGGCTCACCTTCTACTAACAAATCTATAGCTTTTGCACATTTATTAGGGCTTTGGTCAAGGAAGTCTGAAACTTCTTCTATTGTTTTGGCTCCTGGAGTTTCTACCAAGGCCAATTCTTTTTCATCTTCTATTATTGGATCTATTTTTATTCTTGCTTTTTCATCTGTAAAGGCATCATCAGCCTTGTCAGTAAAGAGGATCACACCCTCACCACTTTCAGATAGAGCTATAAATTCGTGGCTTTTTCTACCACCCATAGCTCCTGTATCACCCTCAACTATCTTGTAGTCAAGATCTAGATTGTCAAAAACAAATTCATAGGCATCCCACATATTTTGGTAGGATTTTTCTAGGCCCTCTTGGTCTTGGTCAAAGGTATAGGCATCTTTCATCAAAAAATCCCTGGACCTATTTATACCAAATCTAGGTCTTTTTTCATCTCTAAACTTATCAACTATCTGATAGATATTAAGTGGCAATTGCTTATAAGAATTTAGCTCATCTTTTATAAGATCTACAAAAGACTCCTCGGCTGTTGGCCCTAGGGCATATTCCCTGTCATGCCTATCTTTAAGCTTAAACATCTCTGGTCCAAAAGTCGCCCACCTACCTGAAGCCTCCCAGATTTCCCTAGGTTGGAGAATAGAAGTAGATACTTCTATAGCATCGTGGCTATCCATAGCATATCTGACTAAATCCTCGATTTTATTTATAACTCTTTTGCCTAGGGGTAAAAATGAATATACTCCCGAGGCTTGGCGCCTAATGAAGGCAGCCCTTAAAAGCAATTTGTGACTAGCTGTTTCTGCATCAACCGGATCTTCTCTCAAGGTTGGCATATAATATTTTGATAATCTCATTATTTAACACTCCTCATAGAAAGACCAATTCTTTCTTTTTTCTTATCAATTTCTATAACTCTAACTGTAACAATCTGTGAATTTGTAAGGACATCGTGGGGATTTTTTACAAACTTATCAGCCATCTCTGATATGTGAACTAGGCCATCAGTCCCGACCCCTATATCAACAAAGGCACCAAAGTCAGTTATATTCCTAACCTTGCCCTTTAGAATGGTACCTATTTCTAGATCATCAATTCCCATAATCTCTTTTTTAGTCAAAACCTCAGGATTATCATCTCTAGGATCCCTACCAGGCTTTTTAAGCTCTGATATTATATCTTTTAAGGTTGGAAGGCCCACATCAAGCTCTTCTGCCAGATTTTCTATATCAAGATTGTCTAAGTCCAAATTAGCAATTTTTTCTGCAATCTTGTAGGATTCTGGGTGGACACCTGTGTTGTCAAGGATTTCTGGTGAATCAGGAAATCTTAAAAATCCAGCTGCAAGTTGGTAAGTTTTTGCTCCCAAACCCTTTACTTCTAAAAGGTCTTTCCTATACTTTATCTTACCATCCTTAAAATCTTCTTCTATCCTTTTGGCTAGATTTTGGTTTAGACCAGAAACATAAGATAAAAGCTTGTAAGATGCATTATTAATTGTAACTCCTACTTCATTTACAGCATCTTCTACAACCTTGGCTAACTCTTCATCCATTTTTTTACTATCTAGGTCATGTTGGTATTGGCCAACCCCTATATGTTTAGGCTCGATTTTTACAAGCTCTGCCATCGGGTCTTGGAGTCTTCTTGCCATTGATATGGCACCTCTAATAGTGACATCCAAATCAGGAAACTCCTCCTCCCCAAGCTTTGATGCTGAATAAACACTAGCTCCTGCTTCATTGACTATAGCATAGGATACGCCATCAACCTCTTTTATAAGTTTGTCAACTACAAGTTCTGTTTCCCTACTTGCTGTGGCATTTCCCAAAGCTATTAGGCTAACCTTATATTTTTCAATTAGCTTTTTTAGCTTTTCTATAGACTCCCTTTCTTTGTTATGGGGCTCTACTGGATATATAACTGTTGAATCCAAAAACTTGCCATTTTCATCTACAACTGCTACCTTGCAGCCCGTTCTAAAACCAGGATCCATTCCCATAACAACCCTGCCCTTTATTGGTCTTTGAAGGAGATATGGTTTTAGGTTATTGCCAAAAACCCTGATCGATTCATCACTTGCCTCTTCTGTAAGTTTATTCCTAAGCTCAGTGCTAATAGAAGGTAACATTAGCCTCTTGTAGGCATCATCTATTGTCATTTCTACCAAGGATTTTTGATATGGATTAAAATCCCTGTCCATACTTACAAGTTTGTAGATCAAGTTTTTATTATAGGCATCAGAAAATTCTATTTTGACACTTAGGACATCTTCTTTTTCTGCCCTATTTATAGCCAAAATTTGGAATGACTTTAGGTCTTTAAGTTTTTTCGAAAAATCATGGTAGGGCTCATAGAGGCTGTCTTCTTCTGCCTTTAAACTAGTAATCAAGGAGGCACGCATAAGTCCATCACGCCTAATTATATTTCTAGCATCAATTGTATTGGCAATATCTTCTGCCAATATATCAAGAGATTTTGCTATAACTTCCTTTTCATCTTCTAGGCCCTCTGCAAAGTAAGACTTGGCAAGCTCCATCGCTTCTTCTTCGCTAGATATTTGACTAAGGAGATTATTCAAAAATTCTTCTAAGCCAAATTCCCTAGCTATATCTGCCCTTGTTTTTCTTCTTGACTTATAAGGAGCATAGATATCCTCTAGGATTGTTAGGGAAGAGCTAGCTAAAATCTCTTCTCTAAGCTCATCTGTCAATTGGCCCTTTTCGTCAATTAGCTTTATGATCTCCTCTTGTCTCTTTTCTATATTTCTAAGTCTTCCTAGATTTTTTTCAATCTCTCTTATCTCAACATCGGTGAGGTTGCCAGTAGCTTCCTTCCTATACCTAGCTATAAAAGCTACAGTCGATCCCTCATCTAGGAGTTTTACAACATTTTCTATTCTTTCTTCATTAATATTTAATTCTTTTGATAAATTTTCTATAATATTCATATTTTCCTTAAAACAAAATTGTATTTAACAAATAAATAAGTAACAAGTGACCTGGATAAAATATATAAAATCCCCATTTTGAGTAGGATCCTTTTTGTCCATTATATAAAAGAACAAAGGGTATAGATAAATATACCATAAATGGTATATAAAGTTCATGACCACTTACATAGGCTGAAAAATAAAAACTAACAAGTATTGCCAAAGCAGTTAGGTACCTATTTTTTCTAGCTAAGTACAAGAGACTTATAGCTATAATTCCCTTAAAATCATAATCAGTCCTGGTTATTATGGAAATATAGGCAATTATCCAAAAGATAAGAAATTTTATAAATATATTAATATATGAATTAATATTTTTCTCATCAAGATACTGCCATGTATAAATCAACAAGGATCCTAAAAATAATGTAAATATTACATTTTGACTATAAAAATCGAGAAAATTCCCTCTAAATGACAAATCATAGGGTATTTCTGAAATCAAAGCAAAGATAAATAGCCTTTTTATATAAGATTTTTTATCCCTGCTCAGAGACATCCCTTGGCAGACCATAAAAGAAAATAAGGGCATAGAAATACGCCCTATAAGCATGAATAAGTCTGCTGTTTTTGTATATCCTAGATTATAAATAAGTGAGCCTTGGGCCAAGTGGCTTAAAAACATAGCTAAACAAGCGATAATTTTTAGATGACTTGACTTTAAAAAACTCCTATCCTTATACCAAAAACTATTGAGTGATTCACACATATCAGTAATTATCCTTCACAAAATTGATCTTATATTTTGGGAAATTCATAGATATTAACTTACCACCGATATTCTGATTTTTCTCGTTTTTTATATCAAAAATTTCACTTGGGTCAAAAAACATAATTTTAAAATCCTTTCTATCATCAGGTGAGACAATAAGTTCAAACTTATATGCCTCTTTATCTTTTGAATATTTAATCAAAAGATCTATAAATCTGCCATAGTCATAATCATTGATATTTTCAAACTCCAAGTCAACTTTGTACTCATCTGACTCCACCAGCATAAATTTTGCTTTCTTGCTTGTATATGAGCTAAGATCATGAGATTTTAGATTAGTCAACCTAATAGTCGTAGATTTTGACCTTTGTTTATCTAGGATCATATCCATCATATCTGTATTTGATAAGTCTTCTTCTATATCTTTTATGATCTCTTCTTTCTTTTTGTCATTATTTATTTCTGATATTGATATTGGCTTTGTATAAAGGTTTTTATCCTCTTCTGTAAATATCTTCATATCATCATCACTATCTATGTCTTCTACCTTCATTCTTTTCCTATTTTTATTTTTAGGATTTTCCAAGTCATAGAGATATGCATCTATATCATCAAAATTCATTTTATCGTCTATAACTAGCTTATCCTTGCTAGTTAGGAATACATATGTAGAATATAAAGTTTTAAAGGCCATATACAAAAACGACAAACTCGTAAGGACATTTTTTATATTCTCTGGTATATAAGAATTAAAGTCTAAGACATTAATAACTAGCATAATAAAAAAGGGCCTAATGCCGGTGAATTTGAAAAAGCTTTTTAATTTTCCATCCTCTTTTTCTTTCTTATTAGCATTTTTTATCATAAATATAACCCTAATTAGGAAGTTTAAAAATCCTGCTATATACATACCAGTCACAACCTTATAGACGATTGGGTAAAATCCATATATATTAAAAGGCAATTTTTTTATGGTAAAATCAGCCAAAAAAGTGAAGGCCAATAAAAATAGACCGCTTTTTCTAAAAGTCCTTGATATGATAAAAATCAAAATCAAAAATATTACACCAAGACCCACTAGCAAAAAATTATTGTCATTCCTTATTAAATTGTTTATTTGATTTAATATATAAGTGTAGTCCATAACCGCTCCATGATATTAATTATATCAATTTATATCATTTTAACAATAAAAATAATTAATAAAAATTAAAATTAGGGTAAAATAAAATCATAGGCTAGAATAACTCAATGGTAGAGTAGCGGTATCGTAAACCGAAGGTTGCAGGTTCAAATCCTGTTTCTAGCTCCAAAAATAAAAAAGACCCCAATCGGGGCCTTTCTTTTTTTATGTACTTAATTATTCTTGGTCTATAGCTTCTACTGGGCAAACTGCTGAACAAGATCCGCAATCGATGCAAGCATCAGCGTCTATTTCGAAAGCACCATCGCCTTGAGAGATTGCACCTACTGGGCACTCACCTTCACAAGATCCACAAGAAATGCAAGTATTTGCTTCTATTTTATATGCCATAATTTCCTCCTATATTTATTATATGATAAGTATACAATTTTATACATTATTTGTCAAGTTTTTTGATGTTTTATTCTATTTATTGGGTTATTTTTGATTAATTATTCATATTGATAATTATTATCAACTGATTTTATCCATCTCTTCGATCGTATAATATTCTTCTATTTCACTATCATCTTCAAGTCTGACTCTAACCTTGCTTACTTCCTTGACATAGTCATTTGCTATAACTTGGCCCCTACCGTCACTTGTTTGAACAATATTTCCAATCTTTGGCAGGGTCTTTCTAGCTTTTATGTATGTTTCTTCCTCAAAATTAAGGCAGCACATAAGTCTACCGCATATACCAGATATTTTTGAAGGATCTAGGGTTACCCCCTGATCTTTTGCCATTTTTATAGATAGAGGTGAAAATTCTGATAAGAACCTTGAGCAGCATGATTTTTGTCCGCAGGTGCCATGAAATTCTTTAAGTTTTGCATGATCTCTGACTCCAATTTGCCTTAGCTCTATCCTATTTCTAAAGATAAAGGCCAGATCTTTGACCAAAGACCTAAAATCAACCCTATTTTTGGCTGTAAAATAAAATGTAAGTTTAGACCTATCAAAGCTATATTCACAATCTACCATTTTCATCTGAAGATTGTGCTCTTTTGCCTTTTGGATGGCTATTTGCATAGCTTTTTTCGCATCTTCTTTGTTGTTCTCTACTGTTTTTATATCATCATATGTAGCTTTTCTGATAATTTTAGATAATTCTTTATCAAATTTTTCCTTATCTATGTTTATATTAGACAGGGCTATTTCTGCTAGCTCATAGCCATCTGAGCTTTCTACTATAACTTTGTCCTTATAGTTTAAGTCTAAATTATTTGAAGAAAAATAATATATTTTCCCTACATTTTTAAATCTAACTCCAACTACATCCATTATTTCATCCTACCTTCTCTATATATATTAAAAAATATATTTTCTATACTAAGTTCTTGATTTATATTTGTCATAAAGGCTCTAGAAATGAGTGAAATCTTATCTATCAGACCCTCTATAGATCTGATACTCATACCAGCTAGGTTTTCAAGATCATAATCATATGAGCTAAGATCACTTTTCTTATCCATAGTTTTATAAAGTAATAGGTCACTAAAAATTTTAATCATATTATCCAATAAGAGGTACTTATCTTCATCATAGGATAAAAGAAAGTCTTTATTTTGATAAAAAGAAATCAAATCCCCTTGATATACCTTGGCTATAATTTCTGAAAGTTTTTGCAAGCTATATATGTCTTCGTTTTTTGAAGTATTAATATTGACAACCTGACATCTCGATCTAATAGTTGGCAAGATCGATAAGCTATTATCAGTTGTAAAAAATACAATGACATATTCTTTAAGCTCTTCTAGACTTTTTAGCATAGCGTTAGCTGCCTCAGTCCTAAGCTGGGAAGCATTGTGAATAATGTATATTTTTAAGCTTGAATTTTCAGGCCTAATGACCATGTCTTTGATTAATGATCTAATAGTACCTATATCAATAAAATCCTTGTTGATTATCTGAAAATCAGGATTAATATTATGATCTAAGTTAATACCATATTTTTTAAAGATTTTTTCGCCAAAACTAATAGTATAAGCTAATACCTTTTCTAGGTCACTGCCTTCTATTATATAAGCATTTGATAAGCTTTTATTTTCTAATTGCCTTTCTAAAATACTCATAGTCTAATATATTGTTCAACATCTATTACAAAAATTGTTGCTCCACCTACACTTATCTCTATTGGAACTGTAGAGCTTATGATAGAGCTTTCTCCTGTTGGATTTATGATTGTTGTGGTTGTGTTTCTTTTTTTACAGTTATTTTCTATGATTGCAAGAAGTTGATCAAGATTTTCTTCTTCTACACCGATTAAAAGAGTTGTATTTCCTTTTTTTAGAAATCCACCTGTTGTTGATAACTTTGTAATTCTATGACCTTCTTCGGTTAAAGCATCAACCAAAAAATTTACATCTGCATCTTGTACTATTGCTATTAGTAATTTCATCTCAGTCCTCCACTATATTGTATATAATATCTAGAACATCACTAGTTAAATCTTCTATTGATTTTCTAGCATCTACTTTTATTATCTCATCCTTGTATATTTCAGCCATTTGCATGTAGCCATCAAATATTGTTTTATGGAAAGAAAAATCTTCACTTTCTAACCTATCAGCAGTGAAATTCATTCTTTTTCTTTCTAGAGCTGTCTTGTAGTCTATATTAAAAAACAAGGTCAAATCTGGCTTTAAGCCTTGGGTTGCAAAATCATTAATTGTTTTTATTGCATCTATACCTAGCCCTCTGCCAAGTCCTTGGTACAAAAGTGAACTTAGGACAAATCTGTCACAGATTACGATTTTGCCCATTTCTAGGTCTTTTTTTATTCTTTCTTCTACAAGTTGTGCCCTTGATGCTGCAAATAATAAGGCCTCAGTCCTGGCAGACATCTCTATATTGTCATTATCTATTATAATAGACCTGATTTTCTCTGAAATATCTGTCCCACCTGGCTCCCTATAATAGCTTACTTCGTAGGATTTCCTATCTAGTATTTCTTTTACTTTGTTTATGATTGTTGTTTTACCGGACCCATCTGGTCCTTCAAAAACTATAAATTTACCGTCCATGTTTATATTATACTACAATTTAATAATTT
The DNA here is from genome assembly GCF_900128415.1 of Anaerococcus mediterraneensis. Taxonomy (NCBI): domain Bacteria; kingdom Bacillati; phylum Bacillota; class Tissierellia; order Tissierellales; family Peptoniphilaceae; genus Anaerococcus; species Anaerococcus mediterraneensis. The sequence goes on from NZ_LT635772.1 coordinate 1,466,571, forward strand.
TAGTCGAGGACAATTTATTTAAAAATAGACAATAAAAAAACCATCGTCTAAAAGACAAATGGCTTTTAATTTTATTCTTCGTCGTTTCCGTCTTCTTCAGTTTCATCAACAGTTGGTACATCAGCAGCATCTGCTTCTGGTGCTTCTTCATCAATGATTTCTTCTTCAGAAACTTCTTGTAGTGAGCAGATGACAGCATCTTCCTCTTCAAGAACGTTGATATTTTCATTTGCAAATATATCAAGGTCTGCAACTGTTTTGTTTTCACCTATTTCTAAGTTTGTTACATCAACATCTGCTGTTTGTGGAATGTATCTTGGTAGACATTCTACTTCTACAGTTTCTAGGTTTTGTACTAGAACTCCAGCATCTGCCTTTAGGTCATCTCTACCAACAAGAACAACTGGTACTGTAACTCTAATTGATTCATTTTGGTCTATTGCCTGAAAATCAACGTGCAAAAATTGGTTTTTATATGGATGACTTTGGAAATCCTTGATTAGTACGTCTTTTCCCTCACCATCAATATCTAATGTAATTATTGTAGATGTTCCAGCTTGTCTAAGTACTTTTTCAAAATCTCTAGCTGTGAATTGAACATTTACATTTTCTTGATTTTTGGCATATACTACTGCAGGAATTAATTCTTGATCTCTTAATTTATTAACTTTATTTTTGCCAGTAGCTTCTCTTTTTTGTGCTTGTAAAACTATATTAGCCATTTTGCCTCCTTATTTATTCATACTAGCTAATTATACCACATTATCCCCTTTTTACAATAAATATAATTTTATTATTTTTTTAATATTTATTGCTAAAAATAATTCTTACCATAAAATATATAAAAGACTTTAATAAGGAGAATTATATGACTAGAAAAGGAAAATTTGGTACTGTAGATATAATTGTAGAGGGTGACTGCCTAAAGATTGGTGATACTGCACCAAATTTTATGGCTGATAATTTAGACCTATCCCCTTATAATTTTTATGAAGAGGAAGGATCAAAAATAAAAATCCTATCAGTTGTTCCATCATTAGATACCGATGTTTGTGAACTACAAACAAAGATGTTTCAAAAAGCAAGTGAGTCTTTTTCAGAAAATATTTCTATTATTACAATCTCAAATGACCTACCTTTTGGTCAACTTAGGTTTAGAGAAAAAAGAAAATTGCCTAATATAAAATTTGTTTCTGATTATAATAAAAGAGATTTTTCAAATAAGTATGGAACATTGATCAAAGAACTAAAATTACAAAACAGGTCAGTTTTTGTTGTGGATTCTGACAATAAAATAAGATACGTCCAATATCTAGAGCAAAATACAGACCTACCAGAGTACGAAGAAGCTATTAGAATTGTAAAAGAATTAGACAAATAAAGAGTCTCCTTTTGGAGACTCTATTTTTTTATTTTGTTATTAAAAAATCTTCGTATTTTTCCCTATCATATACTACATCTAGTTCGCCGATAAAATTTGAGTACTTATCCGGATAGCAAAATGCTTGTTTAAACCTGTATAGGCCATCTTGGCTGTCTAAAGAGAAGGTTCCACCTAAGTCTAGATACTTATAGCCATTATCCACACACCATTTTATCTCTTCCCAAATCATATTGTAATTTGGCATTTTGTTTCTGTGGCTATTTGAACTAGCCGCATATAGGTAATAAACTTTTTGACCATAAGGTATAAGTAGTGATGCTGATAAAGCTTCATCCTCAAAATATGATACAAATATTTTTGCTCCTAAATAGTCAACCAGTCTTTGGTAATAGTCTTTTGGTCTGTGTCCTATTTCTTGTCTCTCGGCCATTATTTTTGTTAGGTCATAAAAAATATCTAAGCTTTCTTGATCTGTTTTTTCTATGGTTTTTATTCCTGACCTAATCGATTTTCTAACATTATACCTACCCTTAGAAGAAAAAGTTTCAAAAATCTCGTCCGCATCTGCTAAAGATAGGTCTATGATCATGTTATATCTTGGTTGGGTAAATAAATGAGTATCTATCCCTACTGACCTAAAATCATATCCAAGCTTTCTATAGTCATATACCAATTTTTCATCAAAATTTATCTCAGGATCCATCCTTAGTAAAAAGGCATCATATTTATCCTTTAGGGCCTCTGCTTCTTTTATAAGTCTTTCTACTAGTTTAGTATCCCTAAAGTCACAAACAGGCCCTCTAGGAGCATATAAGAAGTGTTTGCCATTGGTATTTTTTATACCTATTACAGACATGGCTCCTATTATCTGTTTATTTTCTTCTATATAGACAAAGTCATGAGTCCAATTGTTTTTTATTTTTGACCAATTTGTATCTTGCATTGGTCTAGCATATTTTGAGTTTCTTACAAAATCATTATATTTTTCTAATTGTTCATTACTATTTACGATTGGCATTAATATTTAAGTCCTTCCACTAATGTAATTGTTGTTATAGATCCTATACCATCCTTGTGAGCTAGATAGGAAAGATCCATATCTTTAATAGATTCCATATCAATATCTCCTACTATCTTACCATTTATATAGGAAGTTCCAACATCTATAAGGACCATGTCGTCCTTAAAATATGATTTATCATAATAATTTGCCTTGCCTATAGCCGATATAAAAATATCAGAGTTTTTGATGGTAGTTTTAGGATTTTTGATAGATGAATTTAGGATTTTAATATTTGCACCTCTAGAGGATAGGTAGACAGCTAGAGGTTTTCCTATAATATTGCTGGCATTGGCTATAGTTATAGTTTTTCCCCTGTAAGTTTCAAACATCGTATCTAAAAATCGTGCAATGGCGCGAGCTGTCGCTGGTAATCCATTAAAAATTCCTTCCATGGCCTGGCCTAGAGATTTGTAGGTAAAAGAATCTAGGTCCTTTAACTTGATTTCTTTTTTTAGTATATCGAGGTCTTTTTCATCACCAAATGGCGATAAAATTATAAAGCCATCTTCCTTATCAAAGCTATTTATAAAGGATAAGACCTCTTCATTGCTTTCATCACTAAATATTTTATCTATATATTTTATAGAAAAATCTTCGCATCTTTTTATGATAGCTTTTTTATATTGGTCTACCTCAGGGCTAGGTTTTTTTGATAAGATTATAATCTTATTTTCAAAATCATAATTTTTTAATTCATTAATTATTTGATTTTTTAAGTCTATAGTATTAAGTAATTTCATTTTTTCTCCACAAAAAAACGCCCAAAGGCAAATGCCCTGGGCGAATATATATAAATTAGAATATTCTTCTTGCACCCCTATAATTTCTTTGGAATGAACCATTGAAAATATTGTCATATCTAACGCCAGTTGTTGGTGTAGATGCGTGGATAAATGTTCCATCAGAACTTGTCATGATACCAACGTGGTCAATAGATCCGCCATTAAATGAGAAGAATACAAGGTCTCCAGCTTGTAGGTTGTTCATATCAACTGCATAGCCATTGTTAAATTGTGCTTGAGAACTATGTGGCAAGCTGACACCTATTTGTCTATAGGCATAAGATGTTAGACCTGAGCAGTCAAATCCTACATTAGGGTCAGATGAACCCCATACATATGGTAGGCCAGTAAATTGACTAGCAACACTTGCTGCTCCTTGAGCGTTATTGTTAGCTTGAACAGGTTGTTTAGCAGATTCTTCTATAACAGCTTCTGCACTTCTAACAGCTTCTTTTACAACATCTTTACTAATTTCTGTAGCAGATAAGTATGATGCATTTATATAGCCTTTTTGTCCATTTAGGTTTACTTCTAACCAACCATTTGCAAGGCTTCCTTCTACCCATGTACCTTTGGATAGGGAGTTAATGATATTGCCATCTACAGCTCTATCTCTAACATTGAGACCTTCTGTGCTTATCCAACCAGATGAATAAACTGATTTTTGAGCTTGAGCTTGTTGAGCTTTTTTAGCTTCTTCAGCGGCCTTAGCTTCTTGAGCTTTTTTAGCAGCTTCTTCTTGGGCAGCTTTTGCTTCTTGCGCTTCTAATTCAGCAAGTCTAGCTTTTTTAGCCTTTAGTTGTTCTATTAGTTGTGCTCTTCTTGCAGCCTTTGCTTTTTTGGCTTCTTCTGCATTAACTTGATCTACTAGGGCTTGAGGATAAGAATTTGATAAGTAGTTGATGTTGGTATAACCTTCGTTAGATACGAACCAATCACCATCTACATAGCCTACCAGCTTATCACCAGCTTTTATAGTTCTAACTATATTGTTATTATTAGAATCATCTTTTGAAGATCTTATATTTAAATAAGCAGTATTTACAAATTTGTCAGATACAACAACTTCTTCTTTATTTTCAACTACTTCATTGCTAGAAGATTCTTCTGACTTAGCATATGTAAGTTCTTTTTTATCTTCTTTTATTTCATTTCTGATGGCTTCGTCTAAGTCAGTATCATCATAAGCAACTATCTTATCTGATTTTGTATCTTCAACCTTAGGTGTTTGCTCTTCTTTTACTTCTTCGTTCTCTTTTGCTTCAACTATAATTGGTTCAGCAATTTTCTTTGCAGTTTTTTCTATAAGGACGTCTTGTTTAATTTCTTGATTAGCCTTGGCCCTATCATTGTTTTGGCCAGCTATCTTTGTATTTTTAACTTCTTTTGTATATTCAGATTTTAGGAAAGAATTAGAAGTTTGTACTTCTTTGTTCTCCTCTGATATTAAAGAATTTGTATGCTTATCACTTTCTAAATTAGTAACTGTAGAAGCATATGCACTAGCAACTGCAGCAGATGCCGCTATAACTGATACTACTGCTCCTATATTTTTTTTACTCATATTTAAAACTCCTTGATAATTTGTAAACTAATATTTTTAATCTTATATTTGAAATCTTAGTATATTCTATAACTTTCTTACAAAAAAGTCAACAATTGGTTACAAAAAAATTACACTTTTGTCATTTTTATTTATCTATATTTGGAATACCTCTTAAAGTTCCCAATATAACTAAATAAAATTTCTAAAGTGTAATTTCTTTAAACAAAATTGTAAATAATGTTTTATTTATGTAAGGAGCAAACCTATAAGCCGTGTTCTGTCGTGGATAATCATCTATCTAGGCTTATTATTGCTAATAAGCTCAAGCGAACAACCATTTCCGGACCGGGCCGAGCAAGCCTCCTATTGTCCATTTCGTTCTTGCACCGGATGGGGTTTACATAGCCTGCCTATCACTAGGACAGCTGGTGAGCTCTTACCTCACCATTCCAACCTTACCAAAATTTGGCGGTATACTTTCTGTTGCACTTGCCTGAAGATCGCTCCTACTTGACGTTATCAAGCATCCTTGCTCTGTGGTGCACGGACTTTCCTCGTGGCCTTTGCCCCGCGATTATCTAGTTTACTCCAAGAAATAGGATACCTCATTTTGTAAAAAAAGTAAAATCAAAATATCTTTCTAAATGAATCAGTTTTAGAAAATGTATATACTTTTTCTCCTATAATTTCTTCTATTTCCTTTTTCAATTTATATATAATATGGTCCTCACTTGCAAAATGTCCCACATCACCAATAATTATGCCCTTATTTGAAAGATCCATAGCTTCATGATACTTTACATCTCCTGTGATAATAAGGTCACAGGATAGGCTTATAGCATCTTCTATCAGGGATGCTCCCGCTCCACCACAAAGGGCAATTTTTTCTATCTTTTTATCTATGTCGCCATAGGCAATTATATTTTCCGCATCAAGCTTATCTTTAGCAAATCTTAAAAATTCACTTGCACTTGTAGGTTTTATTTTTCCAAACCTTCCTAAACCCAAGTCTTTGCCGATTTCTAGACTTCTTACTTCCTCAAGTCCAAGTATTTTTGCCAAATTATCATTAACTCCACCCTCTGCTATATCTAAATTTGTGTGGAAGGCATAGACTGTGATGTCGTTTTTAATGCATTTTTGAAGTCTATTGTAAAAACTATCCCTAAAATCGATTGAATTAGTAGGATTAAAAAGATATGGATGGTGGGTTATTATCAAATTCACCTTATTTTCTATAGCTAAATCTATAGTTTCCTCTTCTAAGTCTAGAGAAATGACTACGCCCTTGAGATCATTTTCTGGATTGCCTACTTGGAGTCCTGAGTTGTCCCATTCCTCTTGTAGATCAAAAGGATATTTTTCCTCTAATTTTTTTATAAGCTCTCTAATTTCCATCTTTCATATACCTTTCTAATAGCTTCTAGTCTCTCTTCTATCCTCTGGATGGCTTTCTTGTCATCAGATTTTTTCTTTATTTGTTCTAAAAAATCTTTATTTTTTTTATTATCTATGGCAAGTTTTTGATCAAGAATATCTGATCTATTTTCTATATCTGTTTTCCCATAAAAATATTCTTCAAAGCCTAATTTTGACTCTCCCTTATATGAAGTTTTTATGATATCATAATACTTGTTTTTTTCATAAGATAAGAAATCTTTTTCTATCCAAAAACCATGATCTACTAGATAAGTCCTCAGCTCTTTGGTATTTACATTTGAGGCTAAGACCATGTAATCTAAGTTTTTTGCAAAATCCAAGGATTGGTCTATTATCTCTACAATTGTATTTGCACCCATACCTGCAATTATTGCCACTTGGTTATGATCTTTTTCTAAGCCTATAAAACCATCGGTGACTTTAGTTTTTATTATTTCACTTAGGTCATCATCTAGCCTATCTATGAGCTTTTGTAGGCTTGGCCCTGATATATCTGTAGCTGTTATATCACTTGATATCTTGTTTTTTGCCAAATATAAAGGAACCAATCCATGATCGGTCCCCACATCTATAATTTTTTTATTATAATCTAAGATACTAATAATATCTAATAATCTTTTTTTATCATCCATTTTATAAAAAATCTTTCAATGGCTCACTCTTGTTAGGAGCCTTTAACTTTCTCAAGGCCTTGGCCTCTATTTGTCTTATTCTCTCTCTGGTTACATCAAACTCTTTACCAACTTCTTCTAGGGTACGTGGAGTCCCATCTATCAGACCGAATCTGAGCTGTAAAACTCTTTTTTCCCTAGCCCCTAAGCAGGATAAAACATCATTAAGCTGTTCTTTTAGCATTGTATAATTTGCAGCTTCTCCTGGATCTATAGCAGAACTATCTTCTATAAAATCACCTAAGTGGCTATCTTCTTCTTCGCCGATTGGAGTTTCTAAACTTACAGGCTCTTGGGCAATTTTTCTAATCTCAGATACTTTTTCAATCTCTATGCCCATTGCATCAGCAAGCTCCTCATTTGATGGATCTCTACCTAAATCTTGGACTAATTGTCTTTGGACTCTAACAAGCTTGTTTATAGTTTCAACCATGTGTACAGGTATCCTTATAGTTCTTGCTTGGTCTGCAATAGCTCTAGTGATAGCTTGTCTTATCCACCAAGTAGCATAGGTTGAAAATTTAAAACCTCTATTATAATCGTATTTGTCTACCGCTTTCATAAGACCCATATTTCCCTCTTGGATAAGGTCTAAAAAGCTCATACCTCTGCCTACATATTTTTTAGCAATAGATACTACCAAACGTAGATTTGTTTCAGCAAGTTTTTCCTTAGCCCTTTGAGATTTGAATATTTCAATCTTAAGCTGCTTGAGTTCTTCTGCTGTGAATTCTTCTTTGTTAAGCATTTTCAAGGAAAGATCTCTTTTTTCTATACAATAATCCAAAAATGCCTCTTCATCACTTGAAAGCAATCTATTATTTTTTATTATTTTAGCAAGTTCTGAAATCTTTAGAAGATTATCTATTATCATTTGATCATTTGTCTTTATCAGGTCTTTGTTTGCAGCTTTTTCTAGCAAATCATTAAAGGATCCATATACCATATTTACCACTTCATCATTTTCTATAATCTGAAGCATATGATCAAAAGAATCAAATAGATCGCACAAGATATTTGCTTGCTTTTTTGTCAAATCATCGTCTTCAACAGAGTTTTGCGCTATATTACAAATAATAATTTTGGCATTTAATTGGTCTAGTTGGTCCTGGTCTAGGTCTTCATTCATAACTTGTTGAAAAAGAGAACCCATATTTATAAGCCCATCAAGATCTTTAATTATAGGCTCATCCAAATTATCTTTTGTCTTTAATTTTGTGTTTGCAATTTTTAGGACCCTAGATAGGTCACCAAAAAACACATCATTAGCTAGTTTATTTTTGTTTTGTTTGGAAAATTTGTATCCATTAAGGGATTTGCTAGCTATTTCTCCAGCTTCCATCCTCCTAGCAAGTATTATTTCTTCTGTAGCTGTTAGGAGGTCAACCTTGCCTATTTCCTTTAAATACATTTTGACAGGATCATCAAGTTTTATACCTGCAAAACTATCTACTGAGGAGTCAATTTCTTTTTTAAGCTCTTCCTCATCTATTTCTTCATCTTCTTCCTCGTCGATGTCATCTTCTACTTCGTCATCTTTGTCTAGGTCTGTCTCAGATCTTTCAACAATCTCAACGCCTGATTTTCCAATCATAGCCAAGACATATTTCTGACTATCTACCTCTATGCTTTTATAATCATCAAAATTATATATTTGTTCATATGTTATCATTCCATCTTGAGATTCACCGATAGATATAAACTCCTCTATAATCTCCTTCAGAACGTCATCTTCTAGCAATTTTTTATCATCGCTGATCATAAAACTCCCCTTACTAACTATTGACCCTTATTTTTTAGTTTCCTAATTTTTTCGAGTCTTTCATATAGGCTAACTTTATCTTTTAACTCCCCAATGTCTATTGGATTTTTATCATCCATGACATAAGAGAGCATATATTCATAATCCTTATCGTTTTTATCAAACTTTGTTAAATCTTTATCGACTAAAAAATCCTTAAAATTTTTCACTTTTGGATTTATCAGAAGTTGATCAAAATAATCAGCTTCTTTTTTATAATCATTCATTTGATTAAAGATCAGTCTTAAAATTTCTAATTCTATACTATTGATATCTGTCTTCTTCTCTTCGACAATTATTGTATTTGTAGTTTTTTTATTTTTAAAATCCAGTTTTCTTTGCTGTTTGCTATTATACTTGGATAGGGCTTGTTTTAAAGTTGCCTTATCTATGTCAAAAAGTTTAGAAACATTATTTATAAAAATTTCACGGGTTAAATCTTGCTTTATAGATCCTAAAAATTCTATAAATAAATTTAATTTGTCAAATTTCTCATTGTCATTTGCCCTTGAATACTGGTCTAATATTTTATTATACCTATAATTATATATATCTTGGGCATCTTCGATTTTTTTTACAAATCCATCTTTGCCATATTTTTTTATATACTCATCTGGATCAAGCCCTTCAGTAAGCTCGATGATATTTACCTTTATATCTGCTTCTGAAAAAATATCTATAGCTTTGTTTGTAGCCTTTATACCCGCATTATCAGAATCATAACAAATAAAAATATTGTCAGCATATCTTTTGGCAAGTTTGGCCTGATCTATTGTTAAAGCTGTACCGAGGCTTGCAACACCTATGTCTATGCCACTATTATTTAGGGCAATGACATCCATATAACCTTCTACCAAAATCAGGTCTCTTTTATTTTGTCTTTTGAAAATATTCAAACCATAAAGATTATATCTTTTTTTAAAAATATCTGATTCTGGAGAGTTTAGGTACTTTGGCATGGTCTTATCTATTGACCTACCACCAAATCCTATAATCCTACCATAGATATCAATTATAGGAAAAATTATCCTATTTCTAAATTTATCATAATAATGACCATTTTTAGATCTTGAAACAAGGCCTAATTCTAATAATTCGTCTTCTTTATAGCCCTTGGACTTGGCAAAGTTTAGGCACTCATCCCAAGAATCCTGGGCAAAACCAAGCATAAAAGTATTTACAATATTGCTTTTTAATCCTCTACTAAGTAAATAATCCTGGGCAATTTTGCTTGTAAGCAAATTTTTATAAAAGAACATCATCATGTCTTTGTTTATTTGATAATACCTATTATTTTTTTCTTTATTTATAGGATTTTTGTCATAAACGAGGTTTATACCGGCCCTATGGGCCAAGTATTCCAAACTTTCTGGATAGGTCAATCCTTCTTTTTGCATTATAAAAGAAACAACATCACCACCTGCTCCACATCCAAAACAGTGAAATAGTTGTTTCTTTCTGTCAACCGTAAAAGATGGGGTTTTCTCATTATGAAATGGACACAATCCTTTAAAAGATGATCCCGCTCTTTTTAGGTCAACATATTGGCCAATGACATCTACTATGTCAGAGTTTTCTTTTATTTGATTTACCATATCATCTGATATCAATCTCATCTTATCACCTAGAAAAATTATACTTTTATTCAAATTTTTATCAATTTTATATTGACAAAAGCAATTTTTTTTGAAATAATAAAATACTATTCTTATATTTAAAAGGATGGTTTTAGCTAATTAAGAATAGCATAGACAAATTTTATATAAATTGTACAATAATTCTATAAGGATAATATAAAATAGAGGATAAATATGAACAATGAAAATCAAAAATCAACAATAAATGACAATGAACCAACAAATATATCTCTAAAAATTTTGGACGCTCAAAAGAATATCTTAGACAAGGCACATAATAGCAGGATACAATTTCACCCATTTACATATTTTTATTACCACCTACAAGGATCAGGAAGATATTCTATTGAGAGTAAGGTCATAGACTTTAACGAAGGTGATTTGATAATCATCAATTCAAATATTGGCCACAGCATATTTTTTGATGAAAATTCTGACCGAATAAAAACTATAGGTTTTGGAATAGAGAGCATATCTATAACAAGAGTTAACCAAAAAGAAGAGTTTGAGAATATAAATTATTATCATATAGATAATTCAAACAAGGCCCTAAAATTTGAGCCTATATTTGAGAGCATTGTAAACGAATATAAGAGCAATAACTTATTTGCAAGATCTATGGCCAATGCCCAGGCTACAGAACTTCTAATCAATCTTTTGAGAAAATATAGAAATGAAATTAGTATAAAGCATGATAAAAAAGTAAATAGGCAAATCGATTATATAAAGTCATATATGGATGCAAATTATCATGAAGATATAGCCCTAGAAGACCTATCAACTATGGCTTATATGAATAAATTTCATCTTATATCAGAATTTAAACAATCTTATAGGATCACTCCTATAGAGTATCTAATTTTAAAGAGGATAGAAGTAGCTAAAAACCTGCTAATTTCTACAAATCACTCAATGGAGGAGATTTCTGATATGGTAGGCTTTAATTCTCAGTCATATTTCAACCAAGTTTTTAAGAAAAAAGTTGGAGAAACTCCATCACAATTTAGAAAAAAACATAGACTATAAAAAAACTCTTATAGGCAAAATCCACGATTTGCTTATAAGAGTTTTTTTATTAATAATCAACACCTTCAGAATATTGGTTTAGGGCATTCCATATCAAATATTCTTTTTGTCCTGAATTATATATAGCATCTACTTGTGCTTGGACGGCATCTGCATCATAAACCATCCAATTGCCCTCACCTATCCACGATGCTGTAAAATCTTGGATCCATGGACGTGATTGTGGTTTGTGTTCTAGACTATCAAAAACTTTTTGTTCCTCTTCCAAATACCTCTTTACTAATTCATAAGGTTCTAGGTCTGGTTTTTCTATATCAAAGGACCATGGTCCCCAGTGAGATGGATATATCATTGAAGACATTATATCTGCCTGATTTGAGATTTCGGAAAAATCTTGACCAATACCACTAGCCCTACCCGCTTGGAGAGCATAGCCGAATACATCGACTGATATTGGTAGACCATATTCACTTATGGATTCCCTGGCTCTTTTTACAAAATCTGTGATGGCGGTAACACGCTTATCGCCTTCATCCATGGCCAAATTTCCATAATCTCCCCTAGAATAATCAAGACTATCACCAAAGGTTTCGAAACCTTCCGCAAACCTTACATAGTCAAACTGAATTTCATCAAAACCAGCCTCTGCAGCATGCCTAGCTATAGAGATTATATAGTCTTGTACCTCCCTAAGGAAGGGATTCATGAAGGCTTCACCATGACCATTGGCCCACAAGGTGCCATCACTTTTTGTAAAACCCCATTCAGGGTGTTTTTTTGTTATTATTGAGTCCTTAAAACTTGTAATCCTTGCTATAACATAGATTCCTCTGGAGTGGAGATCGTCTATAAGTTTTTTTGCATCTATTAGCCTAGTATTAGCAAATTCTATATCCTCGTTATCATCTTCAAAATTGACCGTTATGTTTCCCCAGTCATCTTTGACATCTATAACAAGGGAGTTTAGATTGGAATCTTCAACTAGGCCAACAATACGATTATATACTTCAGGATTATTTATAGATCCAGTATTGAAATATAGACCCCTGACCCCATCTTTTGGGTAATACTTGCTCTTTTTATCTTCTAATGATAAAAGTCTAGATGTATCATAATCCATATTATAATCATCTGGTGTGACCCCTATTTCATAAGGCACGCCAATCGGTTTTTTTTCTGCCTTTTTGTTCTTTTTGATTTCAGATTCTATATTTTTTTCTGTATTTGTTTCTTGAACTTTTTTATCAAAATTCTTTTCTCCTCTATTTTCTGTACATCCTGCAAAAACAAAAATAAAGGAAAGTATTAGAGCTAGGAAAGTTTTCTTTTTAAACATATACACTCCTATGCAAAAAAGCGAGCCCAGGCCCGCTTTTTATTTATTTATTGAGATTATCATAAGATTTGGACAAAAAAACATTTATGATACAAATCTCATTTATTAAATCTATTAGTCCAAATTAAAGACTATTTTACTATTTTTGTAACAACTCCTGATGCAACTGTTCTACCGCCTTCACGAACAGCAAATCTTAGTCCTTCTTCTAGGGCGATTGGCTTTTGAAGTGTGATTTTGAATGTTGCGTTGTCTCCTGGCATTACCATTTCAACTCCGTCTTCTAGTTGGATGTCACCTGTAACGTCTGTTGTTCTGAAGAAGAATTGTGGTCTGTAGCCTGAGAAGAATGGGGTGTGTCTTCCACCTTCTTCTTTGGTTAGTACGTATACTTGACCTTCGAATTCTGTGTGTGGGTGTACGCTACCTGGTTTTGCTAGTACTTGTCCTCTTGAGATTTCGTTTCTTTGTACTCCTCTTAGTAGTACTCCTACGTTGTCGCCTGATTCTGCTTGGTCTAGTGATTTGTGGAACATTTCTACACCTGTTACTACGGCTTGAGATGTTTTTTCTGTTAGACCTACGATTTCTACTGTTTCGCCAACTTTTAGGGTTCCTCTTTCTACTCTACCTGTTGCTACTGTACCACGTCCTGAGATTGTCATTACGTCTTCTACTGGCATTAGGAATGGTTGGTCGTTGTCTCTTTCTGGGATGTCGAAGTATTCGTCTACTTCGTCCATTAGTTGTAGAATTTTATCTGACCATGGACCTTCTCCGCCTTCTTCTAGTGATTTTAGAGCTGATCCTACTACTACTGGGCAGTTGTCGCCGTCAAATTCGTATTCGTTTAGTAGGTCTCTTACTTCCATTTCTACTAATTCGATTAGTTCTGCATCGTCTACTTGGTCTTCTTTGTTTAGGAATACTGCTATTTTTGGTACTCCTACCTGTCTAGCTAGTAGGATGTGTTCTCTTGTTTGTGGCATTGGACCGTCTGCTGCAGATACTACGATGATTGCACCGTCCATTTGTGCTGCACCTGTGATCATGTTTTTAACGTAGTCAGCGTGGCCTGGAGCATCTATGTGGGCATAGTGTCTTTTTTGTGTTTCGTATTCTACTACAGATGTGTTGATTGTGATTCCACGTTCTCTTTCTTCTGGAGCTTTATCGATGTGTTCGTAGTCGATGTATTCACCTGTACCGTATTTTTTGTTTAGGGCTTGGGTGATTGCTGCTGTTGTTGTTGTTTTACCGTGGTCTACGTGGCCGATGGTACCAATATTAATATGTGGTTTGCTTCTTTCAAATGTTTGTTTGCTCATTTAATCCTCCTAATATACTCATATACATTATCATACCATAGATTAAATAAAAATTCTATAAAATTTTATAAATACTTTCTTCTATAATTTATACCTAAAGGTAAATAATATTATATACTTAAATTTTTTACTGATGTATGCATTGTTTTGACTTATCTTCTATAAAAAAGACAATGATAAACACATTGTCAAATAGGTATATTAAATATTAAACAAATATCTTGACAAAAAAAATTAAGCTTGTATAATAATAAATGTGCCGCTTTAGCTCAGTAGGTAGAGCGCTTCCATGGTAAGGAAGAGGTCCTCGGTTCAATTCCGGGAAGCGGCTCCATTTTTTTGCCTATTTTTAATTTTTTTCAATCTATCTACATACACATCCTATCAATTTAATACCTTTCCAACTTTAGCTTGCCCATTTTACATATATTTACTATAATTATAATATAAATAAACTTTAATAAATCTTCAATTTAATTATACTTATTTATACAATATCCAGCAGAATTTTTATTATAAAGGAGGCATAGATGAAATGGGAAGATAGAAGGCGATCTTCTAATGTAAATAAGGGTAAAAAAGCCCCAGCCCTTGTTGGCGGAGGAATCGGCGGCCTAGTTTTGATGCTAATATTATACTTTATAGGCGTAGACCCTGACGTGATAACAAATAACAATCAACAGATCAACCACAATACCCAAATAGAATCAAGAGAAGTCTCTAAAGAAAGAGAAACCTTGGAGGATTTCCTATCGGTTATCCTGGCTGATACAGAAGATGTTTGGCATGAGAAATTTAGAGAAAAAAACCTATCCTACAATGAGCCACAAATGACCCTCTACCAAGAAACAACAAAATCAGGATGTGGAGTAGCCCAATCTAGGATGGGTCCATTTTATTGCCCTATTGATCAGACAATTTATTTTGATGTTTCTTTTTATAATGACTTGAAACAAAGATTTGGAGGCGGTGGTGACTTTGCCCTAGCCTATGTTTTAGCCCACGAAGTTGGCCACCATGTACAAAATGAACTAGGGATTATAAAACAAACTAGCGAGCTTAGACAAAGCTTATCAGAAAAAGAATATAATAAAGTCTCTGTAGCTCAAGAACTCCAAGCTGATTATTTCGCAGGTTTATTTGCCTATTATGTACAACAAAAAGGATATTTGGACGTAGGTGACATAGAAGAAGCAATGAGTGCTGCATCTGCAATCGGAGATGATAGGATCCAAGAGATGGCTGGTATGGATGTCGATGTAGACTCCTTCACCCACGGGTCCTCAGCACAGAGACTAGAGGCTTTCAATTTAGGATATAAATACCACGACATTGATAATTCTATGATATTTTTTGAAAACTTAAATAATTAATAAAAAACCCAGACAAAGATAAAAATCTATGCCTGGGTTTTTAAATTTATTATTATGTTAAATTTATTATTTAACCTTATACCTATGTTTAGATTGCTCAGAATGTTTGAACATGGCTTCTTTTGCCTTTTCTATGTCATTTAGCAATATTGCTCCATAGATATCTTGGTGCTCCCTATAAATTTCTCTAGCATCCTCCATAGTTGATAAACCTGTAGAGCTTATTTGTTTTAGTAGGTTTTGTATAGTTGATAAAAGCGAAAATATAAGTGGATTGCCTGAACATTCAGCTACAACGAGGTGGAATTTAATATCTTCTTCTAGGAATTTTTCTAAATTTTCTTCTTGTAGGGCCTTGGTCGATTCATTAAAAACCTCTGTAAGTTTTGCTAATGTATCACCATCTGTAGATTTACTGGCAAGTTCCACTGCCTTTAGCTCCAATGAGGACCTAACCTGTATTATATTTTCCACTTCATCAACATTTAGAAATAAAGCCCAAGATAGGGGTATGGAGAAAAATCCTGAGCTTTGGGATGCTATATAAGTCCCTTGGCCAGGTCTTATATCTATCATCCCCATGATTTGCAGTACCTTGAGGGCTTCTCTAATAGAAGATCTTGAAGTTTTTAGTTTTTTGGCCAAATCTCTATCTGACTCAACTTGCTCACCTACAGATAGGGATCCAGATATCATTTGATTGGCAAAATAATCTGTGAGTGTATTTACTAGACTACTTATATTAGAATCTTTGTTTTTATTATTTAGTTCACATAAAGGATGCTCTCTAAAATTTTCTTCTATATATTCTATAAAATCCAACCTATCCATAGTAAAAGTTTCTTTATCTATATGGAATTTTTCTGAAACATTTTCTATTACACAATCTAGGCGTACACCCCATCCATTTTCTAAATTTGAATAGGTAGCTAAACTTACCAAACTTTTACCATTCTCATCTGTCAAAAAACACTTTATAAACTCGGTTTGGGTCATATTTAAAAAGTTCCTAAAACTTTTCAGATTTTCGTTTCTAGAATCATTATTTATATTAGACATAGATCATCCTTCTCATAGTTATTATAACGTTATAAGTAGCATTATACCTAATAAAAGTGTAAATGGTATAGTCACCACTAGTAATTTCTTTAGGATTTCACCTTCCTTACCCAAAATATTTGCAGTTGTTGTTCCTAGGATTATCTTGCTAGGGCTTACTGCTGAGCCTACTGAGGCTCCTGTTGTTTGTGCTGCAAGGACTTTGGCAGTCGATACATTTAGTAGCTCGGCTGTCTTTAGCTGGAATTGTGAGAACAAAATATTAGAACTCATATTTGATCCTGTCATAAATGTCCCTATAAGACCAACAAAAGGTGATATTAATAGATAAAATCTGCCAAGGACTTTTGCAAAACCACTAGCAAGTACCACTGTTTGTCCTGTCCCACTCATTAGGTTTGACATTATTACCAAACCCAATATTGAAATAGCAGATGGCAAAGTCATCTTGTTTGTTTTTTGTAAAATTTGCCCAACCTCACCCTTCTCTACAACATTTTTTGACCTGTAGTAGAAAATTCCTACAAGAGAAGAGATGACTAGAAAAAAGCTAGCATGGGTAAATATTGCAAGTGGCGAATATTTTTCTACGCTTGGATTTACATATCCATAGCCTGTCGCTGTTTCAGAAAATCCAAAACCTAGTTTTACTCCACCTATGGCATTATTTATTGGTTTTATTGTAAGAACTATAAGAGTGATAAGCGATAGAATTACATAAGGCATAAAAGCCTCTCCAAGACTCAATTTGTGGTCTATATTCTCATCTGTCTTACTTGCTGACCTATCCATTATTTTTGATGAATCTAATTTCCAATCTTCCCTATATATTTTTAGTCTACTTATAAAAATAAGGGCTACAAAGGAAATTAGGGCAGGTATAAAGTTCGCTAGAGTGGTTGAAATTTGACTTAAAATCAACTGACCAACTCCTTGAATTGCCGATAATATTAGTATAGCTACAAAGCCTTTTTTAACTGCCTCTTTGCCTCCATACAAGAATGATATTATAAATCCTACAGCTAGATTCCACACCAATAGGTATATACCTGTCCATAATGCAGTTTGTAAGTATATTTCGCTTCCCATTTCTAAGTTTGCACTCATTGCTAATGAATCCCATGCAGCCCCAAGAGTACCGAAAGTATTACCAAAAGATTGGCCTAAAAGAGGTATTATTACCGCATAAACAGGCAATACTCCAATACCTATCAATATTGGTGCTCCAACAGCAACTGGCACTCCAAAACCTGTTATACCTTGCAAGAAGCTTTCAAAGATCCAACCAAACATGAGGACTACCAAAAGTTCATTTGGTATTATTTTTCCTATCTTATCTCTGATGACCAAAAAAGCTTGGGCCCTATCGCCAACCTGATAAAGAAGTATAGCAGACCATACAATCAAAATAATTATAAAGGCGGACCAGGCTCCCTTTAGGGATTCATTTATAACTAACTTTATATTCCCTTTAAATATTACAAAACTTGTAAACAATGTTATAGCAAGACCGATCATGGCTGCCTTTGATGCAGCCATATTTAGTCCCACCAAAAGGATAATAAGGGCTATTATAGGTAAAAAAGCCATAGACCAAGTTAACAAATTAATTGGTATATTCATTTTTTCCCCCTAACCTATGATTTTTGTACCTGTTTTTCCATCCAAAGCTTCTGATACTTTTTCAAGTAGGGTTATAAGGGCTTCTTTGCCATCTCCATCGCTAACAAAGGAAATAGATGCTTCTACCTTTGGCTCCATAGATCCCTTGCCAAATTCTCCAGTTTTTATATATTCATTAGCTTGATCTACTGTTAGCTCGTCTAGCCACTGTTCATTTTCTTTTCCAAAATTGATAGCAACTTTTTCCACAGCTGTCAAAATTATTAGATAATCAGCATCAAGACCCTTACCCAGCAAAGCTGATGTATTATCCTTGTCAATAACTGCACTTACTTCTTCATAGGTATCATCATTTTTTATAACAGGGATTCCACCACCACCGCAAGCTATAACAACATGGCCAGCATCAAGAAGTGAATTTATACTATTTAGTTCTAAAATTCTTTGTGGTTTTGGTGAAGCAACAACTGTTCTAAAGCCTCTACCGGAGTCCTCAACAACATCTAGACCTTGTTTTATAAGCTCATTTGCTTCTTCTTCATTCATAAACCTACCAATTGGCTTGCTAGGATTTTTGAAGGCTGGATCATTTTTATCAACTTCCACTTGGGTAAGGATGGTTGTAACCATCTTATTTAGCTTTCTTTTTGCTAATTCATTTTTTATAGCATTTTCCAGGTCTATACCTATATAGCCTTGGCTCATTGCTACACTATAAGGTAGTGAAACCCTGCCATAAGAAGGTATCAAGGTTATAAGTTCATCCATAGCAGTTTGGATCATACCTACTTGTGGACCATTACCATGGGTTATAACTATTTCCATACCTTTTTCGACAAGATCAACTATTGATACTGCAGCTTTTGATAAGGCAATTTTCTGCTCATTGGCATTTTCTCCAAGGGCATTGCCTCCTAAGGCAATTACTACTCTTTTATTTTTCATATTTTCTCCTTAAAATAAATTAGAGGGACTATTAATCCCTCTAAAAGTATAAGTCTTAGCCAAAAGTCTAAATTATATGTTAACGGTGTTATTGTTATGACTTATATTGAATTTGGAGGTCAATAAATTACTATAAGACTATTTCTTGGCTTCTGACTAATGGTTATTATCTATTATAATATATAACGAAATTTTTTGAAATTATTTTATTAAGCTTTGAAACCCAATTTTTCGGCATAGGCTAAAATTGCTTTTTCAAAAGCTTCTAGAGGTGGGTGAACAGTACCTGCTCCAATTTGACCATAGCCTGGAATTTTGTGAGCTATACCAGTATTTATAACTGGAGTTATACCTTTTTCTACAACCAAAGCAGAATCAAGTCCTAGGCAAGACCCTTTGAAATCCCAGTTTGGTATAGCGTAGTTTGGATTGTGGTCTAGGTATATTTCTGTCATCTCATTTGATGTATCAAAGGCATCTTGGTAGCCACCTGCACCTACAAATCTAGTAACAGCTGGAGCTGCAATCATTGCTACACCACCAACTCCTAGGGTCTCTGTTATAGCACTATCACCTATATCTGGGCATCCGTCTTCTGCGTCATAGCCAGTAAAGTAGAGTCCTTGTGGTGTATTTACAGGACCTGTAAACCACTGATCTCCCATACCTGCGATCCTTATTCCAAATTCTACACCATTTCTGCAAAGAGCTGTAACAACTGTACCATCAGATCCTTCTCTAGCTCCATCCATTATAGCTTTTGAAGAAGCCATCATGATGTTAAGGAAGAATTGATCAGTATCAGCCAAGAATTTCATAACTTGGAACTTGTCATCTTCATTCATATCCATTTTTGTTATTGTAGGACCCACTTCTTTATAAAAAGCAAGTGATGCTGCAATATTTCTTTGGTGGAATTCATCTCCCATTGCTATTGCTTTGGCAACAAGTGGGTTTACCTGAATACCGTCTTCAAATTTTCTTATTGCTTTAGATAAGGTTGGGCCAAGTATATCTCTCATCCATCTTAGTCTATCAACTACTTCTTGGTCATAGGCACCAAATCTTAAAACTTTGCCTATACCTTCATTCATTGTACAATATGCTACATTTGAAAATGTATCATTTTCTACAACAAAGACAGGCATATTTTTAGTTGTTATACCGCCCATTGGTCCAACTGCATTTACATGGTGGCATGGTATGAATTTTATCTCACCACTTTCAAGTAATTTTTTTGCTGATTCTTCATCTTCTGCCCATTCTTCAAATAGGACTGCACCTATACATGATCCCTTAACTGTAGGTGGCATATCCTTATACTCGATAGGTGGACCAGCGTGTAGGATTACTTTTCCATCGTTTATCTCTTCTATAACTTCTTTTGCAAGTCTAACATCTCTTATTATAGGTTGACCTGCTACAATTTTTGCAATTGTCTCTTTATTTTTTTCTTCTACATTGACTTTTTCATTGTTCCTAATGAAGTTAAGTGCTTTGATCAATGTTATATTTCCGCCTGCTGGTGGTGTCCAGTTGTATTGGACAACTCTACAGCCAAACTCTTCACAAACTTCAGCAAAACTTTTTAAACCGATATTTATAATATTTGGTTTTTTATTTAACATATCGATCAATTTTTCGCTTGCTTTTGTTTCAGGTCTCTTATTTTTTTCTAAAGGTTTAATTTCTTTTTTCTCTTCTTTTAATTTTAGCCCCACAAGGTCAATAGCAACTTGACAAGCAATTTTGTTTGTATCACAAACTAGGACACCTGATTCTTTAAGTTTGCTTACTGCCTCATCATAATTTTGAAAATCTTTTCTTGTACCACAAACTGTAGCTACAAAGTAAACTTTTCTATTGTCTGCTTTAGCTTTTTCTTGAAGCCCTTTTATGCTTGGTATCAATGCACCTGCCATATCTTCATGAGATCCATAGCCAAGTACAACATCAAATAAAATAACTCCTGTATTTTTATCCTCAAGAGCATCTGTCATGCACTCAATTCTCTTGCCTGGATCTATCATTGGGTGTGGTCTACCTCTGGTGTAAACATCATCACCTAAGTCTATAACGGTATTGCCATCAATATTTAGCATATAACCTTCGATGTCTTCTGGAGGATTGTCTAAGTGCATTGCATCTTTTATAAGCATGGCAGCTTCATTAGCTAATGTGCCCCCAGAATAATATGCTTTTATTGATTTCTTTTCATCCTTATCAAACTTTTCTAGGCCGCTTAGGTCAAAACTACCATCTTCTACATCCTTGTCCCTAAGAATAGCAACAGCAAGTCTAGCTGCTTCATCTAGGGTATAAGCGTGATATAGGCCTTCTTCGTGGTAGCTAGGTTTTTCACCAACAAATAGTGTTACAACTGGTTTAGAAAATGCTTTTAGTCTCTCGTTGATCTTATCTCTAACAGACTTTGCAGGTGGTTTAGATATTACAATCAAAACTTCTACATTTTGATCATCTTCCATGGCATCTATCATATCCAAAGTTGTGATACCGCCTATTTCTTCTCTTAGGTCTCTACCACCAACTCCTATTGCATTTGTTACACCTTCGCCAAGTCTATCAATAATTGTTGTTAGCTCTTGGATACCAGTACCACTTGCACCAATGATACCAATTTTTCCTGCTTGTACACTGTTTGTGAAAGCAATTGGAACTGAATTGATTATTCCTGTACCACAGTCAGGTCCCATAAGAACTAGACCTTTAGAGTGAGCTTTTTCTTTTAGGCTTTTTTCATCTTCTATGCTGACATTATCTGAAAACATAAATACATTCATGCCTTCATCTAAGGCCCTATCAGCCTCTATTGCTGCATAAGCTCCAGGAACAGATATTACCGCTAGGTCTGCTTCTGGCATGGAATTTAGGGCCTTGTCCCATGAAATAACTTCTTCTATTTTTGGGTTTGTAGCCTTCGATTTTTGTTGGTCTTCGAAGAATTTTTTTGATTCTTCAAGGATTTTATCCATAAGGTCTTCATCTTCTAGATCAGCTACTATAACCATATCATTTGAGCTAGCCTTATCTAATTTTTCTGTAAATAAGCCACTTTGCTTGAAAATATCTTTGTTGGCAGGAGTTGCCATCATGATAGAAACCTTGTTTACCCCATCCATTTGTGAAATATGGTTGGTAAGCAACATCAAGGCTACAGAATCATGGTAGCTTCCTTCTTGAACTAATGTTTTTAGCATTTATTTGCTCCTTATTCTGCAAAACGGTTTTTATTATCGTATCTGTCAAAGTGAATATCGTCAGATTTTAAGTATTCAACTATAGCATCTACTATTTCAATTCCGCCTTTTTTTTCAGCTTTTTCTTTTCTCAAGTTAGCTCTTTGACCTGGATAATAAACTTGACCGTATCCTTCTACAGCCTTCATCTCATTTAATTCATCCATTGTTTGGCCAATGCGCTCTCTAAATATTTCTGGGTCCATAAATCTCTTTGGGTCCATAACTATGATCATTTGTCCAAGATCTCTTCCTTTTGATAGGTCGTGATACATTGATGATACATGGCCACCAAATGGTACGTCTAATAGTACTCCAGAAAATACATCTACTAGCATCATTAGACCATAACCCTTAGCTCCTGCTATTGGAACTAGGGCATTTACCTTGTGTGGGTCTGTAACAGGTTTTCCATTCTTATCTACAGCCCAATCTGCAGGTATGTTTTCACCTTTTGATTTTTTATCTAGGATTTTGCCCCAAGCTTGTACAGTTGTAGCCATATCGAAAACTAAATTTCTGCCATTTGTTCCTGGAGCTGCAAATGAAATTGGGTTTGTACCATAATATGGTTCTGTACCTCCAAATGGAACAGCCATTGGGTCTGATTGGCAAAATGAAATAGCTACTAAGCCTTCGTTGGCACACATTTCTGTATAATATCCAATAGAGCCGCTGTGTGACATTTGTCTCATACCTACAACAGCTATACCGCTTTCTTTAGCCATTTTTATAGCTTCTTCTGTAGCTTCTATTGCTATTGGATAACCACATCCATTGTCACCTTCAAAAACTCCTGAAGCTGGACCTGTTTTTCTAAACTCAAATTTAGGATTTGTGTTTATTCCACCCTTGGCAATTCTTTCGGCATAATACTCAACCCTAACTGCACCATGAGAGTGGTATCCTCTTTCATCTGCCCATGTTAAAACCTCTGCAGTATCATCAGCGTGTTTTTCTGATAAACCAGCTTTTTGAAGTTTATTTTTCATCAACCCTTTTAGTTCATCTCTTGATAATTTCATTTGTATATCCCCCTAGATATTAATCCTATAGTTCTACGTCTCTATTGCAATCTTTAGAATAGATATAAGAGAAATCTTCGTTACCGATACCATAGCAAGCTTGTGGACAATATGCATCCATAAATACATAATCTCCTGCTTCAAGTCCCATCCATTCTCCATCAAGGTTATACATTCCCTTGCCTGTCAAGAAAAGCATACCGTGTTCTTGGATGTGGGTTTCTATATAACCATGTGATGCACCTGGTTCAAATTTTAGAATATGCATATTCATATCAAATCTAAAATCACCAGCTGCTGGAAGTAGGTCTTTAATAACACAATTTTTCATTCCCTCATATTCGACCCACTCAAGATCATTAACATTGTTTATTACTATTTCTGGATAATCATAGTTTTCTATTTTATTGTATCTACGTTTATATAGATATAGAACTGATTTTTCTGCTAAATTTTCAAATGCTAAACTTGTTGTAGATGGTGTATAGATATATCCACCTTCTTTTAGGACTTCTTCCTTACCATCAGCCTTAACTTTTATCTCACCTTCTTTTACAAAAAGGAATGATTCAATACCGTCTCCACCTATCTTGTCATTTTTTCCACCTTCAAGAGCTGTCACTAGATAATCAGCAAAGCTAGCTCCCATTTCTGGTGAACCAAGGATAGATACTTGACAGTTTTCAAATCCTGGTACAGAATTGTTTACCAAACCATCTTGTGGTAGTACTACGTAATTTTCTTTTTTAACTATGCTTCTTGTTTGTAATAATTGATCTGGATAACCAGTGTTGTTGTTTAAATAACCCATTTTATACCTCTCATTTTTCTTTTTTTCTTTTTTCTTGGCCAGTTGATACTGGTCAACCACTTTTCATTTATATTTTACTATATAATGAAATCTTTTTCAAGCTCTATCTTTCTTTTTATTATCATTATTTATCGTATAATTGTAAATAAGATTTTTCACAAAAAGGAGTTTTATATGATAGAAACAAATTTAATACAAATAAATACTGAAAATCACATCAAAGAATTCGAAATATACTATGATATATCCGTAAAATCCAAGGCTTACATAATTTATATTCATGGTGGAGGTCTTATATATGGTTCGAAATCTGATTTACCAGATTTTCATATAGATAAATTGACCTCAGCTGGTTATAAAATTATTGCTCTTGAATATCCCCTAGCACCAAATAAAAAAATTGATTTTATTTTAGATGATCTTGTTGATTCAATAAATCACATAGTTACAAATCCTAATGATTTCGGAAATGATGATCTAGAATACTTTATATGGGGTAGGTCTGCTGGGGCCTATCTTAGCTTTTTGGCCGTAAGCAAATATAACCTAAAGAAAAGCCCAGCAGGTCTTATTTCTTATTATGGATATGGATTTTTCGATAATGATTGGGATAAAATCCCAAGCAAATACTATAATACATTTCCTAAAGTTTCAATAAAAGACTTGCCAATATCTGATGTTAACACAGATTTATCAGCAAGTCTTGAAGATAAATATCACTTATATGTTTATGCCAGACAAAATGGCAACTGGTCTTCTATGTTTTATGAAGGCCGTGAAAAATATTTTTATAGAGATTTCTCACTAAGGACAGTCCCAAATTTTTCTATGCCAATATTTGCCTGCCATGCAATAAATGATACTGACGTGCCTTTTTCAGAATTCAACAAAATCAAAAGCACCTATAAAGTAGATAGTTTCATTGCCCCTGTAGATGTGCACGATTTTGATAGGGATGTTTCAAGCCCCTTTACTAAAAAACTATTGGATAAGACCATAAAATTTTTAGATACTAACTTATAATTTTATCTTAGTCAATTATATGATCTTTATCAAACTTTGTACCAATCCTAAAGGTTGCTGCTGAGCTATCATTTGCTAAAAGCTATATGATAGCTCACTGAAATTCCACTATTATTAATAATTGTAATTATTAACGACTATTTTTTATCGAATATTGTGCCTTCTTTAAAATTATCTAGATTTTTCATATTCTTCATCAATAAATAATACACTAGTGCTGTTGGAATTAGACTTACATACCAAGATAGGTCAAGGAAAAATACTGATACTCCTGCACCTACAATTATAGCTATAATTCCTGCCCAGTTAACTCCCGAATATTTTCCTTGTTTGTCATAATAATTGTTTAAGTCTAGTCTTTCTTTTCTTAAGAAGAAATAATCTGTAACCATTACAGAAAATATTGGTCCTAAAAATGCTGAGTAGAATTTAGTAAATATGCTAAGGCCTTCAGCAGATTCTGGTGTAACCAAATTCCATGGCATGATTGCCATTGATAGAATACCCACTATAATAGTAGCTGGAACCCATTTAACATGAAATGCTTCCATCAATATATATGATGGTGGGACGATATTATTTAATACATTTGTTGTAAGTTGTGCAAAAGCTATAAATAATAAGGTTAATACTACCAAGAATTTTGAATCCATAGTTGTAGAGAAAACTACTATAGGATCAGAATTGCCTGTTGCAGCTGTAACCAATAGTCCAATTAGACCCATAAATAGGGTTACAGGTAGTATAGCCAAAACGTATATCATAGCAGTTTTTTTGCCATCCATATCTTCAACTAAGTTTCTTGAATAGTCTGATGCGTTTAATATCATTGTTGAGTAGATACCTAAGAATGATGTGGTTGCTGCCCAAAATGGTAAGCCCCAAGAACCTTCTATATGTGAAAAGCTATCAGTTATCTGGCTAGAATATTTTGTGTTTACAACATATAGCATATAGGCTAAGATTCCTATAATGAATACTGCAGAAATATTTTCCATGATTTTAATTCCCTCAAAACCATTTATAGCAAGCAACACTTGCAATGCAGTAAATAAGAAATATACCAATGGCAGATTGTCAAAACCAAATAACATATTTAGACATTGATTTATTGCTCCACTACCAACCCATGATTGGAAACCAAACCAAACTATAGCAGGAATACCTCTTAGGGCACCTGGTATCTTTAGTCCCTTAACTCCAAAAGAGCTTCTTAGATGAATTGTAAAAGGCACTCCATATTTATGTCCTGCTATACCATTTATAGCCATAGCTACCCCTATTACTATACAACCAATACACATTGCTATTATTGACTGCATTACTGTTAGATGTCCTATAAGGCTTGCTCCCATAGAAAAAGTTCCTATAGATACACATCCTCCCAAAAAGCTTAATAGATAAGAAAACTTACCCATAATTCTTTTTTCTGGCGGCAACAAGTCCTTATCAACCTTACTAGCTATCTCACTTTTTATATTTGTGTTTTTATAATTTTCTGTCATTTATTTCACCTTTTTTACAAGTTGGCCATAGCCTTCATTTCCTATAACTTTTCCGTCTTCAGCTACTATTTCCCCTCTAAGGATTGTTTTGACTGCCTGGCCTTTGCCCTTCAATCCAACAAAAGCAGAAATTTTATTTACATATTCTAATGAATCAGCTGTGATCTCCCATTCCTTATCTTTATCTACAACAACTAGGTCAGCATCAAAACCAACTTTGACTGCTCCCTTTTTGCCATATATGCCAAAGGCTTTTGCAGGATTTTCAGCCATAGCTTTGCTAAGCTTTGTAAGTGGGAAATCTTTTTCAATAGCTTTTGATAAAACTGCCTGAACAGATGATTGGATACCGCTTATTCCACCCCAAACATCAAAAACATTTTCTATCTTGTTTCCTAGTATTTCATTATGTTTTTCGTCATAAGAACATGGTGAATGATCAGATGCTATACCTGAAAAAGTTCCATCTAATACATAATCCCACATTTTTTCCATGTCTTCTGTTTTACGAAGTGGTGGAGCGCACTTAAACAATGGTCCATTTTCCAAAACATCATTCTCATTAAAAACTAAATAATGAGAGCAAGTTTCTGCTGTAACATCAACCCCATCTTTTTGCGCATCTTTTACAAGCTGAGCAACATCTGGATGTGAAATATGGCAAATATGAACCTTGCATCCAATTTCTCTAGCCATCTCTATAACAGCTGCAGTTGCTATATATTCTGCAGATAGTGGTCTAGAATCTAAAAAGTCTCTCCAAGTAAGTCTACCACTTTCTTTCATGAAGTTTTCTCTTTCTTTTATTATAGAGAAATCCTCGCAGTGGAATCCTGCTCTGCCATCAAATTCTTTTATGATCTCTAATGCCCTATAAACTCTTCCATAGTTTAGTGATGCATAGTCTGGAGAAACAGGCCCAATAAATGATTTAAAAGAAACAACTCCTTTTTCATCTTGTTCTTTCAATTTATCTAAATTATCAGGTATCAAACCTCCCCAGAAACAATAGTCAGAGTATGCGTGTTTGCCAACTTTTTCTTCTTTTCTATCAAACAATGCTCCACTAGTCATAGCTGGTTCATTTTGTAGAGGCATATCGATTATAGTTGTATAACCACCAAGGATAGCTCCCCTAGTACCATGTTTATAGTCTTCTCTCCACTCATAACCTGGATCATTTAGATGGGCGTGAGTATCTATAAAGCCTGGAAAAACTAATTTTCCATCAACATCTACAGTTTTTTCTGCATCAAGAATTTCATCCCAATTCGTTAGGGCTGAAATTTTTCCATTCTTTACATAGATATTCAAATTTTCAATATCATCGCTTCCAACAACTTTAGCATTTTTAACTAATAAATCATACATTACTTTTCTCCTATAATTCGATTTTTTTTACAAGGTCGTACATTATATTTATGCCTTTTACAAATTGATCATATGATGTGTACTCTTCTGGTGAGTGGCTCCTGCCGTTTTTGCTAGGTACAAAAATCATAACTGTTCTGTGTTTATGGCCTATTGGCAATGAATCATGGCCTGCTCCACTTGGCAAAATTTCGTATGAATACTCATGTTTTTTTGCGCTATCTTCTAGTATGTCTATCATTTCCTCATCAAGACCAATTGGTTCTACAACTAGTTTTGTATCATAGGTATATGAAGCATCAACCTTTTTTGTTTCCCTATCTAGGTTTTCGATTATATAATCAAATACATTTTTGATTGAATCGTTATTCATAGATCTTATATCAACAGAAAACTCTACTTCTTGAGCAACTATATTCATTCCACCTGGTTTTGCTGTAATCATTCCTGTTGTAGCTACTGTTCCATCACCTTGGGCTCTAGCGGTATCTCCTAAATTAGCTAATACTCTTGAAGCTATCTCAACAGGATCTTTTCTCATGTCCATTGGTGTTGTGCCAGCATGGTCTGCCCTACCATGGATGTTGAATATATATCTTTGGATACCAACGATACCACTAACAAGACCTACGTCTATTTTTTTTGTATCCAAAACTGGACCTTGCTCTATGTGTAGTTCTATAAAAGCACCAATTCTATCATCATCCCATTTTGCATTTTTTACATTTTCTGGAATAAGACCATAGTCTTTCATAGCTTCATAGATGCTAATACCATCTTTATCCATATAGTGCTTGCAATAAGCTACATCTATATCACCTAAAATAGCATTTGATCCGAAATATCCTGTACCAAACCTAGTACCTTCTTCATCCATAAAGGCTACTACCACATAGTCTCTATCTAACTCTATATTTTCGTCTTCAAGAAGTCTTGCTATCTCAATAGATGAAATAACTCCAGCTATACCATCGTAGTTACCGCCATTATAAACAGAATCATAATGTGATCCAGAAACTATAGCAGGCTTTGATGAATCTTTTCCTTTTCTAACACCAATTACATTGCCTACACTATCTTCCCTAACCTCTAGCTTTGCTTCTCTCATCACATTTTTTAGATATTCTGCAGCAGCTCTAGTCTCTTTGGAAAAAGGCAATCTTGTGCAGCCATTGCCATGGGTTGAGGTAAATTGTTTCAACTCCTCTAAATTTTTTTCGACTCTTGATCTGATTTTTTCAAAATCCGTCATTTACAACTCCTTTACCTTTGCATAACGTTTTCTTCTTATGACCATTTTATTATATTAGAAAAAACTTGTCAACCATTTTTTAGAAAATAGTTTGACAAGTTTTTAACTTTTTCCTAAATTATTATTTTATTTTTTAGTCTTCGTTGTATACTACAGTTTTTCTATTATAAAATACATCCCTATCTAGATTGTCTAGTTTTGATGATACTAAAACTCCTATAAGTACGTCAACATCAACGTTCATTATAGTTCTAAACATACCTGCAAACCAATCTATTCCAATAAGGATTGACAAACTTTCTAATGGCAATCCTAGAGATTGTGCAAGGAAAGTATAAACAATAACTGATCCACCTGGTACAGATATTGTTCCCAGGCACATTAGGGTTGATAATACAATTGCCATAACAATCTGATATGGGCTTAGACTTATACCACTTGCATAAGCCATGAAAAATATGGCTGCAACATAGCATTGAACGGCTCCTGTTGAGTTCATTGACATAGTTATTGGGCCTGTGAAGTCTACAACCTTACGATCTATACCAAATTTCTCATATGAATCTTTCATCTTTGTTGGCAAGCATACCGCACCTGATGTTGTAGTAAGTGCCATGATTGACATATTCGCAAGTTTTTTTGGTATCATTAGTGGATTAACCTTAGCTATAGCTCCAGATAATGGAATATAAATTAAAAATTGGATTAGATCCCCAATTAAGAGCAATCCTAAAAACTTAACCATTGGACCAATAACAGAAAAACCTACGCTACCAGCTACGTCAGCAAGTAGAGCAAAAATGCCAAGAGGTGCAATTTTCATAACCATACCAATAATATTTGTAATTATTGTATTTACCGCTTTTATTAAATCTATAACTGCGGTGTTCTTGCTAACTTTTGTATATGTTCCCAAACCTATACCAAACATTATAGAAAATACTATACAAGGTACCATTGCACCCTCAGCCATGGATTTGAAAATGTTTGTTGGTATAAAATTGACCAAGGTTTCTGTAAGCGATGCCTCTCCTATTTCTACCTTATCAATACTAGCTGAGTCTACCAAGTTGATTCCATAACCAGGTTTTATAATAAGTGATAAGGCAACACCTAACAAGGCTGATGCTATGGTAAAGATCAAAATCCACTTAAAAGTATGAACCCCCATCTTGCCTAGTTGGTCCATATCCTCTCCACCAACAGCAGCTATTATTGATGACATTACTAATACAACAACTGTCATCTGGATTAATCTTAAAAATATATCACCAATAAATTTAAGATTGCTAGCCCAAGGTCCTACTAGAGCACCGAAAACGATTCCTCCAATAGTAGCAACAAGGACCTGGGTAGTTAAAGGTATATTTTTTAATTTATTCATCATAACTCCTTTCATATATCCTATATTTGCAATTTTATTATATT
This sequence comes from Anaerococcus mediterraneensis, assembly GCF_900128415.1. Taxonomy (NCBI): domain Bacteria; kingdom Bacillati; phylum Bacillota; class Tissierellia; order Tissierellales; family Peptoniphilaceae; genus Anaerococcus; species Anaerococcus mediterraneensis. The sequence goes on from NZ_LT635772.1 coordinate 1,497,257, forward strand.
ATTGAAAATTTGTCAACCTGATTTTAATATTTTACATTTCATATAAAATTAATAGTATAATATCTATGGAGATTGTTATGAAAATACTATTTGCAGGCGATTTTGCAATTGATATACTAAAAAATAATAAAAAGTTTTTTCTACACAGCCAAAATTCTAAGGCTATATATATAAAAAATAATGAAAATATTATATCTTTACAAGGAGAAAATACTGAGCTAGGACCTATTTCCTTAATAATAGAAGATTTTTCAGTTTTTTCTAATATCTTAAATAAGGATCAAGTTTTTATAGTTAAAGAAGACTGCCTTTATATGTATAATAGTCCCCACATATTTTCTTTTAAAGATAGCAAAATCTACAGATCAACCCTTGTGGAAAATAAGGATAGGAAACTATTAGCCAAGGTCTTAAAAGAGTCGAAAAATTTGCTTATGCATAAGAAAACAGGAGGGCTCAACCAAGTTTTTTTTGATAGTGTCAATACTAATTCATTTATTATAGATTATCTTTTGAAAGGTATAAATGATATTTATAACCAAAGCTTAATTGATGAAAAAAACATTTTAAATCTATCTAATTTTATAGGAGTTGGGATTGGGCTTACCCCATCTTTCGATGATTTTTTATGTGGTTTTCTATCTGCCGGATATTTTTTTGGTGCTTTGAATATTGATAATTTAATAGAATTGATTGAAAAAAATCTAGATAAAACGAATGAAATTAGCAGATTTTTTATAAAATTAGCTATAGATAAAAAATTTTCTAAAGCCATAATTGATTTTTATACTTATATATTAGACGAGAATATAGATTTTTCAAATATTAGAGATCAGTTTTATAATATAGGATCATCCTCAGGCCTAGACTCCTTATTTGGCATCTATTTTTATTGCAAGTTATGTCAACGAATTATTGAAAAATATAATTAATTAATATAATAAGACAATATTTCTATTGAATATAAATAAAAACCCCTCAATCCTTTGTGGATTTTTGGGGTTTTGTTATTTTTATTATATTTTTAAAAATTATTCTACTATTCTTGATCTTAATTTATTGATCAACATATAGTAATCAGATTTATATCCTTTTCCAGATTTCATATCATTATAAATCTCTTTAACATCACAACTTAATATCTCTTTTGCTAATTCTTTATCTCTAGGATCAATACCTAATTTCTCTTCATATCCATCGAACAAATCAAAATCTAAACGACTCATAGTCCAGAGGTAATCATATATAAGCACATTATAAGCTCCATAAAGCTTATCCATAGCTGTTATATCATGCAAATATGTTCTATTATCAATCCTATCTTTAATATCTTTATATTTTTTATATTCTTCCTCTCGCCTTTCGTAATAGCTTTTGTCTGATACTTTTTTTACATACTGTATATATCCATCTGCATTATATATTTGTTCATAGCCTAGTTTTCTAGCTGCCTCTGATCTTTCCTCAGGGCTAGAATATGGATCCCTTAGTTTTGACATTGTTTCTTTATTTTCTTTATAAGCCGCTAGTCCCATAGGGACACCCACAGCATAGGTTAAAATCATCGGAATAGTTGTAATTGTTAAAGTTCTTATAAGATCTTCATCTACAATCGCTCTATAGATTATATAATTAAATCCAATCAATACAAGAGTTGATGGTATTAGTCCCCACAAATTAAGAAGCTCGCAGGTAAATTCACCTAGACCTAGGCACATACATCCCAACATAAATAGTCCAAAAATTTTTAATATAAGATTTCCATCCATAATTTCTCCTAGTATATAATAATATTAATTATATTTTAGCATATTATCTACCTAAATCAAAATAATCATAAACAATCTGGTCTAGGTCCTGTCTAATTTTTAGGAATTTTTGATTTAGGTCTAGGGTTTTAACTTCTATTTGATTACCTGCCATCTGGTAGATTTGATTTGGTTGGATCTGTTCATCTGTTTTTGCATATAAGAGCATTGCTGAAATTTTCTTTTTTTCTTCCTGGTTATGTATATCCAGGTTTTCTCTAAACTCTGTATTTTTTACATAGGTGTAAATCTGATAGAGATTGTTAGACCAGATAGTAGCCCTACCATAATTTTTTTGTGTATTATTTTTATAGTATTTAGCATCTATTATAAGTATGTCTTTGTCATGTTCTAGGTATATATCACTAAGCATCCTAGGTAAGAGCATATTATTGCCATCATCTAGCTGCCACTTTATTTCCCTAGCCGCCGTATTTATGTCTGGAAAATGTTCTTTATAATATTCTAGGATAAAATTTTGGAAAAGATAATAGGTTTTTTGCTCATCAAAAAAACCCATCAGTCTATCATCTCCATCTCTTTGTGACTGGATTTTAGATTCTATTATTAGCTTGCAAATACCTATTAGCATGAGATAGTTTTGGTTGTTTCTAGAAAATCTAAAATTCCAATTTATGTTTCTAAGATCAATCAAATCCACATCTTTAAAATAAATCAAAAGTCTTCTGATATCCTTCTGCCTAGTTTTTGGTATATTTGTTCTTAGAAGAAGTTCCATGGTAGATTTTAGGATTTGGTTTAATAAAATATTAGTGGTGAACTCATCGAAGGAGCAATACATCTTGCTTTTATAAAAGCTTTGGGCCTTTATCGATGATGCTAGGTCAATTTTACCTTTTATACTAGAGGTCTCTTCATTTAGGAAGATATAATCCTTAGCCAATCCTTTTTTGATTTCCATAGAGACCCCTTTTACTAGGATTGCTGATAAAAAGTCTTCTATATTTTCAAAATCTTCACTAGCTAGGTCTTTGTAGGTATCCTTTTTCAAAGATTTATAGGCGTAGGCCAGCATATAATAGATGTTTTCTATTGGGATCAAGATATGGCTCCTACTAGCTCATCAGCCCAATAGCTTGCCTTGGACTGATCATCAAACCAATATTCTTTTATAAGTGGTATAAGCTCGTAATTGACTATCAGTGACAAGCTATCTTTATTTATACTCTCATTTTCAAACTTACAAAAATATGAATGCCCAATTGTAAAACCAGGACCCAATGATGGATCTTTCTCTATTTCTTTGTTTAATTCTTTGACACAGGATATGAGTTTATCAAAAGGCATGCTTTCCAAACTTTTTTGATAAGCTTTAAATCCCTCTGACTGAAAACCTGGTTTTATATCAAAAAATGCAAATCTCCTACGCAAGGCATAATCAAGCATTGCCAAAGACCTATCAGCAGTGTTCATCATTCCAATGATATAGACATTTTCTGGTACATTAAATTTCTCACCACTATAAAGGAGCTCTATCTCCGCCCCTCTTTTATCGTCTTCTATAAGCATAAATATTTCACCAAAGATTTTGCTCAAATTCCCCCTGTTGATTTCATCTATTATGAAAAAATAGTCATTGTCACTATCGATCTCTGCTTTTTTGCAAAAATTGTAAAAGCTACCTTTTTCAAGTACAAATTCATTTTTATTTGGCCTATAGCCCATGATAAAGTCTTCATAAGAATATGACTGGTGGAATTGGACCATAGCCACCCTATTGGAGTCTTTGCGTCCCATCATAGAGTAGGCGAGTCTTTTTGATATAAAGGTCTTGCCAACACCTGGCGAACCCTGGAGGATTATATTTTTCTTGTACTTTATAATCTCTCTTAGCTTTTTATAGTCTTCTTTGCTTATAAAAACATCTTTTAGAAAATCGTCTTCTGTATAATCTGGATAGTTTAGCTGTTTATTTTCAGTTTCTTCTAAGTCTACTCCAGAGATTACTGAATTTATTTCTTCTACTAAATGATCAAAAGAGCTTATATCAGTCAAGGTTTTCTGAGCCAAATTTGCTTTGATTGTCCAAGATCCCTTGTCGGTCCACTCAACTTCCCTGATATTTTTAAAATTATTTTCTATACTAGGATCAAAGATATAATCAGAAGTAACTATTCCCTTACCTATAATTTCATTTTCACCTTTTTTCGCAAAAACAACATCGCCCACCTTCATCTCATGGACAAATTGCCAAGTTGCATGGCCAGAATTCATAAAAGATGAGTTTTCGTCATAAGCTTTTCTCATAGCATCTTTCATCTCATCCTTGCTAGCAAATTCTGATAGGTCCCCTATCATGCCCCAACCTATAGCCATGATTCCTTTTTTATAGAATTCATCCCAGTATATGGCATTTTCTCCTGGGGAATATGTCCAATATCTTTTAAGGTCGATATTTTCATCACCCATGGTGTCAATTTTTTTATCACGATTTCTAGATGCCTGCCTTATTTCATCAATGAGATCTTCATCTAATTCTACACTTTTCCCATAGTCAGTTAGGGTCCAAATACCTTTTATATTTCCATCTATAATCCCTGCTTTGACCAGGTCGAGCCTTGCAAAGGCTGTATCGTTTTGGAATTTATTTATTTTGCTCTTGCCTCTTACTTTTTCTAAATATTCATCAGATAGATTTTCATTTTCTATTATTTTCTCCCTAGCTTCGGCTGGTCTTGCCCTATATCCTAGGTCTCTAAGGGCTCTTATGAGAGGCAAATACCAACGCAATTGGTTTGATAGAGACTTTCTCTTTGTATACTTTATTGGTAAATCTTCGTTCACTTTTTTAGCCTGGTTTACTTCCTCTGATACAAGCCAAGCCCTGTAAGACAAGTCAACTAGCGAACCATAATCATTTTCTTCTGATTCTATGGCCTTTTTTGCTAAGTCATTGATTTCTAAATATTTACTCCCACTTGGTAGCTCATATTTTAGGTCTTTGATCAAATCTAGAAATTCATCTTCAAAACTTCCATCATATTCTATAAACCAACGGTTTCTTGAATCCAAATTTATAAAACTATATGGTCTGATCCAATATAGGCCCATGGTTATATTCCACTTTATCCCCCATTGGTCTCTAACAGTGTCAAAAGCAGATATAAAATCTTCCCTATTTTCTTTTGTATCGTGATCAGCAAAATCCAATACTTTTTCAAACAAAATCCAAAGATTTTCTATATCTGAATCAGTCCTCTGATCTTTAAAGGCATAGAAAGTTGCTCTTAGGTTATTGAGTACTGGGATACCTTCAAAACTTTCTGGAAGAGCTGAGTTCATCTCAAATTCTTTGCCTAAGGCTTCTATAATGTTTTTTCTATTTTTTTCACTAATCTGCTTATTAAATAAGCCAAATACAGAAAAAGGATCAATGTCATCTGGCATTCCGTCTTTTTCTAAGGTCGGAACTATCATCCCTATGTCCCCATAGGCCTTATAAATTTTTCTAATTAGTTCTGTCCTATTGTCCTTATATTCCAAAAGTTTATCAGCAAAGCTCGTGTAAAATCCTATCCACTTATAAGTCATCTTTACCTCCCAATATCAAAATCTTATTTTCCCCCATATATTATTATATTATAAATCAAAATACTAGCTAAATAATAAATAAGATATTGCAAAGGCGCTTGGACCAGCATGGCATCCCAGAACTGATGTGATAGGTCCCTCCAAGTATTTTTCTGCTTGGTTAATATAATCTTTAAGTTTTTCTTTTATATCCTCAATTTCTTCTTCCGCCTTGGCATATGAAATCGCTAGGTAATAATTTCCATGGCCCTCTAAATCATTTTTTATTTTATCTATCAAAAAGTTCACCGCTCTTTTTTTGCCCACTATAGACTTATAATTTTTTATAGTACCTTGATCATCCATAGTTAGGATAGGATTAATCTTTAGACTATTACCAATTAGTCCTTTTGCTGTGCTGATTCGCCCACCTCTTATCAGATATTTTAGATCACTTACGCTTGCAAAAAGCTTCACATCTTTTTTCTTGGCTTCTATTTTTTCTACTATTTCATCAATTGACAGTCCCTTTTTTATCAAGCTATGGCTATACATGACTAGGAGACCTTCGCCAATTGTTACATTCCTACTGCCAATAATTTCATAATCTATATCTTGGCTCTCTAGGGCGAGTCTCATAGAGTTATAGGTACCTGATAAGGCTTGTGATATAGAAATGGCTAGGATTTTTGTATAAGAAAGTTTTTTTATCATCTTTATTTTTTCTTTAAAATCATCTATTGATGGTGCTGATGTGAATGGCTTTTCTAGGTCTATCCTATCATAAAGCTCTCTAGGTCTTATCTCTGATAAATCTTTTTTGGATTCATTTTCAAAATTTACGTATAAGGGTACCACAAAAATCCCCTCACCTATATCCTCCTTTAGATTACTAGCTGAATCTGTTAAAATCGCTATTTTATCCATTCATATTCTCCTTGTCGTATAAACCATTTGATTTTAATATTTCCCTAGTTATGGTCTGAAAAGCAAAAGCTTTTACGGCATAAGTAAGGGATATATTTTCTCTGCTGATACCAAAATCCTTATTTTCTTTTTTATCTACCTCTTCTACGGACTTGATGATATCTTTTAGTGTCTTTTCTAAAATATCCATAAATTCATTGTAGGCCCTCTCTATGCCCATAATTTTTAGCTGGAGTTTTATGCCTTGACTTATGCTATCAAGATCAATTAGCTCTTTCAAGATCACAACTACCATCAATGTGCCAATATGGTCCCTATAATATTTTTTCTTTACAGGTTTGGGAATCATTTCATTTTTTACATAATTGTTTATCATGCTTGAGCTTAGAGAAACCATGTCTGGGAAAAATGAAATTAGATTTTCATTCATGTATGCCAATAATTGTGTAGAATAAAGTCCATAGTCAGGAATATTTTCCCATTTTATTTTTTCAAATTTTTTTATCTTGTCAAAATTTTTCATATATCTTCTTTCTATAACTATACTATCTAGTTTTAAATACTAGATATATGAATTTTATTACAATCCTTTAAATTTGTCAACACGATAAAAAGCTAGGTATAAAAAAATAATGGTTAAAATTCCATAGAAAAATATATATTTAAAAATGCATAAAAAAAAAGACTAGAATACCTAGTCTTTTAAAATCAAACTTCAAATACAGGAAGTTTTTCTAAAAATATTATATCATCTCTATCAGCTGCGTCACCTTCTGCTAAGATCGCAAGTTTTTGCACAACCTTGCCCCCAGCTTTTTCTACCAAATACTCCAAGGCTCTCATAGAATCTCCTGTAGAAATAACATCATCAACCAAGGCAATTCTCTTGCCCTTGATTTTTTCAACATCCTTAGAGTCCAAACAAAGTTTTTGGATAGCATCTGTTGTTATAGATTTAACCTCTACCTCTATTGGATCGTGCATATAGGCTTTTTCTGATTTTCTAGCAACTACAAAAGATTTTTCTCCCAAGTTTTTAGCAACTTCGTGGGCTAGGGCAATACCCTTTGCCTCAGCTGTTAGAATTATATCGCAATCAACTTTTTTGCTAAGTTCTTTACCAGCCAAAGCAGCAAGTTCTGCATCACCTAACAAAACAAAAGAAGCAATCTTTAAATTATCAGAGATTTGTATAATTGGCAAATCTCTTTCAACACCACAAACATTTAATTTATAATAGTCCATATATTCTCCTATAAAATTATAAATTTAAGAATCACACCAGCTACTAGCCCTATAAAAGGATCACTGGCTGCTGTTGTAGCCATAGCAATTCCTGCTACTAAAATTGTATCTCCACCAGCTGCAAAAGCTAGGTTGGCATTGGTTGGTACTGTCACCAAGGCACCCAAAACAAATAAGAAACCATGGATTGATTCTCCTGGTACATATTTACCAAGCTTTGGCAAAAAGCCCATAAACATTATGGCACCTAGGATAACCATCATCAAAATACCAGAATTGATTGGGTTATCACTAGCACCTGTCGCAGAAATAATAGCCTCAACAGGAGCACCACCAAATAATGATGAAACTGCATCAGCAAGTCCAGAATAAATTGTCAAATGGTCGATATTAGCAGTCAAACTACCATCACCAAGTGATGCTGTGATATTACCAAAGGCAATATTTGCACCAATTGTCAAACATGCAAGTGACAAGGCTCCCCTTACAACCTTAGCATTGAGAACTGGTTTTTTTATAGAAAGCTTTCTATCTTCTTTTTGTATATCCTTACCTATTTCAAGTTTAGCTAGATTTGCATAAACAGAAGAAACTAGGACAGAAATTATAATTGTATAAACTAAATTTCTATTAGATACAAAATAAGTTATAATTGCAGTTATGATTGAGATAAGGCTAACCATTTTTGTTTCTAGTTTCAAACCATCAATAGCAATCTTTGCTAAGATAAGTCCAACACCAGCCATCATACCATTTAGTACATAATCACCTGCCAAATCTACAATAAAATTTAAAGTCCCTGTTACACCTAGCAAGGTCATAAGCAAACCAGCCCAGAAAACTACTGACAATCTCTCTCTTATATTGTCTCCATAGGATCCAGCAAGAGCTATAGTTTCTGCCTGCATAGAAATTGGTATTGGTGATTGGAATAATAAACAAAATATAACTCCCACTGCAAAACCAAGAGATGTCGGAAAGGCTGCAAATCCTACCGATAAGGCCAATAGAGCTTGAGGGATACCATTGATCACCACACCCAAGGCCGCCATAATGTCATTTAATGTCATATATCCTCCTAAAATGTCATAAAATTCAAGATGATTGTACCATAAAAATTTAATAAAGACAGGGCGTTTTTCAAATAATTATTTTTTATAAAATTCCTATATAAGATAAGAAAAATTATCTTGTTTTTATTTTTACTTATAAATAAATTTATCTCTAGCTTTTTATAAAAATATAAGCTATAATCAAAGCAATAAGGAGCCTTGTAATGGAAGAAAAAAGAAAACTCAAATTTATAGCCTATGCCTTCGTACTTTTGCTAGTTGTAGGTGTATTTGGATACAAATACTTATTGAAAATCGACTTTATTGATGCCCTATATATGACAGTTATAACCATATCTACAGTTGGTTTTGGTGAAGTAGGTACTACCTCAAATTTATCTGAACTATTTTCTGTATTTATGATTTTTTTGGGTGTTGGCATAGTTGGTTATGCATTTACAACTATTGTAGCTATGTTAGTTGAGGGTAAGCTTGTAGATTTGTGGAAAGGAAAGAAAATGGATAAAAAAATTTCAGCTCTAAGTGACCACTATATAATTTGTGGATCTGGAGAGATTTCAGAAGTAATAATAAATAAATTTGTTAAGGAAAATTTGAATTTTGTAGTTATTACAGACAATCGTGACGACCTAGATGACTTAAGCCTACATGATATATTGGTAGTAGAAGGCTCTCCTACAGAAGAAGAAATCCTCATCCAAGCAGGTGTAGAAAAAGCAAAGGGACTTATAGCAAGCTTGGACTCTGAGGTTGATAATATAGTAACAGTCCTTACAGCTAGAGACCTAAACAAAGAAATTTATATCATAGCAAACTCAACCAGCAAGTCTGGTAGCGATAAACTCATGAAAGTCGGAGCCAACAAAACCCTATCAGCTGTAGAAATAAGCGGCAAGAGAATGGCATCTCTGATGATCAAACCAAATATAATATCATTCTTGGATGTCGTCACAAGGGTTGGCGACGTAGAGCTTGACCTAGAAGAAGTCATAGTAAAAAAAGGATCCTATCTAGAAAACAAAAAGCTCCTAGAGGCACAAATCCCAAACAAAACAGGACTTATTGTCCTTGCAATAAAAAAATACCAAGACCAGCAAATGCTTTTCAACCCTCCTATAGACTACACATTTGGAATAGGCGATGTCCTAATAGTCCTCGGTAGAGAAGACCAAGTTGACAAACTCAGACATCTTGGTGATGAAAGCAATTAAGGCTACCCATGTGGATAGCCTTTTTTCATATAGATTATTAATTTTTGGGATTAAACAATAGTAGTTTCATTAATATAAGTAGAAATATTTATAAATTCCTCTAAGCTCCTAAACACTTGAAAAACTACTGAACGTATGGCAAATTCCCCATGAGTTTTAGGCAAATCCATAAGATAAAACTTGCTTTTAAGGTCTTCTATATTTTCTTTTACTTTTATTATATCTCCATCCTCAGTCAAATTTTCTGAACATTGGATTAAAATATCAGATACGTATGTGCCCTCATCGTATTCTGCTGGTATAGACTTTAAATCTTCATACATAGACTCCAACAATTCAAGTTCACTTTCCCTCAAATGTATCCCATAAAGGATTATGCCACTGTTTTCAATCATATTTTCTGCTTCTATGCTAGCAAGGTCCTTAGCTTTTTTTATTTTATGCTCTAGACTTATAATCCTATCTTCATAATATTTTACATCTAAATTTTCTACTAAAGACTTACCAAACAAATTCAATACATATTTCATATCTTCATCTATGGATTTTATCAAAACAAGCAAATCATCCTGACTTTTAGGAGCGTATATATTTGTAATCATAGCTAAAGATGTGCCAATAAAGACCAGGCCAATTTCATTAAAAATTATTGATAAATTTATTTGACCAAAAGCAAGCAAATGTGTAACTGAAACACTTGATGGCCCTAAGCCCAATTCTATTTTTAATAAAAAAGATATAGGAACAAAAAATAGTAAATATAAGGCAAAAACCCAATTTTTATATCCTATAAGTTCGAATAAAAATCCTCCAATAAATAAGGCTATAATAGCTGACAAGGCTCTTTTTAGTCCACCTTCAACTGTAGATTTCCTGGTTTCAAAAATATTTAGTATAGCTATAATACCAGCTGATGATGCATAGTCTAGACCTAAAGTCTGTGCAATAATTATAGAAAAAAAAGCCGCTAAGGCTGTCTTTACAGTCCTAGTAATTAATAACTTATCCATATCTCCCCCTTTTATTAAATTATATCACAATATTATAATAAAATTTTAAATAAGTATATTGAGATCAAAAATAAATAGAAAAACCGACGCTTAAATAAGAATAAGCGTCGGTTATAATTTTACACTGTCCTTATCAGATCAATTGTTGGTCTGTCTAATATTCTTTTTAAAGATAAGTGATAGATTAATAAATTTATAGCATAAACCACTAAGGCAAATCCTAAGAAACTTTTGTAGTCATAATATTTTATTAAAGTACTCATTCTTAGATCAGGGACTACTAATGATATTACCAACATAACACCTAAGCTCACCATAATAGAAATTATAAAGGACTTTACCTGTTCTCCAATAAATTCTCTTTGATATATGTTCTTTAACTCATCCTCGTCCATACCACAAGAGTAAAGACTTCCGATTTCTTTTTTTCTGCTCATAAGACTTAAATTAATGGATGAGTAGCCATTGGTGATATTTAGTACAAAGATGATTGAAGCAATACCTATTACAATTTTTATTAGACTTTTCAAGTCATTGTATCTGTTTTTTTCACTTTCTTCACCTGTTGTAATATTAAAGCGATCCTCCGGTGAGATTTTACTTCTAATCATGGATTCTACATATTGTTTTACATCTTTGGTGTCAGAATCTTTTACCTTCATATTTAACGTATAGGCATAGTTTGTGTATTTCTCATCACCTGCTTCTTCCATAAGTTTAAAATAAGTGTCAAAATCTGTATAAATTTTTACATCAAAAGGCATTGTTCTCGACTTATATTTTCCCAAATCTGTTATCGTCTTTGAAATTTTAATAGTCTTCTTATAATCATTTGCAAAGTTAATATCTAAAGTCTGTGGGTTTTCGAAATAGGGAATCCTCTTTGCCTTGGCTATTGGAATAGAAGAATCTTCTTGAATTGTATTGTAGAGGACAAATTCACCCTTCTTTCCTCCAAGTTCTTTTAAGTCTTTTTCTTCCAAGGCGATGATAAATCCATCCATACCCTCTGACTTATATTTTTCTATATTCTTTCTCGCTTCCTCGTCTAAACCTGCTGCCTTTGCTTCTTTTGAAAATTCATTTGTATTTTCTACTTGAACATATTTATCTTTTGAAATATATGACTTGTCGTTAGGAATTTTATCTACAATTTCATTTAATATTTTTGGGACTTGATTCTTTTCACTAAAATAATCAACAGAAAAATTATAGCCATTATCGTAACTAGAATAATCTCTGTAGTATGTTGATATGCCTATAGTGATTATAAATACTGAAATAATAATTATCCCTATTGCAGAAATATATCTCTGTGATTTTATTGAAGCTAAGTTGTTAATTCTTAGTTCTTGCCATAAGTTCTGTTTCTTCTTTTTCTGATACTTGGAAAAATCTATATTTCCTCTAATACCATCTATTATATTTATTTTCGAAATCTTTTTTGCAGGAGATTTTATAGCCAAAGCAACAATTATAAAAGAAACAAATAGTATGGCTAAACTTAATAGTGGATTAAATCTTACTACTTCAAAGGCACTTACTCCCTCACCTTTTTGTAAATTTCTATACAGATAATATATAAAAGAAAAACCAGCTATGTGACCTAAAACTATTGGAATGGCTGATATAATTAACCCTTCCTTTAAAAGCATCAAATAAATTTGACCATTAGTTGACCCTATAGATTTATATATAGACAGTTCTCTAATTTTTCGAAGACCCCATACCCAAAAGATATTTTTTATAAAGAATACAAAGACGGCTATACATCCAAGTATAGATAATACTATAACCGCTTTACTCATAATTTTTTGTAAAGGATCATTTTCGATACCATAATAATATATTAATCCATCAGAAAATTCTAGCTCTACATCCCTACCAAGCTTATTATTTATATCTTCCTGAATATTTTCTTTATTTTTATAAGTTTTTTCAAATGAATCAAACTTCACATATGTTTTAAAGGATGACATCTTTTCTTGTAATCCTAAAGCAAAGTTTAGTTTACTATATTTGTTATAAACGTCCCCATAAACTCCTACTACAGTAAAAGATTTAGTGGAAACTTTTTTAAATTTTTCCTTATCAGTATTTGCACTAGTAGGTCCTATTTCTTCCCCATCTATAAACCTTTTACCTATTTCAAGTTTTATTTCATCACCTAAATTAATATTATTTTTCTTTGCAAGGCTCTCAGATACTACAATTTCATCTTCATTTTCAGCAAATCTACCTTCTTGAAGTCTTGAATACTCTCTCATTTCATTTACTGCTTCATCCTGATAATTAATGACAAGTAAATCATTATTATATTTAGCATTATCTGGATTAAGTGACATTTTTCCAATTAATTTGATATCTTCAATAGACCTTAGTTTTTCTACTTCATCATTTGATAACTCATCCTTAATCTCAGCATGATAAAAATTATTTGACATGGCATAACCATAGTTGGCTTGTCTGTTTATATAACCATAATAAAATACCACAGTAAAAAATAAACTTACGATTAATAGTGAAATAAAAATAGGAAAATTCTTCTTATTCATGTTTTTCATCTCCTACAATTTTTCCATCTACTATTGTAATAATTCGATTTGCTTGTAAGGCTATTTCTTCGTCATGGGTTATTAGGATAATCGTCTGTTTTAAAGTTTTGTTAAAATATTTAAAGATTTCAATTATTTCCTTGGAGTTTTTCCTATCTAGGTTGCCTGTTGGTTCGTCGGCTAGGATTATCGAAGGCCTATAGATCAAAGATCTTGCTATGGCTACTCTTTGCTGTTGACCTCCTGATAATTCAGATGGAAAAGAATCTAGTTTATTTTCTATGCCTAGTTTTCTAACCGTATCTAAAAGGTCTTCCTCATTTATTTTTCTCTTATCTAGTTTTAGGGGCAGTTCTATATTGTGTCTGACTGTCAAATTTTGAATCAGATTATAAAACTGATAGATAAGTCCTACTTTTCTCCTGCGAAATAGGGCCAACTCCTTTGATGAATATTGGGATATGTCGTTGCCGTCTATATAAACTTTTCCATCACTTGGACTATCTACTCCACCTATAATGTGCAAGAGTGTAGACTTGCCAGATCCACTAGGGCCTACAATGGCTACAAATTCTCCTCTTTCTATAGAAAGGTCAACCCCATCTAAGGCCACTACCTTGGAATTGCCTTCTCCATATTCTTTTCTTAAATTTTCTACTTTTAAAATTTCCATACTTTACTCCTTATCATTCTTTAGGCTAAGTATATAAAAGTAAAGTGATTTTTAGGTGACATTGTAAAATTTTATTTCAAATCTTGCACCATCATCTGTATTTGACACGGATATGTCCCCATTATTTTTTTCTACAATTGTCTTTGCCATGGCAAGTCCAATACCAAAACCCTTTGAGTCTGGGCTTTTATAAAAGCGTTTGAAAATCTTTTTGATATTGTCTTTTTCTATCCCTCCCCCATCATCTTCTATAATTAGAGATGTATATAGAGGATTTTTGTCGGATGAAATCTGTATTTTATCACATCCAGGCCTATTGTCTGCATTTTTTATAATATTGATAAGGGCTTCCGCTAGCCAATAAAAATCTCCACAAATTTTATTTTCTTTCAAGCCCAAGTCTATATCAATTTTTGTATCTTTTTTTATATCCAAAGTATCAATGGCATAAGCAACCAATTCATCCAAGCGGATTTGATCTTTTTTCATTTGATCCTTGTTGGCATCTAGACTTGATAATTTGAGCAAGATATCTGACAAAGAATTTAATCTTTCAATCTGCCTTTTTAAAATTTTTATTTCATCATTAACCGGATAATCAAGCTCCAGATTTTCTATAGAAAAAACCATAGACGTGATTGGAGTTTTTATCTGGTGGGCTATGTCTTCTAAGTATTCTATTTGCTTTTCACTATTTTTTCTGCTTGTCTCCTTGGCTTCTATTGTTTCTATAAAAAGCTTGTAGATCTTATCTTCCAGGATTGAAAAATCATCTTGCTTCATTGGGATTTTGTAGTTGAGATTTTTCATATTATTTATTAAATTTATGAGTTCATTTATCCTCTTTTTCTTTCTTCTTTCTAAAAAATAATAAAGTAAAAAAAGACTTATTATCCATAAAATATATATCATTTAGTCCATCCTATATCCTATGCCCCTGACGGTGGTGATTATATCTCTATCAAGTTTTTCTCTGATCCTTTTTATTGTCGATGTGAGAGTATTGTCATTTACAAACCTATCCCTATCCTCCCAAAATATCTCTAGAAGTTGGCCCCTGGTGTAGACCCTATGAGGATTTTTTATAAATAAAACAAGGATCTCATATTCTAAAGGAGTTAGGTCTATCTCTTTTTCTCTAAAATATACTTTCGAATCATTCAAATCTATTTTTAAATCCTTATATTTGATAGTTTTATCTTGGGCCAAGGGGATAGTCCTAAGAACAGCATCAATCCTTGCCCTAAGGATAGCTAGAGAAAAAGGCTTGGTCAGATAATCATCTGCTCCCATATCAAGAGCTCTTATAATAAAATCTTCTTCATTTTTCACAGTTGTTACAATGACTCTGATATCTTTTGCCTTGAGTTTTTCTATCAAATCCTGCCCATCCTTATCAGGTAAATTTATATCAAGGAGAGCCACATCTATGCCCACATTCATCTTGTAAAATGCCTCATAAAAAGACCTGGCAATTTCTACTTTATATCCATTTTTTAGCAGATACTTTTCAATTTGACCTGCTATATCTTCGTTGTCTTCTATAATTAAAATATTTTTCATAATTCTCCTAAAATGATTTCTTTTAATACATTATTGAACAAAATAGTTATTAAAAAAGTGAATGATAATTTCAAAAAACTAGTCAATCATTCACCTTTCATTTTAACAATATAAAAAATCATTCAATGATGAGTTTTATTTAAATTATTAAGATACAAGATCAAAATATTTATTTTGAAGTTTTTTGATCTCTATCTATATATCATAACCTGCATTTATAATATCTTCATTTGTAGAGATTTTCTTATAACCTCCATATTAATTAATCTCTGTTCACCATATCTCGTCACTCTCGTGTAAGTGCAGAAAAGTAACATTATCTGGAATTTTACTTTCAATGGATACATAGAATCCATGATATGGTATAAGCTAAAGTTAGTTAAGATTATTAATTTATAGCGAATCTTATATTTTATCTTTCTAAGGAATAAAAAATACCTAGACTCACACCTATGCATAGATTATTTATCGTTAGAATTTTTAAGTATGGAGTTTATATTATCCTTACCTAGTTTAAGATTTTCTTTAAAAATCCTACTCAATGTTTCCTTTCCTTTTTTGCTAGATAGGTCTTCAATATTCATCTCTCCCTTATAGACAAGTTCCATAAAGGCGATGTAGGCACTACCTAAAGCTGCTGTAATGACACCTGCTGTGCCCGCTGAGATTGCTCCGCCAGCAATAGATCCTGCAGCTGGAAGAAGTTTTAAAATATTTGCCACAACTGCCCTACCAAGTAAAGTTGCCCCACCAGAGCCAATTGTCGATGATAAGAGGGCTGTAATTACAGACTTGTTTACGTCAAAACCAAATATAACTGTAATTGAAGCTATCATGCCCACCTGGGTTGGGATTAAGAGTGCTGCATCTGCGAAGGGAATTGGTGCTGCCCCTTGGCCTGTAGCTGCAAGGGCTGCTGTGGCTACGACCTTAGAGGCTCGGCGTTTTTTTTCGGATAAACTCGCTATCTGTACGTGTTGAAGAGTATCCAGAAGTTCCTCAGGCAAAGCCTCGCCCATGACTTCAATCAACCTTTCAAGACCAAAAGATTTTACTACTCCTACATCTTCTATTTCAAAGTCTTTGGCAAGGACAGGGATAACTTGAATAATATCTAAATTTTCATCCAAAATCATCTGCCTCATCTTTTCGGCATTTTTCTTTGAAATTGACTGGGTCAGAACCACGATTATGGGTACTTGTGTGACCTGATTTTCCCTTGATAGTTCCCTAAGCCATTGTATTTCCTCAGGTTCAATCCTATTGGAAGCTGTATTTATACAATACCAAATACAATGGATGGCCTTATTTATATCCTTAGTGGCAAGTCCCTTGTTAATTGTGTCAAAAACTTCTTTTTTTACATCTTCTTGTACATCTTTGCCAAGTTCAAAACCCCTGGTGTCGTAGATTGCAAGTGGAATATCTTTTTTAGTAATTTTTCTCATATGGTTTGTCACAGGTCTACCCATGCCTGTTTCAGCAAGTTCGTCCTTAAAAACAGCGTTAATTAAGGTAGATTTACCTACACCAGTTTTACCAGCAACAATTATATTTAAAGTGGAAAGATTTTGAATTTTCTCATTGATTGCATCAATAGTATCTTGAGCAACCTTACCTAGGTCATTTAGCATATAAACTCCTTAGTTTTCATTTTTATAAATGAATTATAGGAATATTGTACTTTTTAGCCATTTTTTAACAATGTATCAAGAGGAATCAAAAATCCTTAAAAGCTAAACTTTACAGCTATCAATGACTCTTATTTTATTATTTTTAAATTTCTGGCCAAGTTTCTTGCTTGTAGCACATATCCCAAAAGATATATTCAAATAATCCGATTTTAACTACTATTTCATCAAAGACCCTTACTTCACTTTCAGCTTTTCCTTCGCAAGCTTATTTAAAATATCCATGGTGTTTTCATTTAGATATATAAATTAATCTGATGAATACATTCCTACCCTTGTCCTCAGAGCATATGGGATTCACATTATGTTTTTCTAGAATTTCCCCAAATTTAGGTGAGTAATTATTCCAACATTTATATTAACAATTTTCACCTAGCAAACATGCACTCACAGCAATTTTCATTTATTAACCTCATTTTTCACCTTATTTCCCTAACATTTTCTTTCTTTCCAATCTATTTTAACACAAAATAATGAAAAAAAATAAATAAAAAGTTTTAATTATTAATTTTAGTGGTATGATAGAATTATTAATAAAAGAGGAGTTATTATGAATGAAAATAAAGGATTTACGGGCCAGCTTGGTTTTGTCTTGGCTGCAGCTGGTTCTGCTGTAGGAGTAGGTAACCTCTGGCGTTTCCCTTACCTTGCAGCAAAAAATGGAGGAGGAGTATTCCTTATCATATATTTACTTATGGTTTTTACAGTAGGTTTTGCCCTCCTAACAACAGACCTTGCTATTGGTCGTAAAACTGGCAAAAGCGCTATCTATGCCTACCAGTCTATGAATTCAAAATGGAAATTTTTGGGTATATTTACATTCTTTGTACCTGTAATTATCATGACCTATTACGCGGTAATTGGCGGTTGGATACTTAATTACATAAAATATTTTTTAACCGGCCAGATGCCCCTGGCTGCTGATGATGCTAGTTTTTCAAACTTCATCTCTTCAAATGCCTCAGTTTACTGCTCTTTAGTCTTCATGGTTCTAACAGCTATCATTGTTTTTGGAGGAGTTGAAAAAGGAATAGAAAGGGTTTCTAAAATTATAATGCCAATACTTTTGATAATGGTAATAGGAATTGCTCTTTTCTCCCTAACCCTAAAATCAAGTACAGATACTGGTGACCTTAGGACAGGTATTGAAGGCCTTGCAGTTTATTTAAAACCAGATTTTACAGGTATGACTCTTAGCAGATTTTTACAAATCTCCCTTGATGCTATGAGCCAGCTATTTTTCTCACTTTCAGTATCTATGGGAATCATGATTACCTATGGATCTTATGTAAAAAAAGATGTTGACCTAGCAAAATCTGTTTCTGTAATCGAAATCATGGATACTTCTGTTGCCATTCTTGCAGGTGTAATGATAATTCCTGCTGTATATGTTTTTTTAGGCGTTGAAGGTATGTCTGCAGGACCAGGACTTATGTTTATTTCCCTACCTAAAGTGTTTTTCCAGATGGGATCAGCTGGTAGAATCATAGGCCTAGTATTTTTCATACTTGCGGCCTTTGCTGCTCTTACCTCTTGCATATCAGTGCTTGAGTCAATCGTTGCAAACACAACAGAAATTTTAAATACAAAAAGAAAGCCAACCACTCTTGTACTTTCTGTTATTTATCTAATAGCCACGGCAGTCATAGCCCTGGGCTATAGCAAATTTTATGTAGAAGTTTCCCTACCAAATGGATCAACAGGTCAACTTCTTGATATAATGGACTATATTTCAAATAGTTTCATGATGCCACTGATTGCCTTCCTATCTTCAATCTTTGTAGGCTGGATAATTAAGCCAGAATGGATAATAGAGGAAGTGGAGCATGGTGGGGTCAAATTTACAAGAAAAAATCTTTACATCGTAATGATAAAATACTTCTTGCCAGTAATTATGTTTATCCTATTTTTAATATCAACAGGTATCTTTACCTACTAAAAAGCAAAAAAATCGCTCCAACTGGGGCGATTTTTTATCTTGAAATCTTACTATCCTTAATTCTAATTTATTCCTAACCTATAACTCCTAAATATTCTTTATTTAAAACTTTCTGCAAGGGCAAGAACTTTAGGGAAATCTTCTTTCTTATACTTTTGCTTATAGCTTGTAGAATCTGCATAAATTTCAAGCTTATAATTTTCCCTATCGACCTTAATATTTCTTATATCAGAAAAGGCAATTTCCCTAATACTTGATTTTCCAAGTAAAACATAAAAACCATCTTCCCCGATTCCTTGACAATAAATTGATGTGTAAAGATAAAACAGAGCGGAAATCGCAGCAATAACAGATTCTATTCCCCTTCCTATTTTATAAGCCATTATTATAAACAAAATCCCAGATGTCACCAATATAATATTATAAATAGGTCTTATATCTATTCTGATTTTCATCTCTTTACTTTCTATTAGATTGAAATTTGCAAAGCCTAAGAACATTAAAATTACTAAGTACTCCATAAATCCTCCCAAAAACGTATTAATCTCCTAATAATATTATATCAGATTTTAAATATGAGACTAATGGGTAAATTATTAGTATAAAGAAAAGAGGTTATTATGAATTTATTAGAAAACTTAAAGATACTTGATTTTACAACCCTACTACCAGGACCATATGCGACTTGGATGCTTGCAGAAATGGGAGCTCATGTTTTAAAAATATCTGCTCCAAATAGAAAAGACTTGGTCTTAGAATCTGATCCAAAAACAAAAAATGGCATATCAGCCAACAGGGCTTGGCTAAACAACCAAAAAGAAGAAATTTTTCTAAATCTTAAGAAAAATGCTGGCAAAAAAGAAATTATCAGGCTTATAAAAGAAGAAGGTTATAACTGTATCATTGAGCAGTTTAGACCCGGAATTATGGAAAAATTTGGACTTGCCTATGAGGAAATAAGAGAAATCAAGGACGACATAATATACCTAAGTCTAACAGGTTATGGACAAGACGGCCCCTACAAGGACAAGGCAGGTCATGATATAAACTATCTCTCCCTATCAGGACTAATGAGTTATTCAGGCAGGAAGGAAACTGGCCCTGTCCTTTATGGAATGCAGATAGCAGATATATCCTCTGCCCAAAATTCTGTAATAGGCATACTCGCTGCCTTAAATAAGAGAAATGCAACAGGGAAAGGTTCTTATATTGATGTATCTATCCTTGATAGCGTAATTCCTTTTAATGCCATGGCTGGTGCTGGTGCAATGATGGATGGAATTAATCCTCAGAGGGAAGAAGATTTCTTAAATGGTGGATCTCTCTATGATTTTTATCAGACTAAGGATAATAAATACCTAAGCCTAGGTGCCCTTGAGCCAAAGTTTTTCGAGAGATTTTGTAAAATCATAGGCAAGGAAGAATGGATAGAGGCAGGTTGTGTTTGTTCTGATTTCATGGAAAAGAAAACTATCTTAAGGGAGATTTTTAAAGAAAAAAATAGGGATGAGTGGACAAATATCTTTAAAAACTCAGATTGTTGCGTTGAGCCAGTCCTAGACCTAAACGAAGCCCTTCTTTCTAGCGAAAACACCAAAATTAGACAATCTGTAAAAACCATAAACATAGACGGCGAAAAAGTTTATGTTTACTCCAATCCGATAAAATTTAGGTAAATTTATGGAAAAATTTCTAAATGAATTAAAACTCATATACTACAAATACCAAATAATCGATAAGGTCAAGTCTAACTTCAATATCTTTAATCTCCTTTTAAATCCTTATGATGAGGTAAACCTTCATTCAAAAATGCTTTATTCAATATTGAATGAGAAAAAATATGGGAAAGAATTTCAAAAATCTTTCATAAGTGAGCTAGGACTAATCGAATCATATGATGATATTAAAAGCTTTATCGTTGAAAGAGAAAAAGTCATTGATACTGGCCGCTTGGATTTATATATAGAGTATAAGATAAACACAGAAACTATTAGAATAATAATTGAAAATAAAATCTATGCAGCTGATGGTGATGGGCAGTTAGATAGGTATCTTGCTTACCTAGATAGGTATCAAAGTCTTGAAAGACCTGTCTACTATCTCACACTTAATGGAGATGAACCTACAGAAATTAGCACTAATAACCTAGAAAGGATTAATCTTATTTCATATGAAAATGAAATCCTAAATTGGCTAGACTCCTGCATAAAAATAGCTGCTAGAGAACCTTCTATCAGAGAAACTTTAATCCAATACAGCCAATTAATTGAGGAAATAACAGGAAAGGATGTCGACTATATTATGGAAATAAAAAATTACTTCTTAGAAAATTCAGATAATTTTAATATGGCGATTGATCTAGAACCAGCCATTACAGAAGCAAAGGTAGACCTCCAATTCAAATTTTGGGAGAAATTAGAAGATAATCTTAATGGGTACTTTGAAAATCAAAATGACTTAACCATCAAAAGTTGTAAAGACTCGAAAATATTAAATAAATATGACCAGTGGTATGCAAAAGATATAATCAAGAATAATTACCAAACATCTCGAGTATCATATGATTATGGTATAACTTATAGCCTAGGAGATTTTGACCAAATAGGTCCCTTGTATTTGAAGTTAGAATATTCTAGAAACTCAGGCCTTTATTATGGTTTAAGGCTTAATATTGAGCCTATAAATACAGGTTCAAAAGCTTATGAAACTCTTTATAAAAAATTAGATGCTAATAATTTTGAATTTACTAAATTGTGGTTGGGTTGGAAGTACTTATATTTTAATAATAACG
The DNA here is from genome assembly GCF_900128415.1 of Anaerococcus mediterraneensis. Lineage (NCBI taxonomy): Bacteria > Bacillati > Bacillota > Tissierellia > Tissierellales > Peptoniphilaceae > Anaerococcus > Anaerococcus mediterraneensis. Next base: position 1,519,274 of record NZ_LT635772.1, read on the forward strand.
TAATTAGATTTAATTTCAAAGATCACGACTTTGTAGAAGTTTTGATGGATGATGAGAAGATCGATGAATTAATTAATAACATAAGTGAAGAAATTAATAAATTTATCAAACTTATTTCTGAATAAAGAGCTATTTTAAAAATTGCTAGTATAATAATAAAAGTGTTTGGCAGTTGTCTGATGACGACTGCTTTTTTTATTGAAAGAGAAAAGGAAAAAGTAATTAATGGAATTTAAAGAATTATATATATCAGAAGAAATATTAAAAGCAATAAAAAGTATGGGATTTAAGTCCCCATCACCAATCCAAGTAGAAACCATCCCTCCCCTCCTAGATGGAAGAGATGTGATTGGTCAGGCTCAAACTGGCACAGGTAAGACCGCTGCTTTTGCTATCCCAATTATTGAAAAAATCGAAGCAAATGGATTGACCCAAGCTCTTGTACTTTGCCCTACAAGGGAACTTTGTATCCAGGTTGCAAAAGAAATAGGAAATCTTGCTAAATATAAAAGGGACATAAAGATCCTTTCTGTCTACGGTGGAACACAGATTGTAAATCAAATAAAAACTATTAAAAAGGGTATAGAAATTGTTGTAGGCACTCCTGGTAGACTCATGGATCTCATGAGAAGAAAGGTATTAAAACTTGATAATCTAAAAATAGTTGTCCTTGATGAAGCTGATGAAATGTTTGACATGGGCTTTAGAGATGATATGAAATATATCCTAGATGCTACAAACGAAGACAGACAAACTTGCTTCTTTTCTGCAACTATGGGCAAAGAAATTACAGAATTTTCTAAAATCTACCAGGATAGTCCAGTTACAATCAAGATCAAGGCAGAGGAGTTAACTGTAAATAAGATTGACCAACATTTCATAAAACTAAAGGAAGCTGATAAAGAGGAAACCTTAACTAGACTTCTAGAAATTAATAAGCCTAGACTCGCTATTGTTTTTTGCAATACAAAAAGAAAAGTAGATAAACTTGTAGAATCTCTAGGCAAGAAATCCTACCTTGTTGATGGTCTTCACGGTGATCTCAAACAGTCTCGAAGAGATGTAGTTATGAAAAAATTTAGGAACAATACCATAGATATTTTAGTAGCTACAGATGTTGCTGCAAGAGGTCTTGATGTTGATGATGTTGATATGGTAATAAATTACGACCTTCCTCAGCTTGATGAATATTACGTTCATAGGATAGGTAGGACTGCTCGTGCTGGCAGGAGCGGTCTGTCCTATTCCCTTATTTCTGGCAGGGATAATGAAAGGCTCATGGCTATCGAGAAATACACTAAGGCTACAATAAAACAAGCGCAAATCCCAAGCCTAGTCCAAATAGATAGAAACCAAGAAATATCTGTAGTTGAAGATATCATTGAGAAACTTGAAAATTATACCAGCCTTGATAAAGAAAAATCAATACTCATCAAGTTAATGGAAAAAGGTTACGATCCTTTTGTTATTTCCCAGGTCCTCTTATCAGATAAGCTAAATAAAGACAATCTAGACCACCACGAAAAAATAGCTGGTGTTGACACACCAAAGGAAAAACCTAAATCTCCTAAGAAAAAACCTAGCAAATATAAAGACGAAAATATGACCACCCTCTTTTTAAACAGGGGTAAGATGGATAATTTCACAAAGGATAAGATAATAAAAGCCCTAAATAGACTAGCCAATGTTCCAAATAAAAAAATCGGACAAATAAGGATTCAAAAATCCTATAGCTTTGTAGATGTAGAAAAAAGCGTAGTCTACGATTGTATAAGAGGTCTTGATAATAAAAAGATTGCTGGCAAAAAAGTAAAGATAGAAGAATCTAAGAAGTAAAAAAGTGATGGACCTTGACAATATATCAAGGAATCCATCACTTTTTTCTTTTATTCAGACTTTAAAACTTCTTCCCTGTTGGCCTTGTTTTCTTTGGCTTTTTCTTGGAAATTTTCTTTGGCGTAGGCAATGATATCATCGGATTCATACATAGCCTTGCCATCTATAACCATGCAAGGGACTTGGACCTTGCCTCCTGCTTCAATCAGCTTATCTTGATTTTCATAACCGCTAGTCACATCTTCTATATTGTATGATGGGAATCTAATGATGTCATTTTCCTTAAAATAATTTAATACCTTAAGGCAAAATGGACAATCTGGTTTGAAATATAGTTCAAAATCCCATTCTCTTTTAATTTCTTTTCTCATACTAATCCTTTCTTTTTCTTCCACTATAATATTACCCAAATTACAATATAAAACTTCCTAACTTTAATGGCAAATATTATAAACCCGATTTAAACAATAAAATATATCCAGCTTTTCTTATCTATCTATGCTTAGCTTGCCGGTTTCAACACTCTTTTTCAGGTTTAAAATTTTTTTGTTTATTTCATCTATTATTTCTATAAATTCCCCACCATCCTTACCCGTAGAGTCATCTAGGCCCCAATCCTCTTTGTATTTTGCAAAATAGGCCGGGCAAGCCACATCACACACCCCATGGTAATTCCTATATCAATTTCTGGAAGGTCGGAAATCAATTTTGAATATTGAGATTTTTCCATATCAATATGGTAGATTTGCTTCATAAGCCTTACGGCATCTTGGTCTATCTGATCTTTTATCATAGTCCCAGCAAAATAAATTTCAAATACATCAGAAGCAATTTTTTTGATAAAGCCTCAGCAATCTGGCTCCTGCAGGAATTATGGACACATATAAAAGCTAATTTTATTTTATCCATTCAAATAACCTCTTATTTTTCATTTATCAAATATTTTATTAAATATCTGTCTTTACCTTGGGTCTTTTTCCCGTATTCAATGGCTCCGACAGGACATTTTGAAATACAGGCTGAACAATGGGTGCAAGTGCCCTTCCAAATTGGTCTGCCATCTTCATAAGAAATATTATTCAAAACGCAAACTTTATCGCAAAGGCCACATGAAATACATTTATCAGTTGCATAAAATTTCTTATCTTTTGTGATAAAACTAAAAAATATGGGATTAATAACACCTGATTGAAATTTACCGACTATGCCAACTTTCCTTTTTTTAAATTCTTCTTTATTCCTTATATATTTAGCAATATTACTTATATCAATTTTAGCATCTGCGATTATTTTCTTATTTGTTTCCGGACTATCAAGATCAAAAAGCATGATATAATTTTCAGGCATTTTCACCCCATAAAGCCCCTTGAAATTAAGTCCTAGCTTATTTATATCTTTTTTTATGTAGGCATAGGCATTTCCGAAAGAATCTCCATAATCCATCACCACATAAAAATCTCTGCTTCCCTTAAAACCACAAGTTAGCAAATATTTTGATAAAAATAAAGGAACCCTCCAAGAATAAGTCGGACAAACAAAGACAAAGGGACAATCAGATACAAAAAATCCAGATCTACCCTCTTTTATATAAGAAAATAAGTCCACAATTTCATCCCCGAGCTCATTAGCAAGAGATTTTGCCAAATATTCACTATTGCCTGTAGCAGAAAAATATAGAATCATTTCATCTCCTTAAATAATATCAATTTTAAAATATTCCCTTAAAGAATTTGTTATTTTCATATCCTAAGCAAGCCACCAAGTCCTATTAGGATAGATTTCTATAACATAAAATCCCCTAGTTTTTTCTATAGTCATTTATCTACTCCCAAAATCCTTTCCTGCTCATCATCTAAGCCAAGTCCCGATTTACTCGCCCTTATTGTGAGATATTTTTTTATTTACCATCAGTTCCTTGTAGTATTTTTTTGTAAAATATGTCATATAAGGTCATTAAAATTTCATTTCTTAATAGATATATAATTATAAATAAAAATTAAACCAGCCAATGCCAGAGCAAAACCAAGCCCTGTATAAAAAAAGGCTATAAAAAATTCTGGTAAAATATTTGCTCTGCGTAGACCAATGCCCACAGTCATCATAAAGACCATAATCAAATAAGATTTAGCATCAAAAAAATTCCAAAATGGCCTTTTATCTTCATAAGCTAGGATTCTTTTTGTATGTTTTTCGCTCATCTTATAAAAAATCCTTCCAAAAATCATAAAAATTAAAATGCTAAGTGCATACAAATACCAGAACTTTTCTACTAAATAAAATGATAAAATCCCAAGCCTAGTAACATTAAAACCTGCAATGAACCACACTAAGCCAGCAATCAATAATAGGGTTTGTTTTTTAACTTTCAAAATATACTCCTTTATAATATAAAACTCCTAAAGTATTTAGATACTACTAAATCTTCCTAGTAATCCTTGCTCCCATTAGAGACCCCGCAACAGATATAGCCCCAAAAACAAAAACGTAAACAAAGGCACTTTCGTTATAAAAAATAAATATAGACGGGATAAATAAAAGCATCACTAAGAATGGAAAAATGAAAGTAAATGAATTTATCTTTCCGTAAAATAAGGATATCAAAAAACAAGCTAAAGGCATTAAAACTAACAAGATAAGCATGGCAGACCCTGTATTTTTCATAAATGCTGGTAATATATAAAAAATTACGGTAAGAGTCAATAAGTAAGGTAATATTTTTCTTGATTTTTTCATGACTTAACCTCCTAAATATACGTGTTAATTATACCTTATACAACACAATCTAGCTTTTTATATGCAATATTTTAAAATCAAGTCAAAGAGGAGCTGGATTTGGAAGAAAAAAAACTCAAATTAATTTCCTAGCCTTTGTATTTAAGAAATTTGGGAGATGAAAGTAAAAAAAATCAAACTAAAAAGCCAAGTCAAAACCTTTTGAGAATTTAATTCTAAATTGAATGTGAACTTGGCTTTTAAATTTTTATAAAAATATTACTTGTTTTCGTTTGTGTAGATCCTTTTTCCTTTTGGAGATTTTTTAGGATAGCCTAAAAACTTATTTAGGGCGACAAACATTTCTTCACTTGTAACATGCTCCAATAAGTCTGACTGATCATGGACAATATTACCATCAAGGCCTAGGACATCTACTAGAAAACTCTCCCAAATCCTATGTTTAGAAAGGATTTCTTTTGCTTTCTTGTCCCCTGACTTGCTAAGATAGATTTTATTTTTCTCTTGTACAACCAGACCATCATCAACTAGCTTTCTTATCATCTCGCTAACCGAGGGCCTGCTTATAGAAAAATATTCGGATATATTTTTATTGTTTGTATATCCCTTTTCTTTTGAAAGTCTATAAATTGCTTGAATATAATCTTGTCTTATAGAGTTCATTTCTTACCTCATAGTCCGTAATCTTTTAGTAAACTTATATATAAGACTTTACCCTTTTCAGTAAGTTTATAAATCCCATCTTCTATCCTTATCTTGTTTTCACCAATAAGGATTTGACTATATTTTTCTATGTCTTCTTTTTTCCAGGATAGGTGTTTATCTATAGTAGATAGACCAAGTTCTTCTTTAGAATTTATTTCTGACTCATGGTTGCCTACGTGCATCAAGAAGGTATCTTTTTTAAATTCTATATGTTTTTTCTTTCTCATAAAAATTTTCATCAACAAACCATTTTTATTAAATAAAAATGTGAGAAAGAAAGTTATTCCAGCTATTGTGGCAGTCATACCTGACATAGAAAGATTATAATACATAGCAAATACAAAACCAAGTATAGAGTTTATAATAGAATATAAAACTGATATTATAATCATGGTTTTAAGATTTTTGCTAATCAAGTAGGCACTAGCAGCAGGTGTTATTAGGAAGGATATAACCAAAATTGCTCCTACAGCTTCGAAAGCAACTAACTTTGTACATGATGTTTGGATCATAAGACTGTGAAGTAAAATCAGGTTCCAACAAACTTATGAAAGTAAGAGCAAATAAGATCCTTTCTGCAACAGTGATAAGTGTAAAAATAATTGTATCCCATATGATTAATCCAAACATAGACTCAATAGTTCCTACTTTTGGAATAGCTTTATTACGCATACTGTCTAAAAATGCAAGAATTAGATTATGAATATTAATATAATTAGAATAGATAAAGTCATTTTTAAAATTCTAATTCTTTAAATTTAGATAACCCAAGGTATATAAATTATTAGCTTTTAACCTTATCATCTAATTTCATCAAATAATAACAATAGAAGATAGCTACTATAATAGTAAGAATTATATACATCCACTGAGAAAAGGAGCTTTCAAAACCATATTTAGAAAAAACATCTATAAGTCCATGTGCAATAATGCATGGGATCAAACTCTTGCTTTTATAAAAAATAACTACCATTATAAAGCCCCAAGCTATGGCGAAAAACACCTGACCAACTGTTTCCAAACTAGCTTGTCCAGCAAAAAGATTTATAAAATGTCCAATACCAAAGGTTAAAGCAGAAATAATAATTGACTTTTTTACACCATCTTTTTCTAAAATTGCCTTAAACAAAAATCCACGAAAAATTATCTCTTCTATGTATCCAATTAAAATCATTGAAATAGTAGACCATACTTGGGAAATCCCAGAATAAGCAAGATTAAGCCCACCCCATAGATTGCCAGTTACAAGAATCCATACTGGAATAAAGTACAAATATCTCTTGGAATTTTCTGGGTACTTATCAAGACCATATTTTTCCTTAAGCTTATGATTGTTTATAAAAAAAGTAATAGAAAAAGCAATAAAGACAAGTCCTATTAGTATATATAAACTTTCATCCCCAAAATTCCCCTTAATTGAAGTAGTAATCAAACAGTAAATGACAATCCAAAGTATTGCAAAATTAATTTCATTTTTTTGATAAAGTCGATACATTTCTAACCTCATTTCATTAATTTAGACAAAATAATTCATGAAATCATTTATATCTTTACTATAATAAGTTAAAAAACAAAAGCTAGTTTTTTAAAAAAATTACTATTCTTTCTTAAAATCAAATATTTTATAAGGTTAATCTAGCATTTATTTTATATCGTTAACTCAAATATCCTCTATTTTGAATCTCCAACATAGGTTTCAAACTCCATTAAGACGCTGGTATTAGGTAAATAATAAACTTTGGCTCTTACTTCATCATTTGGCTTCCATTTTTCTTTTTCCCTATCATAAGTTTCACTATTTATATTAAAAATTTTTATATCATCATTTTCTGTATAGCCTATAAGCTTATATACTACTGAATATTCATAAATATTATCCTGTTCAAAACTAAGATAGGAAAGTGTTGTTGACTCCGGCATATCTAGATATTTCATATCGAGAAAAGGAGCTTTTAGCAATTGGAAAATAACAAAAGTACAAAGACATAAGCTTATCCACCAAATAATACTTGCTCGATCCCTCTCCCTAAAAAAATAGGTCGCAAAAAGTGTTGTACAAATAATCAAACTAATAAAAAATCGAAAAACAATTTCGCTAAAGAATCCTTCTATACCTTCTTGGTTATTTCCAATAGAATGGTTCATCATTACATATAAGGAAATTATGCCAAGGCTTATAAACAATATCGAAAAAACTATAAAGATAATCTTTCTAGTAATGTTTCTTCTTTTCCCGCCCATTTCTACTCCTAAAGAACTTTTCATTGATATCATTTTACATACATTTATATTTCTAACTAATAGTAAAAAAATCATTTAAGTTTGAGTCTGTCCTTAAAAGCATCGCCTACTCTCCCTGATACCATATAATAACCATGGTTAAAAGTATCGAAGGCAATTACTTCTAGCTTATCTACGTCAACTTTATCACAATCTAATTTAGATTCTTCAACTGTACTCCTAACTACTTCCCCTATCACATTATCTTTTTACAAAATTTACGAACTATTTAATAAAATATTCTTAGGCTAAATAACAGATACTTTTATATTTCAAAAAATTAAAAATGCTGAACAAATTCCAGAAAATACATTTGCTAGAGCATGTATAATCCAACTTGGTAAGATCGATCCATCTGAGTGAAGCTCATTAATTCTTCCCATCAACCAAGCAACAATTCCAGTAAATAAAATAATTAAAATCATTGTTGTATATCCAACAAGAGAATGAAACATAAGTCCATGTAAGATTCCAAATAATCCCGCTTGGATAATATTTGCAATATTAAAATTAAACATTTTTTTAAGTCTTTTTAGCAAGAATCCTCTAAAAAGCACTTCTTCTGGCAAAGAAGTATTGAATACTGCATAAATAATTATTGCAGGAATAGCCTTTAGTCCAAGCCCTGAAAATTCATAAGTGGCTGTTTTCACATCTCTTATCTCATAAAGTATAAATGTTCCAATAATCATAAATAAAATTGTTACAATAAAAATAGCAGTCCGAGTTTTTTTGCCTCCTTCGATTTTTTTTAGTCCTATCCAATTAAAAAAACTTTGTCTTTTTCTTGCAGTTATAAACCAGCAAACAAATGGTAGAGCTGCAAAGAGTATTATTTGAAATATGCTATTTATTAACTTTTCTAAAAACAAATCCGTTTTTATGTCCCATCCATTATTAAATATTTTGGATCTATCCTTTCTCTTAAAAGTTTATACATATGCTACCCATATAATAAACATAATTGACTATAATTAGCAAAAATATTTTCATTTTGACTATACTTAGCAAAAATATTGGAGCTAGTTTATTAAAAAAATTTTACAATCAAAAACATCCCTCAAATAATTTATTTAAGGATGTCTTATAAATTTATTTTACATTGTTTTTATTATATAAAACTGATAGAAAAATTGTTAAAATAAATAAGAATATTGCAAATATCCCATATATAGGTCGAGATTTGATTATTTCTAGCTTTATTAATCCACCTATACAATAGGCATAAATTGCAAACCAGAATATTAAAACTGGATAATCTTTCTTTTTGCTGATTCTTAGTTGATTACGGTTTTTAAGTATATACGAAATTAATTTTATAAATATATAGGTCCATAAGCTAATAAAAGCTATACATGAAAACCATTCGTCTGTTATTTTGTCTAAATACAAGGAAATATAAGAGCAAATACCAACAAAGACCACTGCCCCTACTCCGATTAAAAGTGATTTGCCAAGATTAATTTTTCCTTTTACATTTTCCTTTTCCCAATTTTTTAGGGTCATATAGATTATGAAGGGCACTTCAAACATATAGCCTAAAAAATTGACCCAAATTACGGACATAAACATGTGGTGGTTTATATCTAGGTTTATTGGGCGACCATCCCAAACCCAAAATCCCCCATCAAGCCTTATAGCTACTACATCTAGCAAGAGATCCATGCTGACTATTAGCCATCCGCTCAAAAGTGCAGTCATAATATTGGATAGGGAAAATTTCCTTGCTATCCTTAGGGCGCAGACGCTTATACCACCCCACATAAGACCTCCAAAAAATGGAAACTGATAGGGTCTAAAGCCTATACTTATAAAAAAATCATCGCTATAGTGGTAGATATCTGTAAGCCTCACTGCTAAAAGCTCCAAAGCAAATCCTGCCAAAGCTCCTGATATCAATAAGCCAAACTCCCTATAATTCTTTCTTTTAAAAATATCATAAATTAGCATAGTCACTATAAAATAGCAAATAAGCTCAAAACTGTTTATCCAATTCATATGATTTCTCTTTTCCTCTTCATTTTTGTATAGAAAAAGCCAAGCCCAATTTCGATAAGTAATAAGATTAGAATTGGACTTGACTTCTATATTTTATTTATTTTCGTTTGTGTAGATTCTTTTTCCTTTTGGAGACTTTTTAGGATAATCTAAAAACTTATTGAGGGCAGCAAACATCTCTTCACTTGTAACATGCTCCAATAAGTCTGACTGGTCATGGACAATATTACCATCAAGACCTAAGACATCTACGAGAAAACTCTCCCAAATCCTGTGCTTGGAGAGGATTTCTTTTGCTTTCTTGTCCCCAGACTTGCTAAGGTAGATTCTATTTTTCTCTTGAACAACCAAACCATCATCAACTAGCTTTCTTATCATCTCGCTAACCGATGGCCTGCTTATAGAAAAATATTCAGAAATATTTTTATTGTTTGTATATCCCTTTTCTTTTGAAAGTCTATAAATTGCTTGAATATAATCTTGTCTTATAGAGTTCATTTCTTACCTCATAGTCCGTAATCTTTTATTAAACTTATATATAAGACTTTACCCTTTTCAGTAAGTTTATAAATCCCATCCTCAATCCTTATCTTGTTTTCATCAATAAGGATCTGACTATATTTTTCTATGTCTTCTTTTTTCCAGAATAGGTGTTTATCAATAGTAGATAGACCAAGCTCCTCTTTAGAATTTATTTCTGACTCATGGTTACCTACATGCATCAAGAAGGTATCTTTTTTAAATTCTATATGTTTTTTATTTCTCATCAAAATTTTCATCAACAAACCATTTTTATTAAATAAAAATGTGAGAAAGAAAGTTATTCCAGCTATTGTGGCAGTCATACCTGACATAGAAAGATTATAATACATAGCAAATACAAAACCAAGTATAGAGTTTATAATAGAATATAAAACTGATATTATAATCATGGTTTTAAGATTTTTGCTAATCAAGTAGGCACTAGCAGCAGGTGTTATTAGAAAGGATATAACCAAAATTGCTCCTACAGCTTCGAAAGCAACTACCGTTGTAAATGATGTTAGGGTCATGAGGCTGTAAAATAAAATCATATCCGAAAATCCTGCAATCTTGGCAAATTCTCCATCAAAAGTAGTTAGCTTCAATTCTTTAAAAAATATGATTATAAAGGCCAAGTTGATAATACCCATTACAGACATTTGAAAAAGAGATTTTGGGATCTCGAAACCAAAAAAGTCCATAGTATTTAGAGGTGCCATAATTACCTCCCCCATAAGGACAACATCCACATCCAAATGTACATTTCTAGCATATTTTGTGATAAGGATAACTGCCAGAGCAAAAAACATTGGAAAAATTATCCCTACTGCATCATCATTTTTTACAAGTTTGGTCTTTGATAAGGACTCTATAGAAAAAACCGTTATAATTCCGAATAGGGCCGCACCAAAGACTAGGTAAATTGATGTAATATCCTTGACTATAAAATAAGCTAGGACAATACCTAATAAAATTGAATGACTGATGGCATCAGCAAGCATGGAAAGACTTCTTAGGACCAAGAAAACTCCTATAATACTGCAAGCTATAGCTGTCACCAAAAGTACTAATAAGGTTTCATAGTTTGATATAAATGAGTATCTTAGAAAATCAATCATATTTTTTCCTCACAATCCTTTTTCTCATTCCTCTTGGCCCGATCACCATGGAGATCAGAGATATAAAGCTCATTATCAATATGATAGTAGATCCTGTACTCATCCCATCATAAACTGTAGATATATAAGTGCCTACAAAGGCTGATAATCCACCACAAAATCCTGCTATTAATAACATGGCATGGAATTTATCCGTCCATTGCAAGGCTGTAATTGCTGGTACTATGAGCATTGATGAAATCAAAATTGCTCCAACAAGTTTTAGACCTGTCGTGATTAGGACCATAGTAGCTATCAGTATGATTGTGTTCATTAAAATAGGATTTATACCTATAGTTTTGGCATAAACTTCATCAAAAACAAATACTTTGATCTCCTTATAAAATAAAAGGAGAAGCATAATTGATAAAATTGATACTACGAAAATGATCTTTACATCATTTTTCATAATATATGAAGCCTGACCAAAAATATAATTTTTAAGCCCTGATTGGGATACTCCTGCATATTTTGTATTGCCTTGGATATAAGATTTCAGTACCATACCTAGGCCAAAAAAACTAGATAAAACTATAGCCAAGGTAGCATCAAGGTCTATTTTTGAATTATTTGATATGGTATCAATTAGAAAAAAAGATATAGCTCCCGCAAGGGCTGCCCCTAAGAGAAGTATGATCGGTGATTTCTCCATTGATAACATAAAGGCAAGGACTATACCAGGATAGGTAGAATGCCCGATAGCATCGCCTATTAGGGACTTGCCTTTAAGGACAGTGATTGATCCAATTATGCCAGTAGCCATAGCCAAAATCACCGTACCAACAGCCACTATTATAAAAGAATAGTTTCTAAAAATATCCATATCCTACCTCACAAAAGCCTTATCTACATTTTCTTTTGTAAAAACGTCAGTAACTTTGCCTTGGGCAATGATTTTTTTATTTAGTATCACTATATGGTCAAAGTATTTTTCTATTGTATTTAGGTCGTGGTGGACAACTATAGATGTCTTGCCCCTTTTTTGTGAGTCTTTCATAAAGTCAAATATTATTTTTTCTGTGACCTTATCTACTCCTGCCAAGGGCTCGTCCATAAAATATATATCCGCATCTTGGCAAATGGCCCTAGCTATAAAGACTCTTTGTCTTTGACCACCAGAAAGTTCAGATATCTGTCTGTCTTTGAAATCAGCCATCCCAATTTTTTCTAAAGCCTCTCTAGCCAAAGCATAGTCTTCTTTACTTGGTCTTTTGATCCAGCCCAGGTGTACGTATCTGCCCATCAAAACCACATCTAGGACAGTAGTAGGAAAATCCCAATTAACCGAAGCTGTTTGTGGTATATATGCTATTTGTTTTTTAACCTCATCAAAGGACTTGCCCATGATGCTAACAGAACCTGATAATTTTTTTTGCAAATTTAGGATCCCCTTTATAAGGGTTGATTTGCCAGCGCCATTGGGACCTATGATAGCAGTTATTGAATTGTTTATTATCTCAACATCATTATCCCAAAGAACAGGTTTGTCACCATAGGCAATCGTCATATCCTCTACTTTTATGATTACATCTTTCAAAATAACTCCTATTTCAAGTTTTCAACTATCAAATCAACATTGTGTCTGTACATATCTATATATTTATCGCCATTTTGACCAAGAGGAGCGAGAGAGTCTGAGAAAAGCTCCTGACCTTCTCCGGATACAACTTTTACATCAAAACCCTTTGCCTTCACAGCTTCCCTTAATTTCTCCATCCTCATTGGATCTGTGGTAGACTCTGCAAAAATAGCTTTTACTTTTTTATCTACGATGAAATTAACAGTATCTTCTATGTCTTTATTTGCAACCTCACTATCTGTTGAAACCCCTTGTGGTGCCTTAACTGGTATATTATAAGCCCTGGAAAAATAATTGAAAGCATCATGAGGAGTAATTAGATACCTACTAGATTCTGGAATAGAATTTATTTTCTCCCTATTTTCCTTATCAAGTTCATCTAGCTTTGCAAGGTATGCCTCTAGGTTTTTCTCAATATTTTCTTTCTCCTCTGGTAGGAGTTTTTCTAAATCTTCGGCAGCATTTTTTGTCGCTTCTTTATAAAGATTTATATCAAACCAAAAATGTGGGTCTACAACTGTCTTGCCATCTTCATCCATTTCTCCGATATCTTCTTTTTTAAAGGTCCTAGAAACTTCAGATCCACGTTTTTCTAAAACGTCTACCATCTTGCCCTCAAAGTGTAGACCGTGATATAAAAGAAGGTCAGCTTTTTTAATCTTTTCTAAATCTTGAGGTTTTGCAGTATAAAGATGTGGGTCTTCACCAGCAGGAATAATTAATTCCTTGTCAACCTTATCCCCAACCAAGTTATCAACCATATCATACAAGAAAGAAGTTGTAACTGTAACTATCTTTTTGCCACTATCTTGATTAGCGCCTTCAGATTCTACATTGTTTTCGTTTTTTGAACATGAACTAGCAATGATAAGCATTGCTAAAACCATTAATATTTTTTTAAATTTCATATTTCACTCCATAATTATTATTTTTGTTAGGTATGCCTAACTATTTATATTGTAGTTCCTATTTTAATTTTTGTCAATGGTTTTTTGATAATAATTATCATTAGCCGATCAAGTTTTTATGTTTTTAAAACTTTATAATCCCATTTTGATTCATTGTCTAATTTATCACTATTAGGATTTTAAAATCCCACTCATACATAAACAAAAAATGAGCTAAGCAAAACTTAACCCATTTTTATTTATTATTTTTATCATTAGAAATTAAGAATAAGTAGTGGTTCTATTTTACAAAATGATTTTCATAATTAGAAATTAAAAGCCTAAGTCTAGCAACTTCTTCTTTTAAAAGATCTTTGCCTTCATCAGTTATGACATAGTGCTTGCCTTTTTTATCTGCCTCTACCCTTCTTATCAAATCATTTTCTAAAAACTGAGCAAGTAGTGCATAGAGAGTGCCGGGGGCAAGTTTTATCCTACCCTTGGTTATTTCCTCTACCCAGTTTGTGATCTCTGCTCCATTTCTGACCTCGCCTAGGGCTAAAAGTGTAAAATACATTGGCTCTGTTAGGGTTTGAAATTGATCTCTTGCCATTATCTGACTCCTAAGATTTTTTCTATATCATCTCTAACCTTTTTATCATTAATATTGCCAGAAACTTCCAAAACTAATTTCCCATTTAAAATCAAATAAGAACCTTCGTCAGCAAGGCTGTAAGTCTTATCATAGGCAAAATCTTTTGAAATGTCTTTAACAAAATCAGCCCTATAAGGACGGTCTTTGGAGTTTTTGACAATTCTATTAAATAAGTCTTCTGCAAGTCTTTCTGATTTCACATCAGTTTTTTTTATTTCAAGATTATAGTCATCCGCCTTATAAAATTCACATTTTTCAGCAAGTATGCTTGTTGGTAGGCTTTCTACAGAAAAATTTTCTACTCTTTTACTTTCATTATCAGATAAGCCTCCCAACTTACCGATTATCCCTAGATTAGCTGCACAAACTCCGATGATAACTAAAAATGTGACTAGGATGAAATATAACTTTTTCTTTGATTTTTTCACATCCATTAGTTTTATTTTCTTAAAGAAATAATATATTGATCCAACTAGCAAAATATTAGGAATTGCTGATAAGAATATCAATGTCTTATGAGCCCCACCATTTTGTAGTAGAGGTCCTACAAAAATAGCTAGAAAAATTAAGATTATAGTTATAAGAGATGTTATTGCCTGAAACTTGCCAAAGCCAATGCCTGTAAATCTCAAATCTCCTATTTTTTCTACGTCCTTATTTCTTTTTTTAAACCTAATATAATCTCCTAAAGATAATATGGATAAAACTAATAATAAGTTCGCAGCAGGTGCATTAAAAATGCTGTAGTTAGAATAATATATGTCACTAGTTTTAAAAAGTGAGCTTGTTAATATGGCAAGGATAAGTAACATCACAGTTGAAAAAGATATGGATATTATCTCTCCCTTGATACCCTTATTGAGAATATCAATCTCATATTTGTCATTATCATAAAGTGAATCTACTGCCCCCTCGTCTAGCTTGTATAAATTCATATTAAAAGACCTATCTATCAAATGCCAACCATAATCTTCTGCCATTTGGTCATAGTCTTTTAGTTCCTCTTTAGAAAACTTGGTAAAAAAACCCTCGTTTTGACCTATACTTATCTTGTATTTAATATCAGATGGCTCAGTTTTCTTAAACTTGTGGATAAAGGGAAGTAGTATTTTTTCTATTTGATATCCTTTTCGTGCCATTTCCCCATACCATTGTGACATAGGTCCGAAATTAGAATAAGATAAAAATCTAAACTTTAACATCTTATACCTCCTTTTAAATATCGAGTCTCGATATTTGTTAATTTAATTATATATCGATACTCGATACTTGTCAATAAAATTTTTCATATTAAAAGACCCAATATCGGGCCTTTTGTAAATTTTATTCGTGTATAAATAATTCATCCACCTTAGTTTCCAGGGCTTTTGCAAGTTTGAAAGCAAGGTCTAGAGTCGGATCGTACTTATTATTTTCGATGGCATTTACCGTTTGCCTGCTCACTCCACAGATATCAGCTAATTCTTGTTGGAGCAATCCTTTTGCGGTTCTGATTTCTTTTATATGATTTTTCATTTTTCTTACCTATACTTCCTCATATTGATCAAGTAGGAAATATTAAAAGCTATTGATATGATACCGACATAAAAAATCGGATTATCTTCAAAGCTTATACTTGAATTTTGTTCAAAGAAAATATTCCAAATTATATTTATAATGAGAAATATTATACCTACTACTAAAGCAGTCAATGCAGATTTTTTTACAATATAAGCCTTTCTCTCATCTCCTTTTCTTAGCAAAGTCACAATCATGACTAAGGTACATATTAATGATGCGACGATAAATAACCACAATAAACTTACACTAAACATTTGATTTGACCCAATAAATTTTGTAGTATTCATACTGACCTCCTCATGTCAAATACTTTTGACATTATTATATTTTGTTTCGAGCAGATGTCAAATACTTTTGACATATTTTTGTTAAAAACCACTTTATTTTCATAAAAAAAGACTATTGGTAATCAAAACCAAGAGTCTTTTTTATATTTATTTTATTTTCCATTCAAAGTACTATTAGATTTTAGATTCTTATTTCATAATATTTTTTTAGTCTCATATAAAATAATATAGCTGCCAAGCCTGCACCCAATTCTGTGAGTGGGAAGGCCATCCAGATACCATTTAATCCAAAACTATTCATCAAAATCCACACCAATGGGAACAAGAGCAAGACTTGACGCATTAGGTGAATAATTATAGAGTAGGCTACTTTTTTTGAGGCTTGAAACAAGGACCCAAATATAAAGCCTAGGGCAGAAAATATATAGCCTATGGAGATTATCCTAAGACACCCTACCCCTATATCTGTTAGAGATGGACTTAGTTTAAAAATATGTAGGATCTCCCTTGGAAAAACCTGTATGATTATGGTTGCCAAAAGGAAGTAAATGGCTGTAAATAATAGAGACCTCTTAAAAGTACCCATTACCTTATCGATCTTGCCTGCCCCATAAAAATATGACATCATCGGCATAATACCTTGGATATGGCCATTTAGTGACATAAAAATCAAGGATTGTAATTTGAAATATATACCAAAAACAGCTATAGCATCTGGTTGACCGATCAAGCTTAACATCATATTTATAAAAGTAACTACAATTGCCCCAGCTACATTCATTATAAATGATGGAAGCCCAGTATATAAAATTTCTGCCATCAGTCCCACTTTTAGCTTAAAACCTTCTATCTTTATTTTTACAGCACTTTGCCTAAAAATAAGTACATAGAAAGCCAAAACAGTAGAAACACATTGGCCAATAATTGTAGCGATAGCTGCCCCTCTAATCCCCATTTCACTAAAACCAAATAATCCGTAGATTAAAATGGGATCTAATATAAGATTGGTCAAGGCTCCTGCCATCTGAAAATACATAGGTGCTAGCATATTGCCCGTGCCTTGAAGGATTTTTTGTACACAAATATGAAATACAGAGCTAAAGGAAAAAATAAGGATAATTCTAGTATAAATTATGGCATAATCATATACCTCTTGGCTAGGATGAAAACTTCTAAAAAATCCTGGCATAATGCTTAAGCCAACCAATAAAATCAAAACATAGATTAGCCCACTTAGGATCAAGGAATTTGTCACTGTATTATCAGCATTTTCCTGATCTTTCTTGCCCAAATATCTAGCGATTAGAGCATTGACCCCAACCCCACTGCCGATACCAATAGCTAGTACCATACTTTGTAGGGGAAAAGATAGGGAGAGGGCATTTAAAGAATTAAAATCATACCTACCCACATAGATAGAGTCTACAAAATTATAAGCATATTGCAAGGTCATTGATAGCATCGGCGGGTAAGACATTTTTAAAATAGTTTTAGTCAGCGACTTATTTTCCATTATTCCTCCAAAAATCTAAAGTATTTATAGATTGATAATTTCATTATATCAAATTTTCTGAGAAACTTCATAACTTTATTCCTATCCTATAAACTTATTATCTAAAAATACCTCTAATTGATAATTTAAAATCGCTATTTTATTTAATTTCAGATATAATTCTAAAATTATAAGCTAAAGCAAAATAAAGACCTATTTGAAACTTATATAAAAACTAGAATAGAAGAAAGATCTACTATAAAAGATGATAAGTTAGACAATTTAAAAAATTTTGTACATTCTAATTCTTTGATACGATGTAAAAAAAAACAAAACTACCATTCTTCATGGTAGTTTTGTTTTAAAAGATATATAGATATTCTATCTATTTGCCATACTAGCTTCGAATTTTTCTAGTCTTTGTTTAGCAATTAATCTTAGCTTATAAGATTTTTCAATCAAGGCTTCTAGATCTTTCCTGACTGGTTTTACAGTTTCAGGATAGTGTTCAAGTAAAAATCTAGCTGCATTTTCTGTCCTACTGAGCTTTTCATAAGCTTGTTTTAGCCTTCTATATATATCATTATCATCTAGGCTGTGCTTATCTGTATCTTTTATGTTAAGCATTCCAGAGTGTAATAGGTAGAATCCATAACTTTCATTAACATTTGTCCTATGTTTGTCCTCATGATACTTATACTCAGGTGTCTTTGGTGCTGGGACTACTGGATCCTTAGTGCTTGCGCCTGGTTGGCTTGTACCTGGAGTTTGAGTGCCTGTACCCGGTTGGCTTGTGCCTGGTTCTGTTGTACCTGGAGTTTGGGTACCTGTTCCTGGTTGGTTTGTTCCCGGTTCTGTTGTACCTGGAGTTTGAGTGTCTGTTCCTTCGTTTCCAGCTGTATTATTTTTCTTCAATTCTTCAAGAGCTTTTTCAGCTTGTTCACGTCTAGCTTCTGCATCTTTTCTAGCTTGCTCAGACTTTTCTAAATCTTTTTTAGTTTTTTCTAATTCAGCTTTTACTTCAGCCAACTCTGCCTTGCTTGCTTGATCTGAAGCTTCTAATTCTTTGAGCTTTGTCTCAGCATTTTCTTGAGCAATTTTCGCTTTTCTTTCAGCCTCTTTAGCTTTACTTTCTGCTTCTTGAGCAGCCATGACTAGGTCTTTGGCTTTACTTTCTGCAGCCTCAATTTGATCTTTGGCTTCTTGTTCTACTTTCTTAGCTCTAGCTTCAGCTTCTTCTGCCTTTGCTTGGGCTTGTAAGGCTTTATTTTCAGCAGCCTTTTTTTCTTCTTCTGATTTTGCTAGATCAGATTTTACTTTTTCTGCTTCTAAATGAGCTTGTCTAGCATCTTCTTTGGCCTTTTCTGCTTGATCTTTTGCTTTTTGAGCTTCTTCTTGAGCTGCTTGAGCTTTTGTGTTTGCTTCTTCTGCTGCGGCTTGGGCCTTGCTTGCTTTTTCATTTGCTGCCTGAGCTGCATCTTTTGCTGCTGATGCTTCCTCTTTTGCCTCTTTTGCTGCTTGTCTTGCTGCATCTAGTTGGTCTTGGATTTCTTCTTTTTCTTTTTTAAGATTTTCAATTTCTTTGTTTGCTTTTTCTAGTGTAGCTAGGGCTTCTTTAGCCTGTGCCATTGCTTTAGTTTTTTCTTCTTTGACTTTTTCTAGTTCAGCTTTTGTTTCTTCTAAGTCTTTTTTAGCTTGGGCTAGGTCTGTTTCAGTAGCACCACTTGCTTGTTCTAATTTCTTTAATTTGTCTTCGGCTGCTGCTTGAGCATCCTTAGCTTTTTGCTCTGCTTCTACTGCTGCTTGTAGGGCTGTTTTTGCTTGCTCTACTGATTCTTTTGCTGCAGCTTTGGCTGCTTCTATTTCTTCTTTTGCTTTGTTTTCTGCTTCTTTGGCCTTGGCTATAGCTAGAGCTTTTTCTTCTTCTGATTTTGTTTTATCTTTCTTTGCTTCTTCTGCTTCAGCTTTTGCTTTTTGAGCTTCTTCTTGAGCTGCTTGAGCTTTTGTGTTTGCTTCTTCTGCTGCGGCTTGGGCTTTACTTGCTTTTTCATTTGCTGCCTGAGCTGCATCTTTTGCTGCTGATGCTTCCTCTTTTGCCTCTTTTGCTGCTTGTCTTGCTGCATCTAGTTGGTCTTGGATTTCTTCTTTTTCTTTTTTAAGATTTTCAATTTCTTTGTTTGCTTTTTCTAGTGTAGCTAGGGCTTCTTTAGCCTGTGCCATTGCTTTAGTTTTTTCTTCTTTGACTTTTTCTAGTTCAGCTTTTGTTTCTTCTAAGTCTTTTTTAGCTTGGGCTAGGTCTGTTTCAGTAGCACCACTTGCTTGTTCTAATTTCTTTAATTTGTCTTCGGCTGCTGCTTGAGCATCCTTAGCTTTTTGCTCTGCTTCTACTGCTGCTTGTAGGGCTGTTTTTGCTTGCTCTACTGATTCTTTTGCTGCAGCTTTGGCTGCTTCTATTTCTTCTTTTGCTTTGTTTTCTGCTTCTTTGGCCTTGGCTATAGCTTTTGCTTTTTCTTCTTCTGATTTTGTTTTATCTTTCTTTGCTTCTTCTGCTTCAGCTTTTGCTTTTTGAGCTTCTTCTTGAGCTGCTTGAGCTTTTGTGTTTGCTTCTTCTGCTGCGGCTTGGGCTTTACTTGCTTTTTCATTTGCTTCGGCTGCCTCTTTTTGGGCTTTTTCTGCTGCTGTTTTTGCTTCTGCTAGCTGATTTTCAATTTCAGATTTTTCTTTTGTTAGATTTTCTTTTTCTTTTTTAAGATTTTCTATACTTTCATTTGCTTTTTCTAAATTAGCTTGGGCTTGTTTAGCTTCTTGTTCTGCTTTGTCTTTAGCTTGATTAGCTTTTTCTAAATCTGTTTTTGCTTGGGCTAATTCTGTCGCTGTTGCACTACTTGATTCTTGTAGAGTTTTTAAGTTTTCTTCTGCAAGTTTTTGAGCTTCCTTGGCCTTGGTTTCTGCTTCTTGGGCTTTTTTGGCTGCGGCTTGGGCTTCATTGACAGATTTTTGAGCTTCTTCTTTAGCTTTTGCTATTTCTTCATTAGCTTTTCTTTCGGTTTCTTCTGCCTTGGCTTGAGCTAAAGCTTTTTCTTCTTCTGATTTTGTTTTATCTTTCTTTGCTTCTTCTGCTTCAGCTTTTGCTTTTTTAGCTTCTTCTTGAGCTGCTTGCGCTTTTGTGTTTGCTTCTTCTGCAGCGGCTTGGGCCTTGCTTGCTTTTTCATTTGCTTCGGCTGCCTCTTTTTGGGCTTTTTCTGCTGCTGTTTTTGCTTCTGCTAGCTGATTTTCAATTTCAGATTTTTCTTTTGTTAGATTTTCTTTTTCTTTTTTAAGATTTTCTATACTTTCATTTGCTTTTTCTAAATTAGCTTGGGCTTGTTTAGCTTCTTGTTCTGCTTTGTCTTTAGCTTGATTAGCTTTTTCTAAATCTGTTTTTGCTTGGGCTAATTCTGTCGCTGTTGCACTACTTGATTCTTGTAGAGTTTTTAAGTTTTCTTCTGCAAGTTTTTGAGCTTCCTTGGCCTTGGTTTCTGCTTCTTGGGCTTTTTTGGCTGCGGCTTGGGCTTCATTGACAGATTTTTGAGCTTCTTCTTTAGCTTTTGCTATTTCTTCATTAGCTTTTCTTTCGGTTTCTTCTGCCTTGGCTTGAGCTAAAGCTTTTTCTTCTTCTGATTTTGTTTTATCTTTCTTTGCTTCTTCTGCTTCAGCTTTTGCTTTTTTAGCTTCTTCTTGAGCTGCTTGCGCTTTTGTGTTTGCTTCTTCTGCAGCGGCTTGGGCCTTGCTTGCTTTTTCATTTGCTTCGGCTGCCTCTGTTTGGGCTTTTTGAGCAGCTGCTTTTGCTTCTGCTAGCTGATTTTCAATTTCAGATTTTTCTTTTGTTAGATTTTCTTTTTCTTTTTTAAGATTTTCTATATTTTCTTGCGCTTTTTCTAAATTAGCTTTTGCCTCTTGTGCTTGAGCCTTTGCATCTATAGCTTCTTTTGCAACTTTTTCTTTTTCTTCATTTGCTTGTTTGAGATCTATTTGAGCTTTTTCTAAATCTTTTTGCGCTTTTTCTTTTTCAGCTTGGCTTGCTTGATTTGATTGCTCTAGTTCCTTTACCTTAGACTTAGCTGCTTCTTCACCTTTTTTAGCAAGCTTTTCTGCTTCTACTGCCTTTGCTTTTGCTTCATTAGCTGCTTCTACTAATTCGTTAGCTTTAGAATTAGCTTGTGCAATTTGCTCTTGAGCATCTTTTTTAGCTTTTTCTGCATTTGCTTTTTCTACTTCTACTTGAGCTTGGGCTTCTTTTGCTTTTTGCTCAGCAATTTTCTTTTCATTTTCTGATAAGCTTGCATTATTTCTTGCAGCTTCTGCTTGTCTTTTTGCCTCTTCTGCTGCTTTTTTCGCTTCTTGTAGATTTCTTTCAGCTTCTTGAGCTTTACTTTGAGCTTCTTGTGCATCTTTTTGTGCTTTTTCTATTTCCAATTTGCTTTTTGCTAGGGCATCTTGAGATTCTTGGGATGCTTGTTTGGCTTTGTCTAGCTCGCCTTTAAGTCTTGTTATTTCAGCATCTTTTTCTTTTATTTGTTTCTTTAATTCCTCAATTTCTTTTTGTAGCTTTTCGTACTGATTATCGTTCTCAGTCTTAATGGTAACTAAATCTTCTATATCCACTATAATGCTAGATCCATCATAATAAATAATTTCTATTTTCTTATCCATAGTGCTACCAGATCCAAAATTAAGCGTCTTAACGTGAGGATTTACCCTCTTAACATTTTGTGTAATTGCTGACCTATACTTGCCTATATTATTTATATCTTCTACTTCTACTTTTTCTGGCTGTTTAAAAGGATAACGATCACAATCTTGCTTTTCTCTTAGAATTTGGCTAAATTCAATATAATTTGAGCTACCATCCCTATAAATAATCTTAAAACTATGACCATTACCACTCATTCTAACTTCATCATAGTTAGGGTTAAGTTCTTTGATTACAGAAATAATATAATCTTCTTCTTCATAGCTTAAACTACTAATATCATCAACTACTATCTTCTCATCCGGTAATTTAGCAGGATATTTTTCGTTATCTCTCTCCTCTTCCGGAGTTGCTCCACTTGAAGAATCTGTTTCAAGATTCTTATTTGATACAACCCATGAACCATTTATATAAAATTCAACTTTATCTTTTTTTGATACTCTTGGCTGTATAAATAATTCTTCATCATCATGGACTCCCCAGACATTTCCAGAATATTTTCCTTTCTTTATTTTTTTTCCATCACTTACTTGCTTATAAGTTATACCATTTATTCTTACACCATTAATACTTCTTAAGGTGCCTCTATTATACTTAAATTTAAACTTAGTATAATTCTCCTTAGAGCTTCTCTCGCTATATGTATGGGCATAGCTGATTGAATGATTACTAATAAGACTATCGCTTTGACCCTTAATCATTCCACCAAAATTTATAAGTAGAGCTAAGCTTGTAATGCTTGCAATGCTTTTAATACTTTTCATAATACCTCCGAAATATTTGTTATTCTTTTGATATTTTAACACACGATAAGTTTAAAGTCAATGATAATGATTATTTATATCGGATATTAAAAATATATTTTTATTAATAATAAATATGTACAATAATTATTTTTTAAAGTTTAAAGGCATAGTAGCTCCAAAAAAGTGACTTTTTGATTTTAAAAGACCCACAGTTCAACTATTTAAAATTATTTACAGATAGATAAGCCCTTTACTTGTAAGAGCAGGGTTAATCATTACAAGGAATCAAAAATAAATTATACCTCTAGACCATGTTCACTATTTTTTATCAAAAATTTCCCATCATGTAAGATGGCAATTTGTTTTGAAATAAAAAAGAGCCTGTCTATTAAACAAGCTCTTTTTAATTACATTACAGTAAGACCGCCGTCTGATACCAAGATCTGGCCAGTGATGTTTGATGCTTGGTCAGATGCAAGGAAGAGTAGGTTTGAGGCTATTTCTTCTGCACTTGCAACCATCTTGTCAAGTTTAGGTCCTCTCATAACTACTTCCATTCCCTTTTCATCAACATTAGTAAAATTCTCTAATATTTCAGTTGCAATTCCACCAGGAGCTACAGCATTGCAACGGATCTTGTCATTTGCATACATTGCAGCAGTATTTCTTACAAGGCCGTGGATTGCACTCTTTGACATAGTGTAGGCTACTCCAGCCTTACCACCCCTTATACCTGCAATTGATGTTGTGGACACAATTGATCCCCCACCTGTCATAAGTGGGATTGCTCCTTTGAAAAGTCTAAAAGATCCTTTTACATTTATATCGAAAATCCAATCCAAATTCTCTTCTGTGCAGTTAGTAACAGGTTCAAAATTATCCATTACTCCAGCATTTGCGATAAGGACATCGAGTTTTTCATTTTCATTTTTAACTTTTTCAAAAAGTCTATCCACATGCTCTTTTTTAGAAACGTCACAAGTTACAGGTATTACTTGACCAGGAAAACCTTGTGCCTTAACCTCATCAGCTAGAGAAATAAGTTTTTCTTCTCTTCTAGCAACAGCATAGACCTTTGCCCCTTCTTTTGCTGCCATAAGGCTTGCTGCCCTACCAACGCCAGAAGAAGCACCTGTAATTACAAGTATTTTATTTTCAAATCTCATGATTTCCTCCTATATGATTTCTATTTCTGTCTTATTGTAACAATACCCAATTATTAGAAATTTTATTCATAAGCTTCATTCAACAGTTAGTATATAATTAATGACATTATGGTAAAGTTTTATGAATTCATTAAAGTTTCTAATTCGTATTTATAAAATGAATTCTAAGACAAAATGTCTTACTAAAGCAATGTAACTTTAGAATTATGATTTAAGAAATATTATTGAACAATAAACATCCTTGTTAGAGTTTATAAGTTTAGCTTATTCTGTCTAGATTAATTTGACAATTAAAAATATGTAAAAAAAGCTATATCTTCCTACCGGCATTCATATTTCAACTGTCTACCTGATAGGAATTATAGCTTTTAAAAATAACTATTGTTTTATTGAAAAATCAACCACTATTTTTCATGCAAACTAATTTCATTTTTCTTAATTCTAAAGCTTAAATCCTTAATAATTTTTTCTATCTTAAATATAATTTCCCTAAAAAACTCATCATCTTGACCTGTTGAGTCTTCTAAATTCTAATCCTCAGTATATTGATTTTCTACAATTGGTCAAATAACATCACATCCCATAGCAATTGATATATCAATATCTGGTAGGTCGGAAATCAATTTTGAATGTTGAGTTTTCTCCATATCAATATTGTATATATCTTTCATTAGTCTGACATCATCTTGATTTATTTGGTTTTTTATTTGTGTCCCAGCTGAATAGGAGTCAAACACATCTGATCCATATTTTTTCCCTAAGGCTTCTGCAATCTGGCTCCTACAGCTATTATGCACACATATAAAGGCAACTTTTGCTCTTCTCATTTTAATTTAGACCATTGTCTTCTAATAAATCTTTTACTTCATCTTTGTTTAAAACTTTGCCATAGGATATAACTTTTCCGTTTATAACTAAGGCCGGAGTAGACATAACTCCATAGCTTGCGATTTGAGAAAAGTCTGTAATGTGATCTATTTCTTCTTCAACACCAAGTTCAGCGAGTGCTTCCCTGGCTGATTTTTCCAAAGCAAGACATTTCGCACAACCAGAACCTAGTATTTTTATCCCCTTCTCTTGTTTCTTTTCTTCTGCTTTTTCTATATTTTCTGACGAGTAAACTACATCACAGCAACTTGTTTTTTTAACTTCTTTGCTATCAACAGGCTCACATTTGCCTCCGCAAGTACAATCTTTCTCTCTTTTTTCTTTCTTACCAAATAATCTCATTTTTTCCTCCTTAATCAACACCTATTGTTTTCACAACAATATTTACTTCTACTTAATATTTTAATTTATTTGCCCATTAAATTAAAATAGGGCTTAAAATGTTAAATAAGTATCCTACAGCCATTATCCCAAAAATACAAATTCCTATAAATAGGAATAAAAGCTTTGGTTTAACTGCTTTTTTTAACATTATCAATGATGGTAGACTTAGGGTTGTTACTGCCATCATAAAAGATAGGACGGTTCCTAGTTGAGCACCTTTTGACAAAAGGGCTTCTGCTATTGGTATAGTTCCAAAAATATCAGCATACATTGGAACTCCAACAATAGTTGCCAAAACCACTCCAAGTGGATTCTTGCTACCTAGGATATTTTCTACCCAAGTTTGAGGAATCCAATTGTGTATCAATGACCCTACTCCCACACCTAGTAAAATATAAGGGAAAACTTTTTTGAAAGTATCACTAACTTGACTTTTACAAAAATCAACCCTGTCTTTTACTGTTAGGCTTGGAGAGCTAATATCAACTTGACTTGCATTTCTTATAAAATCCTCGACATATCTTTCCATGTGCATTTTTTCGATTAGGCTACCGCCAATTACAGCAATAATTAAGCCAAATACTACATATGCTAGGGCAATTTTACCTCCAAAGATACTCATAAGTAAAACAAGGCTACCCAAATCAACCATTGGAGAAGATATTAAAAATGAAAAACTCACTCCAATAGGAAGGCCTGCACTTGTAAAGCCCATGAATATAGGGATTGAAGAGCATGAACAAAAAGGTGTTACGGTCCCTAGTAAGGCAGATATGATATTTGCCCCTAATCCATCAAAACGTCCCAAGATTTTTTTACTTCTTTCAGGTGGGAAATAGCTTTGTATATAAGAAATTATAAAAATCAACACACAAAGTAATATTGTAATTTTTACAACATCATAGATGAAAAATTGTAAACTTGCTCCTAGTTTTGAACTTATATCAAGGCCAAGATTTGTTAATATTACTCCTATCAATTCATTGAGCCATTTCATACCTAGAATTTGATCTTGAATAAAATTACCCATCTCTAAACTCCGTAAACTTTAGATTCTTTATTTTCTAAAAACCAGCCTTTTGTATTATTAGCAATATTTACTAATAATAACATAAGTGGTACTTCAGTAAGAACACCCACAGTACAAGCCAATGCAACTGGTGAATCTATCCCAAAAATCGCTATTGCAACAGCTACAGCTAATTCAAAAAAATTTGAAGCTCCAATCATGCCTGCTGGTGCAGCTATTTCAAAAGGCAAAGCTACTTTTTTGCTTAATCCATAGGCTATAGCAAAAATTAGGAATGTTTGAAGGGTAAGTGGAATAGCTATCAATAAAATATGAAATGGGTTTTCTAAAATTATATTTGCTTGTGAAGAAAATATAATTATTAGGGTCAATAATAGACCAAGTGTTGTAAGCCCATCAAATTTACTTGAAAATTCTTCTTCGAAATATTCCTTTCCTCTTTTATCAGTTACTATCTTCCTTGTGATGGCACCTCCTAATAATGGAATAGCAACAAATAGGAACACACTGATAAATAATGTACTATATGGTACCACAACATTGGATACACCTAATAAAAACTTCACTATCGGTACAAAAGCAAGTAAAATTATTAAATCATTTGTGGCTACTTGAACCACAGTGTAAGCAGGGTCACCCTTTGTAAGAGTCGACCAGACAAAAACCATAGCAGTACATGGCGCAGCTCCGAGCAAAACAGCCCCCGCTAAATAATCACCTGCCAAATCATTGGCAATGAGATTTTTAAATATAATGAAGAAAAACAAATAGGATATTGCAAACATAGTAAATGGTTTTATTAGCCAATTAACAGCCCATGTTACAAACAAGCCTTTTGGATTTTCTCCAACTTTTTTTATACTTTGAAAATCTACTTTCATCATCATTGGATAAATCATAATCCAAATTAATATTGCTATTGGCACAGATATACCTGCAATTTGCAATTTGCCTAAAGTAGATGGGATTATAGGTATATATTTTCCTATAAGTACCCCGATAATCATACAAAATAGTACCCACAAGCTTAAGTATTTTTGGAATAGATTAATTCCCTTATCCTTGTTTTTTTCCATAGTTCTTCTACCTCCATTATCATTTTTTTCAAAAGATATCTAGCTCTCTTAGTATAGATACATTTAAATATTTCTATGTATAATGCAAAAAAATTTACTTATTCCAAGTGTGACAAATACATCCCTCTCCACTATCAAATATTTCCTTTAAGTCGGATTGCATCTCCATCAAAATCTTCTTATTGGCAATGTAATATATATTTTTTCCTTCTCTTCTGCTAATAACTAGATTAGCATTCTCTAATCTTTTCATATCATTAGATAGGGTTGGTTGTGTAATATCAAATTTTTCTAATATCTCACAAGCACAAAGCTCATCACAAGATAACATATCAATAATTTCTAATCGTTTTGGATCACTCAAAACTTTTAATTTTTTTGATATCTCTATATATTTGTTCTTCATGTAAACCTCCTTCCTCTTTTCATAAAAAATTATACAAGACATATAGAAGGTTGTCAATGTGTTTTTTCTTTATCTCTAGATTTGAAATCATTTTATAGATAATTGTAGACTTATCTTGCATTTATATAAAATTCCTTTACTCAATTTAATTAATAAATAATTTCATAATATACTGATAATTAACCTGATATGTTCATTCCACCTATAATATTCACAGCGCCTACAGACTAAAGTGCACTAATTCCTCCAAATAATATTTGAACAAAAAAATTAGGCCTTTCTAGAAATCCTATAATCCACCCATTTTAAAGTTATTTAAGCTATTGTTTCATTTTCATATCAGCAATACCACACTATTTATAGACATTAAGTGCTAAGTATGGATAAATTTTATATTTTTCAAAAGCATCATATGTGAGAATAGGTCAATTAATTTTTTAATCTATATCATTCTAGCTACTTTAATCAATAAATATATTTTTTATAAATGAAGCGAAAGTCCTGCTAAGGTTTCAGCAAGAACTCCCACGCATGAATAAACTGCTGTCATTTGCATAGCAGTAAAGTCGTTGACGTTCCTTCCTGCCGTTGTTCTCCCAAATAAAAAAGACGATGAAGATATCCTCTCCCCGTCTTTAGGTTTGTCTCTCGATTTGAATATTAAATTTAAAATGTTTATATTCCTATATCCTTAAATATTTTCACAGGTGTTATACTAGTGATTCACCAATTATACTATCAAAATATTTTAAAATGGGTTCATTATTTTTTCTTAAATTTTTACTCATTTTTGTAACATTATCATTATCTTTATATCCTATTGTTAGAAAGAATTCATTATGAAGTTCGTTTATTATATCATTAATTTCTTCATCTTTGTAACTTAAATCAATATCCAAAACTTTCTTTATAGCTGGTTTCCACGCCCTATCAAATCTCCTAAAAATAAATACAGGTTTAGTTTTATTTTTATTAGAGAGGTAATCTACAATCTTCCAAATAATAACCCTAGCACTTAACAATGATACATCTGAGTCACTTGACACTAGTTTGTTTGCAAATCTAGATTTAGAATCTTCCTCTTTTGTGGCGAATGCTGGAGTGCTACTTCTGAATGGAAAAGATTCAAGATTTACTATCTTGCCAGACATTTCCTTTATATCCTGAATTTCTTGTTGATATTGCTCTCTTAATTTTTTATTTTTAAATATTTTACATAATTTATCAACTGAATTAAGATCGCTTTTAAGGCCTTTATGTTTACAATATGCAGATAGAATGGGGTTAAAATATTCGCATAAATAATAACCTGGATCTTCACCTTTATTGTTCAATAAGTTCTCAAGTTCCATATAAAAAATACCGCCTTTAGAATCAGTATTTATTATATAGTCACTTATATACTTATAATTTTTAGATTTTTTGGCTTTAAGTGCCTCACTCATTGCCACTCTAGTATCTATATTAGGATTTACTAAACATAGAAATAAAGTGCCTTTATCTATGTCACCTCTAATATGACTAGGTATTCCATAATCAATACTCAAATCTTTACCATTTGATTTCTTTAAATCATCATAGAGATCTTCATCTACTTTCAGCCAGGAGAAATCATTTCCATTTTCTAAAGCTTCAATAAATTCTTTTGATAATTTTTCTTTTACTTCTTCAGTCCATGGACTGTATTTATTTAAAAATTTCTCTAAATCATTTATATCTTTTCTTTTTTCATTACACTTATCACGTAATTTATCTAATATAAGGTTTTGTTCCATTGTTTGACCTCCAATTCTATACTTAATATAATTATACTCTTTAATAATTAATATTTTCGTATTTAAAATACTAGAAGTCCCCTATCATTGTAAACAGATTCACTTGTATCATTACCACACCTTATAGCCCTATCAAGAGCCATGATTGTAGCAATAACCCCATCTATCTTTTCTGTGGATTTTTCTTTATCTGCTTTTATATTTCCAGCAGGATCAGTTCGTATGAAGATATTATCCATCATCCATCTTAAAACTGAATGAACTTCATGGGCTATTTTTCTTTTATCTTTGAAATTATTAGAATCTTGACAATCTTTAACTCCTGTTTTGAAGTAGGATGTCAGGTCATATGGGTGGACTGTTCCGTCTTTGTCGTTTCTGCCAACCACAACTTTATCAACTATACTTTCAAATACCGTTCTCTTAAATTCATCTATACTGTCTTCTAAATGAAAATCAACTAACTTTCTTTCTTGACTAATGATTCTATTAAGCAGGTTTTCATATCTTTTTCAGATCTTTAAATAAAGTGTTATCATTAATTTCTTCTAGCTTTCAACAAAAGCTTTTTTCTATTGGTGGTTCTTGTATTCCTTTCTTTCAAATTTTATTTTATAATCCAAGTAACAGCACTAGCCACGCTTCTATTATGGATACTATTGGAATTAGTAAAAATGGCATCAAGATAAAATGTTCCTTAATGGCCAAATGTTTCATCCAATTTCCAAATTTGTACTCCTCATGTCCTTCTGTGCCTGGTATGACTATCCTATCCTTGTACTTTCCTTGGAACAAAAGTACATCCAATAAAAAGAAATCTCCCAAGTTTATTATTATCCACTGAATATAGCTCATCCAGAAAAGATCTCTAAGTCCTCTTATTCCCGTATGTAAAAGAGAAGTCACTCCATATATCAAACAGGTTACTGAAATTATATACGTAAGTATTAAATTTATTCTTTTTTCTTTTTTTGTCATCTTTTCTGGAGCCGAATTTTGTATTTCTTTTGGATAGGAATCGAAGAAAAATCTCGGGTTAATCAGTGCAAAAGTTGCTACTGCACCGTTAAAGATAGCAGCCATTGCAATTCCATCTAATATTGCTCTTGTTATATCCATAATATTCTCCTTATTTGTTTTCTAAAAAGACTTTTAGCTTCTCGGCGTATTCTTTGGGATGTTCGTGGAGAAATTGTCCATGGCCCATTCCTTCAAATTCTTCTGTTTCCATTTGGGGAAGATACTCTCTTAAAATTTTTTCACTTTTCGCAGGGATTGGCTCTTCACTCCCCATCCAAAACATTACTGAATTTGAAAACTTACTTAAATTTTTTGGAACTTTGTAATGATAGATAACCTTACAGACATTTCTAATGGTGTTTTTTGAAATTTGCGGATACATCATTTCTATTACGCTTAGATTATCCTTGCCCATAATCTTATCTAATAAAAATTTAGGTAGAGGCTTTTTGTTTTTGATTCTACTTGTACCAATGATAAAAGCACAGGTAAATGGTCTTGCCATCAAACCCAACTCGGAAGTAATAGCAGCATCTAAGAGAACTTTCGAAGCAAAAATATTTCCCCTTCCAATGAGTTCAACTGCAATGGTCGCTCCCATAGAAAATCCGCACAGTCCATAGACTCTTCCGCCCATTTCATTTAATATGTAGGTCTCTATGGAATTGATAGTTTCTTCCATAGAAGTTAAATCTTTTGGATTACTTCCATAATGTCCGTCCAATTCACATAAAATTACAAAATAATCTTGCAAAAAAGGCAGAAGTGGTTTGAAACATAGGTCTGCAGTAGAGGCAAGACCGTGAATAAATAATATTGACTTATTGTTTCTATTTCCATAGCTAATAAAGTTCATTTAATTCCTCATTATATAAAAATATTTCTATATATTATCATATTCTAAATATACAAGATCCTTGCTTGTCTATTTATAAAAACGATTCATTCCATTAGATACGAATATTTAAAAATCCTAAAGCCTGTCTCTTTCTTCAGTCTCATTTTTTATTTCTAACCCATGGTATTACTCTGTTTACTTCTTTTAAATATGTTTCATATTCGATTCCGAATTCATTTTTCAACCATTTTTCTTCTGTGTTTTTCATTAGAATTGTCAAAAAGGCCCAGAAGACAATGGGCAGTATTAACAAAAAATAGTTGCCTGCAAGTAACAATATACCTGTGAATATAAATGTAAATGCTGAATAGACGGGATTTCTTACTAAGCCGTACACTCCCGTGGTAATCAATTTGTTTTCTTTTACTTTTTTGTTTATCTTCTGAACTAATACTGCTTGTACCCATAAATATATGCCTGAAAGGATTAAGAGTATTCCTGCCATTACAAAAATTATTTTCCCCTCTCTTAGTTCTCCTCGATATAGGTAACCTTTGAGATGAAGGCATATTCCCGCTATTGTAAGTATTAAGCAAGAGATAACATATATTGGCCCGACACCGAATGTGGGCATCTTAAATTCTTTAGATTTCATTTTGTACTCGACTATTCTTTTAATAATTCAATAATTTCATCCTGTGCCTGTCTACCTTCTCTAAAAAATCTTAAAAGTGGATAACAGTGGCACATGCCTTCACCCACAATAATTTTATATGGAGCCTTGTATTTTTCCATTGCCCTTTTAAAGTATTCTGCAAAAGCATAAAGACATTCATTTTCTCCATAATAAAAGTAAGTTTTTGGAAAATCAGAAAAATCTCCCTTTGTACCGTCTAACATATATTCAGGTAAGTCTTCATCCCCCTTTACGATTTCCCTTGCAGTCTTAAAATAGCTAGGGTCAATCATTATGTCTTTATGGTTAAGGGCATTCATTTTTTCCCATATTTCTTTATTTTCCTCAATACTTACATCGGGAAGTCCACCAGGAGATACTGAAATTATTTTCCCAACCATTGGCAAAGGTCTGCCTAATGCATTATTATGTGAAAAAATTCCAAGAGCTAAACATGCTCCTGATGAAAATCCAAGGGCACTTATGTTCTCCGCTTTGTAATTTTCGGTCATTAGCCTATAGGCTTCAAAACAAACTTCGTAGGTCTTATCTATCTTTACATCCTCCGAACAAAGGGGATAGAATAAAAACCAAACGTCTTTGCCAGTTTGCTCCATTATTCTTTCTGCCAAAGAAAAATCCAATTTATCAGGTCCTGTAATCATCCCTCCGCCGAAGAAATTTAGAACTGCTGCCTTTGCATGGATCTTATTTTTTTGATATGAAAGGAGCCTGTAACCCATAACGTCTCTGTCAAGGAGATAGTAATTCTTTCTCTCAGCTCTCTTCTTTGCCTTGTCAAAATCAAATACCACCTTTGCATTTTCTCTCTTTGCATACTCAAGAATTTCTTCTTTGTTTTTTAAAAACATTTTTTTGACACCGGCAAGTCTTACTATTGTAGATGCAACTTTATAAGTTAAACTCATTCTACTCCCCTCCTTTTATAATCAATTAATCACAATTTTACAAGTTTTTACCAAAACTAATCGATATAACTTCACTTCATTCTCTATCGCCTATGATGAAATAATCGCAACAATCTGCTCCATTTGCTATAGTATCTTTTCTGTGAAGTACTCCATGCTCAAGACTTATCATAAGCTCATCGAGTTCGCACAATAGTGGCATTAATTCATCTACCCCCAGCTTCTTTGTGTAAGCACAAATAGGGCAACGAGTAATTCTATAATAACAAGCACCCTCATAAGGTTCTCCCTCGAAATCAACTTTAAATGACGTAGGATATAGCTTTTCTTTTTCCTCTGTATACCACTTGTAATACTTAAGAATATTTTTCTTATTGGCTTTTTTCCCCCTCTCGGTATTGAGATTTACCAAAGAAAAAAACCATTTGACAGAATAAAGAGATTGGCGCATCATTTCCTGGATGGTCTCCGGCGGAATATTTTTCTCACTTGCTATATATGGAGCAACAAAGACAAGGGCGAACATTTCATTGTATGCCATAGGATTATCCTCGCCGATATCGTCCATGTTTTCTACAAGTTCTCGATAAATTTTTTTGCTCTTTTTAATAATTTCTGAAGCATAGGCTTTATCATACTTTTCTATAAGAACTTTTTTCATTGGTCCTCTAAATAAATAGAAATAAAAACCTTTGTATTTCATTTTGCATACCCCATTAGCTTTCCAAATTTTGTTTTAGTAATTTATATACAAATTTATTTTCTCCCAATAAGAAGAACTGAGCCAGAAAGTCCCAACAATAAAGCTTCTTTGTGGCCCATAAAAAGACCCTTTGTTGTATCAATTAATCGCACATCTTCGTAGCCATCTTGTTTAAGCTTTTCGATAAATTTATTCATATCTCCATATCTTGACTTACTCATCAAGTCATGGATAACAAAAACTCCACCTTTTTTAAGTACACGAAATGTTTCTAGTAGAAGTTTCTGCTTATTATGTCCCATTATATTGTGATAAACGTAGTTGCTAGTCACTACATCGAAGCTTTCATCTTCAAAAGGAAGTTTGACTGCATTGCCACTTTCAAATCTCACATTTGTTACTCCCTCAGCCCTAGCATTGTCCTGGCAGAGCTTCTTTGAAAATTCACTCTTGTATGGCCCACTCCACATGTCACAACCCACCATGGTCACTTTTGGATTTCTTTTTGCACAAGCTATGGTGAGTGCACCGCTGCCACATCCTACATCTAAGCCCACTCCACCATCTGGGATCTTTACATAGTCGCAAGTCCCATCTATTATGACTTTGGCAAGCTTTCTTTTTCCATTATAATCAAAGGCCCTATATAAGATGGTAACCCAGGCAGTAATTAATAAAAGTATAAGGCATCCTATCCCTAGGATACGTCCCCAGATGATCCTTTGCCTTCCTTGAAGAATGAGGTCACTTGCACCAAATAAGATGAATAAAATAATACATACTAGACTTTCACCAATCTTAGCCACAAGCATTCTTTTAGGAACCCAGTTTCTATAATCAGGTTTTGTTTTCTTGTTATCAATAAAATTTAATTGTTTCATAAACATTTCTCCTGTAAATATTAAATTTTATAAAATCCCTCTTGATCGACTATAATAATTCTAATCTCTTACTTTATAAGCTTATAAATTCATATTAGTATAGTTTATCAATAAAGATAAGTAGTAAACAAAATATATTAAGTTGAACCAACCGCCGCGTATAATCATATGGACTCCCTTTGGCAATCTCCCAGCAAGAGGAGTGAGAATGATAAGAAATATAGGTGTAAATAGAACTTGCCATCTTGGAAAGGATGTAAATCCTAATAAAATTATCACTGCTATTGCTATATTTCCTAGAGCCATAATTCCAAAAACTATTTTTGCTTGAAATTTTAAAAATTTTAAAAATTCATCAAAAGCTCCCTTATTTTCATATCTTGATAAAAGACCCAAGTAGGCGCATTGAATATGATAAGTACCTCCCAGTATCATCCCAAAAACATTTAATAAAAATACAAACCAACCGATAGTTAAATACTTTTCTTGTATGGCCAAAACAATATGGAATAAGCCAATACAATAAATAAAAGCACATATTGGACCTAAAAGACCACCAATGTATAATCTTTTTATGCTAACATTTTTCATTATGCCGACAATACTATTTATAGTATCCTTGCCATCGTAATCATTAGAATCATAATATAAGGTCATATCTCCTAAAAACATCAAAAATGAACCAATAAGACCTACCAATATGCTCTTGTATAAAGTCATAATTAAACACCTCCTTGCACTTTGATGATATCAATTATCAATTCAATTATAGCATAAATCACAGATTCCTTTCAATCATATTTTTGCTGCATTAATCAAGCAAAAAAATAAAGGCAGTCCGAAGACTGCCGATATTTTTATCATATTGGAATAATCCATACCACTTGTAGGTTCGTCGATATAGACAAACGGAGTATCCGTGCACATAACAGATTCTATTGCTAGTCTCTGCTTCTGTACTCCTAATAAATAAATTCTTCTGCCATTTTTGTTTTTTCTATTAAATTCTTGTAAACTTTTGATTTTTGTAAAAGCTCTTCATGTTTGCCTTCACTTTCTACTTTTCCGTTTTCAAGAACTACTATCTTGTCTGCATTTTCTATGGATTTCATTCTGTGTGAAATGATTACAACAGTTTTATCTTTAATTAAATTATTTAAAGATTCTTGAATTTTTTTCTCGTTGTCCACATCAAGGCTGGCTGCTATCTCATCTAATATCAAGATTGGCGCATCTTTTAAGAAGGCTCTGGCTATTGATAATCTCTGTCTTTCTCCGCCTGATAGCTCAGCACCATTCTCTCCAATAACTGTGTCGAAGCCCTTATCCATTTTTTCTATAAAATCTGTGCAGTTTGCAAGTTTTGCTGCTCTTTTAACTTCTTCGTCACTTGCATCTAGCTTACCAAGTCTAATATTTTCCATAACGCTTTGATTAAAGAGAACCACATCTTGGAAAACTATTGAAACCTTGTCAAATAGAGATTCTGTTGATATTTCTTTTATATCTTTGCCATCGATTAAGATTTGTCCCTCATCATAATCATATAGTCTTGATATAAGTTTTAAGATGGTTGTTTTACCGCAGCCGCTTGCGCCTACCAAAGCAGTGACCTCTCCCTGCTTAGCTTTAAAGCTTAGGCCATTTAAAACTTTCCCGTCTTTATTATATGCAAATTCAACATCTTTTAGATCAATATCGAATTTTTGTAGATTATAGTCTTCGCCCTCTTGTAATTCTTGATTTTGAATTTCCTTTAATCTTTCAATCTTTGGTGTTAAATAAAATATCTCCATCATGCCCTCTTTAGATGCATCTAGAGAGTCTTTTATCTTCATAGCCGCTAGTAAATATCCTACAAGGTATAGAGCACTTATTTCTTTATTAATAATTAGATTTACGCCAACTAGTATTACGACAGCAAGGGAAATAAAACTAAATATTGAAGATATAGACATAGTTAAAATAGTGCCTACCTCTGTCTTTAAGTGCACTTTTTCACTTTTATCCATTTTTTCATATAGCTTTTCTTTCATTTCCTCTGATAAGCCATAGGCTTTAATCTCCATTTGCATCTCGATATTTTCTTGAAAGATTTCTGAGTTTTTTCTTAAGACATCATAATATCTTTTATGTCCCTTAACCTGATATTTTTTAGATAAAGGTATAAATATAAAGCTTAAAAGAGATGGAATGATTACAGCTAAACCCATCTTGACATTGCCCACTAGCATCATGATGGATATTAGTGGGAAGAATAGTGCCATGCCGCCCACCTTTGGTATCGAGTGGCTCATTGCATGCTCTATTCCCTCAATATCAGACATGATTGTTTGAGCTAAGTCTGAAATATCATGTTTAGAAAAGTATGATAGAGGTAATTTTGATAAATTCTCCGCTGTCCTTATTCTTAAATCTGCACTTTCTTGATAGGTTGTGCTATATAATTTATCGTATTCGATAGAAAGCAAAATATACATTACTATCAAGGTCAATACTGAGAATACTATATAAAAGACCTTGCCTTTGCCTATATTTTCCAAAACTTCCTGAGCAAAAATCATAAGTAATATGGCAGGAAGCATGTTTATACAATAAACGAAAAATGAGGACAGTGTTGCTTTACTTAAATTTCTTGCTCCCTTATCTGTAAGAGCAAATCTTTTTTTATAAAACTCCTTCATTTGAAACCCTCCATTCATTGGCACTGTTAAACATCTCTTGGACTCTCTTGTAGCTTGTATCTTTTGACATTAATTCTTTGTCAGAGCCTCTTTCTATAATTTTTCCGCCATCCATCACAAGTATTTCATCAAGGTCTTTAATTGTAGATAGCCTGTGAGCAATCATGATAACTGTTTTATCTTTCATAAGATTTTTGAAAGCTTTTTGTAGTTCATACTCGTTATCTGGGTCAATAGATGCTGATGCTTCATCCATAATAATAATCTTGGAATCCTTTAAAATTGCTCTGGCAATTGCAATTCTCTGTTTTTCTCCATAAGTTGCATCTTTTGAAAAGTCAATTTCAGACAATTCATCTTCACCTATTTCTAAATCTAAATGATGTTCTGTATTTAGTTTGGACAATAGAGCTACCGTCTCCACATGCGTTATCTTTTGCTTGGGAACATAATTTTTTATCCTCGTCATTCTTGTGGGAGCACAATTTATCAATATCATTATCTTTGGCATTTTTTCTTTTATCCTTGAAGTTATTAGAATCTTGACTATCTTTAACTCCTGTTTTGAAATAGAATGTTAAGTCATAAGGATGAACTGTTCCGTCTTTATCAATTCTACCCACTACGACTTTATCAACTATGCTTTCAAATACTGTTCTATTAAATTCCTCTATAATTTCTTTGTTTTCTAAGACCTTTTTAAATTGCTTTAGTCTTTCTTTAATAGTATTTTCATCTTTGATAGTTAGCTCTAGTGTTTTCTTTTCATCAAGTAATTCTTCTTTTTGTTTTATCAGTTTTTTATATTTTTTAGCATAAACTTCTTCGTCTATACTGTCTTCTAAATGAAGATCAACTAACTTTCTTTCTTGACTAATGATTCTATTTAATTGACTTTCTATCTTTTTCAAATCTTTGACTAAAGTATTATCATTTATTTCTTCTTCTACAATTTTTAAAAAGTCATCTATTACTGTTGAATCTGCATGGCATAATTGCCTATAGCTTTCAACAAATGCTTTTTCTATTGCTGCTTCTTGTATTCCTTTTGAATGAGGGCAATATTTTTTACCTTTTTTAGTTGACCTTACACATTGCCAGTTAATTTTTTTGTAAATTGAACTAGTGTGCCATGTTCTTCTTGAAAGTATTTCACCACAAAATCCACATTCCAGCATACTTGAAAAAGCATATTGCCTTGATAGTTTTTCTCTTTTTCTATCCTTGTTAGCAATAGTGTTTCTGTTTTGTGCTCTTCTGAGTCTAATCTCCTGTGCCTTTTCAAAATCTTCTTTTGATATAATTGGCTCGTGATGATTTTCAATGTGATATTTATCAGATTCTCCAAAATTTGCTAGTCTTCTTTTTGTTATGGGATCAACTGTAAAGGTCTTTCCCATTAGTATATCGCCAATATACTTTTCATTTTTAATTATTCCTAACACTGTAGTATCAGACCATTTTGTTTTACCTCTAGGAGTGAGATATCCTTGTTCTTCTAGTTCCCTACCAATGACTGAACCACCATTACCCTCTAAATATCTTTTAAAAATATATCTGACAATCTTGGCTTCTTCTTCATTTATAGATATACTTTTTGTTGTGGGATCATAATCATATCCGAGGCAACCTTGAAAACCAATAAGTTCCCCTTTTTCCATTTTCATTTTCAGTCCTTTTTTTACATGGGCTGAGGTATTTTCTACTTCTTGTTGAGCTACTGAACTTAATATTGTTAGTAATAGCTCTCCATCCATTGTCAAAGTATCTATATTTTCTTCTTCAAATACTACACCAACATTATTTTCCTTTAGAAGCCTTACATATTTCAAAGTATCTAATGTGTTTCTAGCAAATCTTGATATAGATTTAGTAATTATCATGTCTATATCTCCATTTTGACAATCACTAATTAGTCTCATGAAATCTGCTCTTTTAGTAGCAGTTGTTCCTGTTGTTGCTTCATCTGCATATATACCATCCAGAGTCCAGTTCTTATTATTTTTTATTAGATTTGTGTAATAATCAACTTGCGATTTATATGATTCAAGTTGGTCTTTACTATCTGTACTTACTCGACAATATGCTGCAACACGTTTTAAATCTAAATCTAGTGCATTTCTATTTCTAGCTCCTGTATTTGAAGCTTTTATTAATTTTACTTTAGTATTCATTTTACCTCCTTCCCATTTTGTATCTTTCTACAGTGTTATTATATCACAAGATTAATTACTTTCTATTCTTCTTATAATCATTTTCTATTCTAGTCTTTATTTTGGTGAATTCTTTATCATTTATTAGTTTGAGTTCATAAATTCTACAGAGCATAGCAACTCTCATGCTATAAATCTTTATTGCTTGCATTTTAACCCCTATGTAAATTATTTTTTTGCATTGGTAAGTGGATTAAATTTGAAATATACTAATCTCACATAATCAATTTCAAGAATATTGGCACTTCAAAGTATTTTGATTTTTATAGAAAGATGACAAAATACCCCTCACTTTATAAAGTGAATTTTGCCCTCTTTGGTAACCAAAATTTTTATTTTTTTAGTATTTTTGAGTTTTAATGTTAAATTGAACATAAAAAATGAGGACTTATGCACATAGGCATAAATCCTCTAATCTAAATTTTTCTATTCAAAGACTTTAAATCTTTCTTCCTATCAATTATTTAATTTCCATGATTCTGCCTTAGCTTTTGCATTTATAAGGTCTGAATAAAGTCCATCATTCTTAATCAGTTCTTCGTGATTTCCACGTTCTACTATTTCCCCATCTTTTAAGACTAAAATCTGGTCAGCATTTCTAATTGTCTTTAGTCTGTGGGCAATCATAATTACTGTTTTGTTTTTTGTTAATGATTCTATTGCTTCTTTAAGTTTATCTTCATTTTCTGGATCTATACTTGCTGTGGCTTCATCAAAGATTATGATGTCCGCATCTTTTAGCATGGCTCTGGCTATGGAGATTCTTTGTTTTTCTCCACCTGATAGACTTGCTCCACCTTCTCCGATAATAGTATTATATCCATCTGGGAGATTTTCTATAAATTCGTGACATCTTGCTTTTTTAGCAGCTTGAACTACTTCTTCATGGCTTGCATTTTGTTTTCCAAATTTTATATTGTTTTCAATAGTGTCTTCGAAGAGATAGACGTCTTGAAATACCATGGAAATTGAATTCATAAGGTTTTCTATCTTATAATCCTTAATATTCTTTCCACCAATTAAAATTTCTCCAGAATTTACATCCCAAAATCTCGCTATTAGATTACAAAATGTTGTTTTACCAGATCCAGATGGACCAACTATGGCAGTCATGGTATTTTCTTTTATCTCTGCTGATACATTTTTTAAAATTGGTCTGTCATCATAAGAAAAGCTGACATTTTTAAAGACTATATCATGATTTTTTATAGGCTCTGTAATACTTCCTTCTCTCATATTAGGCATAGAGTCGATAAAACCTACAGAATCTATGGCATTTTCGCAAGCTCTTAGGATTGCCATGTTTGATCCTGCCCCGATTAAGCCTTCAAAGATAATAAAGGATGCCATAATCATAAGAATTGTTTCAGCAAGTGGAAGTTCACCAGATAAATTTAATTTTAATGATATATAGACCATAGCTACTGTTGTTATTCCCACTACAATTCTTTGGATAACTGTGTAAGGTGCTACAGATATTTCTAAATCTAAAAGTATATTTGATGTGTCTTTTATAGACTTTCTCAAAGCCCTGTTATTTTCTCCACCAAGATTATAGGATTTTATAACCTGCATTCCTTGTAAAGTTGCTAATACTTCTTTTGTAAGTCTTGTTTGTGTTTCTGTCATCTTGTCTGCATTAGCTGATGATTTTTTCTCCATCATTGATGTAACGATGAAAAATACTACCACACCTGCTACAGCAACCAGTCCTACCTTTACGTTAAAAATTAAAGTTCCAAGGACAAAGACTAAAGTATTTAAAACTCCACCAAGTACAAGAACCAAAAGCATAGGCACCCACATTTCTGCTTGGGAAAGTGAAGATGTAGCAATAGTAGTTAATCTTCCTAGTGAAAAGCTTGAAAAGAAACCCATAGGAACTCTTTTTATTTTTTCTCCTATTTCTATTCTCTTGTGAGCTGCCATAAAATATCCAGCGTGTGTTTGTGCCATTTGTGATGATTTTTGTGTCATTATCTTTCCAACAAGGGATATAACTAATATTCCAAGACAAACAAAGATAGTTTTATAGTCTAAAGTTTTAGAAAATATATTTACTAGCATATAGTAAATTGCTCCAAACTCAAGAGCATTAAATACTGCGTGCAAAAATCCAGCGAGAATAGATTTCTTAATATATACCTGTTCTTCTTTTGAAAAATTCCATATCTTTTTAAACACATTAAGCATTTTCATCACCCCTTAAATTTGCAGCATACATTTCCTTATAAAGTTCTAATGACTTTAATAGTTCTTCATGACTACCATAAGAATTTAATTTGCCATCTTTTATAACAAATATCCTATCTGCATCAACAATTGTCTTTAACCTATGAGCGATTATGATTAAAGTTTTACCCTTAACTAGATTTGCCAAGGCGTTTTGTATGAGAGCTTCATTTTCAGGATCTATATAAGAAGTTGCTTCATCTAAAATTACGATTGGTGCATTTTTTAGCATGGCACGAGCAATAGATATTCTTTGTCTTTCTCCTCCAGATAGATGACCTCCACCTTCGCCAACTCTTGTATCATAACCATTAGATAGATTCATAATAAAATCATGGCAGGCAGATTTTTTACATACATCTATAATTTCTTCGTCAGAGGCATTCTTATTTCCAAGCCTAATATTTTCCTTTATAGTCATATCAAAGAGGAAATTGTCTTGGGATACAAAAGAAATAAGTGAAGACAAGTTTTCGAGCGACACATCTTTTGTTTCTACTCCGCCAATTTTAATAGATCCCTTATCTACATTCCAAAATCCAGCAATAAGTTTTGCTATTGTGGACTTGCCTGACCCAGAAGGTCCAACGAGGGCTGAAACAGAAGATTCTTTTATTTCCATAGAAAGATTATCTATAACCTTATTTTTTCCATCGTAAGAAAAGTCTACATCTTGAAGTTCTATATTATAGGATTCTATTTTTTCTCCCTTGTCAATATTTTCTAACTCTCTTGAATCTAAAACCTTTCCTATTTCAGAAGTTATAGTTGATATTCTTGACATATCATCCATATAGTTCATGATTTTTAAAATGCTAGAAACCGTAGCAAAGGATAAAACGATTAAGGTAATTAAATTTCCTAAATCAATACTTCCATTTATATAAAATAAAATCCCAAAGGGTATGATTGTAATAATTCCCATAGGAGAAAGTAATCTACCTATGGCA
Organism: Anaerococcus mediterraneensis; assembly: GCF_900128415.1. Lineage (NCBI taxonomy): Bacteria > Bacillati > Bacillota > Tissierellia > Tissierellales > Peptoniphilaceae > Anaerococcus > Anaerococcus mediterraneensis. Next base: position 1,562,294 of record NZ_LT635772.1, read on the forward strand.
ACCCTATTCATAGATTCACCCATCCAGTTATAATAAAAGCTTGCATTGTCATAAACTGCATCAGAATATTTTTTATAAGATGATTCGCTTTGATTAAAGGTCTTGATTACTTCTATCCCATTTATATACTCAACAATAGAATTATTCATATGTTGACCAATAGCAACTGACTTTCCAAACATTTCCTTATAATGAGCATTCATAACAGACATCATGGTAGCCATTCCTACCACAAATGGAATTAGTGATAGCAAGGTCAATCGCCAATCTAAGGTAAACATATAAATAAATAATAGAATAGGTCCTACTAAATTTGCCGTAAATTCTGGCACTAGGTGAGCAAGTGAAGTTTCCATAGAATCAACTTGCTCAACTATAATATTTTTTAATTCTCCAGATGTTCTTGAAAGAACATCTCCAAGTGGCATCTTGAAAAGTTTCTTAGAAATATCATTTCTGATTTCTCCTAATGAGTTAAAAGTTGCGGTATGGGAAATACTTGTTGATATTCCAGCTGCCACTTCTTTAATAACAAATGTTATTAAAATACTTATGCAAATTGGAGTGTATAAGCTCATATCCCTTATGCCATTAATCAAATTCACAATAATTTTCGCCATAAAAATATAAGAAAAAAGACCAGCCACTACTCCAATTATTGCCAGTAAGATTGACATAAAATATGAGCCTTTTCTTTTACTTACATATTGTTTTATTAAATCCATCAAATCCCCTCCTTAATAAATCCTCGTAATAATAAGATAGGTCTATCCATTCACTACTTTATAGATAGACCTGCCTTAAATTCAATTTATTAACCTATTCTCATTTAGCTTTTACACTATAAATATTGAAAAATTGTGGTGTACTTGTAAAGTCATATCCATCAATTTTGTCATTTCTATATAAAATCATTTCTTTTGAATAAGAAAGAGGCAAATCCATAGCGTTTTCGTTTGAATATACTATAGCTTTTTGTATATTATCTTTAATCTCCCCTTCATCTGTAGAAGTGGAAGCCTTCTTTATTGCGTCAATATATATATTGGAATCTGAAAGTGCTTTTAATGGCATTAAATGTGGATCCATTTCAGTTACTGATTCTTGTAAGAACTTGTGAGGTTCAGTATAAGAACCCTCTGTATTCCATGTTGTCAAATGGAATTCTCCCTTTATACCATCTGTCCACCATGACATTTGATCTTTTTCAACTATGTCAACATCTATACCTACTTCTTTTAATTGCGTCTTTATTGCAAGTGCAGTTTCCTTAGCAAGTACTAAATCTGACCAGTAAACATATTGAAGCTTTAATGGACTTCCGTCCTTTTCTCTTATTCCTGTATCTTTATTAAGTTTCCAACCCGCTTCATCTAGCAAGCTATTTGCCTTTTCAGGAGCATAACTATAATTAGTTGGATAATTTGCATCACAATAAGCCACATTTTTAGGGAATAAAGTTTCAGCTACATCTTCATATGAGTATGTTAAACTGTCGACAATGTCTTTTTTGTTAATTGCATAATTAATTGCTTGGCGAACTTTTAAATCTTCTAATTCTTTTTTACTTGGATTTAAAATTAGATTCTTAGTCAAAGTCCTATTTTTATTGACTTCTCCAGTAACATCCTTAATTTCAGAACCTTTTTTGAAGTCATCATAATTTATTAAATCTGCTCCATAAATTAAATCTATTTCCCCTTTATTTAAGGCTTGAAGTCTTGAGGAAGCATCGGGAATATATTTGACAATAACTTCATCATAGTAAGGTTTTTCCCCATGATAATTTTCATTTCTAACAAATTTTGTATATTCTCCAGATTTAAATTCTTCATATACATAAGGACCTGTTCCTATATTTTCGGTAAATGTCTCAAAGTTTCCCTCAGTAAATGACTTTGGAGATGGCATCCCCAATACATTTTGGAAACAAAAGCCATTTATATAAAATTTAGACGGATTTTCATAGTGAACAGCAATCGTATTATCATCAATAACTTCTGTTGATTTTATCTCTGCAACAGCCCTTATGCCTGCAAAATTAGGGTTAGACTTATCAAAATCTAATATCTTTTTTACTGCATCAGCATTAAAATCTTCACCATCTGAAAACTTTACCCCGTCCTTTAATTTAAAGACTAAAGTTTTGCCATCATCTTTATATTCAAAGCTTTCAGCAAGTTTTGGTACAATTTCACCGTTTTCATAAGCCACTAGGGTTTCGTAAATTAAACCACAAGCCATATTATTTTCCTTATTCATTGTTAAAGTCGTAAGGTTTGTCAGTTCTTTAGCAGTACATAAGGTTAAAACCTTCTTGCTTTCATCTTTTGTGTTTTCACTTGCTACATTTGAATTTTCTTGTGCTTTTTCTTGATTCTTTTGGCAACCTCCTAGTAAAATTGAAAAACTAAATACAAGTGCCAATAAAACCATCATATTTTTTCTAAGTTTGATCATTTCTATCTCCTTTGCAATTTTCCTTCTCTAAATATTTTTCCTTTCTTTATTTCTATGATATAATCTGAAATCTGTTTTGCTTGATTTATATCATGAGTGATAAAAATATAAGAAATACTATGCTTAGATTGATAATAAAAAAGTAAATTTAATACTTTTTCAATCGTCAGTAAGTCAAGCCCAGCTGTAACCTCATCTAGTATTAAAAAATCAGGATTAACCATAAGGGCTCTTATGAGCGACAATCTTCTTTGCTCGCCTCCAGATAGTTGGTGAACGGGCACATCTAATATTTCCTTTTTTAAATGTAAATCCTCGCAAAATAATAACACCTTTTCCTTTCTTTCCTTTTTCGACAAGTTTGTTAAATTAATAAGCCCTTCTTCCAAATTTTTAAAAGTGCTTATACCAGGATTTAAAGTACCAGATGTATCCTGGAAAACAGATTGGATATTTTTTCTATATTTTCTTATTTTTTTTAATTTTAATTTTGAGATATCTACAGAATCATAGAGTATAGATCCTTCATCTATTCTTTCTAATCCTATTAATGCTTTTGCAATGGTGCTTTTACCAGATCCGCTTTCACCAATTAAACTTAAGTTATCTCCCCTTTTAAGTGAAAAGGAAATTTGATCTAGAGCTTTAAATGTCCCCTTTACTGTTTCAAAAGAAAGACTAACATTACTCATAGCTATTTCGTCCACTCCCATTCACCTCCAGAATCTAATATCTTCTTACTACATTCAACAAATTTTCTTGTCCATTCCTCTTTAGGACTTTCAATTATATCTTTACTACTACCCTTTTCTATAACACACCCATTTTCTATCACATAGATGCAGTCGCTATATTTTTTAAGAATTTCGGCATCGTGTGTTATTAATAAAATCCCTTTCCCTTTGAAATTCGCTTTAATCAATTCAAAAAATAATGATGAGTTATAATTGTCTAAGGCTGATGTTGGTTCATCAGCAATTATATAATCAGTATTTAGTCCCATAGATATCGCTAAAATCACACGCTGAATCATGCCACCAGAGAGTTCAGTTGGATATGAATCTAAAACTCTTTCATATTCAAGATTGACGCTTTTGAGCTTATCTTTTGCTATACTTAATGCTTCTGATTTATTTATATTAAGATTAGCAATATATATTTCTACCATTTGACTTTTTATCTTTTTTCTTTTGTCAAAAGAAATCATGGGAAGTTGAGGAATAAAAGCGATGTTTCTATTGATACTATTGATATTGTCTTTTCCCAATATATCGAAATCATCTATAGTAATAGTTCCAGAACTTACTTTTAAATCCTCTGATAAAATCCCAAGTATTGTGTTTACTAATGTTGTCTTCCCAGCACCACTGGGTCCAGTGAGTCCAATAATTTTTCCCATAGGAATTCTAAGAAAAATATTATTTAAAAGATTGTTTCCTTTTTTATCTGAAACTTGTAATTGATTAACCAAAATCATATCTTCACCTTCTATTCGCTTCTTTTGCAATAATATTAAAAGACATTGTAGTAATAAAAACTGCAAAAATCGGGTAAATTATGAGTTCTGGCTTAATAAATATTGAATCTCTCGCTTCTAAAATCATAGAACCCCACTCCACAACATTTTCTCCAAGTCCAATTCCTATAAATGAAAAACCAGTAATTGCTAAAATCATATCCGCACAGGACAAACAAATATAATGAACTAAATCTAATAATATATTTGGTAGTATGTGAACTAGAACCAACCTAGTCTTTGAAGCACCAAGTGAAATCATACAAGTGCAATAAGCTTTATCGTATTCAATATTTATTTGAGTTCTAACAAGTCTTAAAAATCTCAATATATATGAAACAACCAAAGCGATTAATGTAGTTTTTATTCCATTTCCCCAAGATGCTATAAATATGATTAAATAAGCAATTGGTGGTATAGCCGTTACAGCATTAATAATCGAATCTACTATTACATTCTTTTTCATGGTAACCTTTGATGTAAGCGTTCCCAAAAGCAAACCTAAAGTAAAAACAATAATTGATGCAGTCATAACCATAAATAATGTAGTTTTCCCCCCGTACAGTATTCTCGATAAAACGCACCTGCCCATGCTATCATTTCCCAAAGGATACTTAGAACTTGGATTTGCAAATCTAAGGGGAAGATTAACTTCTAAGGGATCATTAGGGGCAAAAAAACTTCCAAAGAACATAAATAAAATCACTAGGAAAGTAAATACTTTACTTTTGTTTATTTTCATTAATCTCCCCTTTCCTTTATCAAAAGATCGTTTATCAAATCGGATGTTATATTAGCAATGGCAATAAATAAGGCTAAAAAGAAAACCAAACCATGAATCATGGTTGCATCACGATTTATTACAGAATTTATAATCAAATATCCAAAGCCTGGAATAGAAAAAACCCCCTCAACTATTGCTGCATTTGCAATCATAAGTCCAATACTCTGAAAGAAATTTGGGATTAACTTTACTATGGAGTTTGGCAATATATGTTTCACAAACAAAGTAGATTCCTTTAGTCCATTTGCTCTAAAAAACATAATATAATATTCACCATTCTCTTTGTCTAAAGCATCTTTAAATAGTGGATAATAAAAAGAAGCCCCAAATATCCCTAAAGTTATTGCAGGAAGTAGATAGTTTGTAATGCCAATATTACCTGCTACTGATAGCAAATCCCACTTTACTGCAAATATTTCAAGTAAGATAATAGCAATATAAAAGCTAGGAATTGAAACACCAATAAGGCATAAAAGATTTATAAGCTTATTGATTATCTTGCTCTTCCATAAGAAAGTAATACATCCCAAAGATAATACTAAAATTACCTGCAATATTGCAGAAAAGAAAACAACAGATAAAGTTTTTGGCAAAGCCAACATTATATTATCCCAGACTGGTTTGCCATTGCTTAAAGACTGTCCTAAGTCTAGAGAAAAAAGATTTTTAATCCAGTTAAAATATTGCTTATATACAGGTTTGTCAAAACCAAATCTTATTCTTACTTCTTCAATTTGCTCAGGTGATGGACTTCCGATATGTCTTTTAGCATATGCAGTGGCTGGATCGACAGGAGATAATTTCATTAAAACAAATGATAAAACACTAACAATTAATAATGTCATTATTAGCTCATAAAATTTTTTTAAAAATGTCTTTTTTGTATTCATTTTTATACCATAATTTAAGATCAGCCTAATAATTCAGGAAATTTATTTTTCAAATATTCTTCTAACATCTTTTTGATTGTTTTTTTATTTTCAATAAAAATTTCTTTTTGATTTAAACTTTCATATCCTAAGATCAAAGTATTTACAAAGGTCACTAAAAACTCATCTTCAAAAATAGATGATAGCTTATCGTTTGGAGGAAATGTAGACGATAAAATTTCTGTGTTTGTTTCTTTTAAATTTTCAAACATTTCACACAATCTTTTATCTTCATTTTGTAGTTTCAAAAAAATTGCATAGATGCTTTTAAATTCATTTTCATCATAAATTCTTTCCATCATCATCTCAGTAATTGCGTCTAAAGTCGTTAACTTAGATGTGTCGATAGTTTTGTTTTTTTCTCCTCTATATTTGATACCTAATTTCATAAAATCATAAATCATTTCGTAGGTTGATCCATAATGATAGTAAACACCACCTTTACTTAAACTTACTTTTTCTATAACATCTTCCATAGTTGTATTTTGGAAACCCTTTTCTAAAAAACATGTCTTTGCCGCTTCCAGAATTTCTAACTTCCTTTTTTCTCCTACTTTCAATTTTTTATCATTCAAAACTTTATCTCCTGTTAATAAATAATTCCGACGCTACCGTCAGTTTTATTGTAACTCATTTGATAATTAATTTCAATACATGAATTATTTTAAATTTTAGTAATCTTATTTAAGATATTTGCTTGAACGCCCTTTATTCTTCTTTATTAATTTCTTTAAATGCGGTATAATTAATAAAACCTAATACACGCTTAACGCTTATAACTTTAATAGCAAGCACAGTAAGTGTACGGACACTTACGAAAAAATTAATGGAGCAGACCTTTATGGCATGCTCCATTTTTTTAATTTTTACCTTGTTAGGGAGAACCCTAAGACCCCGAAATATATTTTATAAAAGAGAATAAAATGGCAAATAGATTTAGAAATGAAAGAATAGAAATTAAACTAACTAAGGAAGAGAAAGAAGTTTTTGAAAAGAAAATGAAACTTGCTAATTGCAAAACTATGTCTCACTTTCTTAGAAAATGTGTATTAGAAAAAGAGATTTATGTTGTAGATTTAGAACCATTTAGAAACCTACAATGGCTACTTTCGAATGCAACAAATAATATAAACCAGATTGCAAAAGCTACTAATACAACTGGTGTTATTTACAAAAATGAAATTGAATCAATGAATAAGCAGATAGAAAAATTATCAAGAGAAATATGGCAGATTCATTCCCTACTTCTTAATAAATCAAGAGAAAGTTCTGGTGATTAGTGTGGCAATTACAAAAATACATCCTATAAAATCAACTCTAAATTTGGCAATAGACTATATAACTAAGAGTGAAAAAACTGATGAAAAAATCTTGGTATCTTCATTTAAATGTCATCCATCTACTGCACACATTCAATTTATGAAAACACGAGAAGACAATGATACTAAAGGTACAGTTCTAGCTAGACATTTGATCCAATCTTTTCTACCAGGAGAGGTTGATCCTATAAAAGCTCACGAAATTGGAATTGAATTATGCAAGAAAATTTTAAAAGAAGATTATGAATTTGTTCTTGCAACTCATATAGATAGAGGGCATATCCATAACCATATTATTTTTAATAATGTTAATTACAAGACTGGTAAATGCTACCAATCTAACAAAAAATCTTACCACAAAATCAGGTATCAAAGTGACGAATTATGTAAAGAAAATAAGCTTTCAGTCATTGATAAATACTATGAAGCTTACAAGAGAAAATATAAAACTGCTGGTAAATCTTGGTACGAATATGACCAAAACAAGAAAGGCAATTCCTGGAAATCTAAACTGCAATTTGATATAGATAGAATAATTAATAAGTCTAACTCGTGGGAAGAATTTTTAGAAAATATGAAGTCTCTTGATTATGAAATTAAGTTTGGTAAACACATTGCTTTTCGTCATAAAGATAGGCAAAGATTTACAAGATCAAAGACTATCGGAGAAGATTATACTGAGAAAAGAATCAAAGAAAGAATAGATTTAGCTATTAAAAACAAAGCTAATCCTACTAAAAAGCGTGTAGGAAATGTTATTGACATATCTACTAATGAAAAAACTCAATCATCTAAAGGTTACGAAGTCTGGGCAAGAAAACACAATATCAAAACAATGGCTGATTCAATAATTAAACTTCGAGAACAAGGAATTAATTCCATTACCCAGCTCGATGATCTAATCAAAAAATCTGCTGATGATAGACAAGACTTGTTAGATAAAATAAAGAAAATTGAAACTGAGATGAAGAGTTTATCCCAAGATATGGAAAATATAAATACTATAAATAAGCATCGTGAAATCTATAAATACCACAAGAAAAATCCTGATGATAAACAATTTGCAGAAGAATATTATAGTGAGCTTTCCATCTACAAAATAGCTGCTAAAGAAATCTTAGAAAACTATAAAAAACTACCAAACACAAAAGAAATACTATCAAACCTCGATAAATTGCAAGAAAAAAAGAACACCCTTATGCAAGAGTATTCTTTGAATAAAGAACAATTTTCTGACCTTGTTCAGTATAGGAAAAACTATGAAAATTATTATGGAAAAGAACTGGAGAGGTAACATCTTCTCTTCTCACTCTTATAAATTTTTACTATTTTCGATTTCTCTAAAAGAATCCCAAAGATATCTAGTCAATGTTATGCTAGCACCTACAGAAAGTTCTGCATGCTTTTTACTCAAAGCTTTAAAATTCCTTTCTCTTCCATGTCCGCTTCCATAATGATTTCTAAGATCGTTAATTCCGGAAGCAAGTCCATTTAAACTCCCTGTAATTTGCTTTACTATTTTGTCTTCAGTTTCGTCAATTATCATGCTTTCATTTGGAATTTTTAAACACCTAAAGGTTTCTTTAACTAATTGTGTTAATTTTAAGTTATCTTTTTTATTCTCTCCTAAATTATTACAAATTTCCTTACAACAACTTTCAAGTAATTCCTTTGATTTCCCTATTGCTTCTGTGGGATTTCTATCCACCATTTCTAGCATTAAATCAATTTGAGAATTAATATATTCAGATGAGAATTTAATTTTCAAAACTTCTGCTTCTGACATAAGATTTGAGCTATTTGATAATTCTCGATTAATAATATCTTTACACTTAATGTATAGAGATTTGAATGAAGTTCCTCTATTATTTTTTTTATTTTCTTCTATCTCATCACTAAAATAAACAGAGTAAAACTCTAAAAGATCTTTATATAGTTTAGCAATTTTATAAGAATCACCCTCGTTTGTAAATTCTCTAAGTGACTTTCCTTTTGACAAATGATATTTTTCACATAATCTTATCCCTATACTTTGAAATGTAAACTCATCAAAATCATTCGTAGAAAAATCTAGAACATAGCCACCTCTATTAAATAATTCATCAAGATATCCTTTTTCTATATAACTAAGCATAGTTAAACCTACTTTATAATTCCTAGTAATGAACCTAATTTGTTTATACCTTCAATAAAATCTGGAAGTGTTGCTATGGAGCCGATCATAAATTTTAACGAATTAAAGCTCGTTTTTAATAGATTTTTGTTAGGATTTGCTTTGACTACTTCTCCTTTTATCAACTCCATATTTCCCATTAAAATACTTCGTTTATCTTCGTCATCTATATTTTCCAATAGGATTTCCAATTTTGATATTTCTTCATCAATTTCATTCTTATTTAAGTAATTATTTTGTATTGCATCTATAGATGAATTATCACTAGCTAAATTTACCTGAACACCAGAACTATTTATGTTAATTTCATATTTATTATTGTCATCGTAACCCATATCAGTTGCTATATCTTTAATATATTCTTCAATCCCTGAAATAAATGGATAAACCATTCTATTCCCAAAGCTTTGTGCCATATCTTGATACTTGTTGCTATTAGCGTAAAACCACCCAAAGTTAATGGTGTTTAAATTATTTTCTAAAATGTATTTAAAAGTAGAGTATAAAAGATACAATCTTTTTCCAGTATTACTTCCCAAATCTAAACATTGTCTACCATAAGATGAATATACATTATTTATACTTTCCTCTAAATCACCTATATCATATTTGAAACTTTCAATATAATTTTTTATCAAAGATGTCTTATCTACATAATCTATAAATTCTCTTAGAAGGTCGATTTGTTCCCTATAATCTGCATTAATTACATCTGAACCCAATCCTCTAAATTTTCTACTGATTTTTCTTAGTTCTTTCTTATTAATCTCCATCTACAATCTCCCCACAAAAAGGACAATATCCACCCTCAAGATTTTTTATGCTACTAATTTTTGCTTTTTTCTTGCAACACTCATAATATTTTTCTTCAAAATCTCCAGTTTTTCGTCCTATGGGTATCTCTGGCTGCTTTTTAATTTTCTCGGTTTTAATTCTAATTTCTGAGTTTTTGAAACTTTTTTTCATAGTGGCTGAAAATTCATTTAATATATCAGCTACTTTGTTCTCTATCATCCTCTCCGCTAGATTTATTGTTTCATCATCTAAATAGTCTTGGTGTTTTAAACCACAGTTCGGACACCAAATATATAAATTTGTGTCATCTTCTATATCATCTACAAGAAGCATAAATCTCTCTCCACAAGATGGGCACTTTAATAAAACATAACCATCAGAATCCGCTGGAATACTTATTTCTAGCGTTTCAAAATCTTTCATCATTAACTACCTCTACTAATTAAATTTTAACAACTTTCTATTATCAAAAGCACAATCTAAATCATATTCAAGATTTATATTAAGATATATCTCTATCATTTCTCCTATATTCAATAATATCTACAATATAACATTGAAAATACTCACAAATCTCCCCTAATGTTTCTAAACTTACATTTTCATCTTTTTCCATCTTGGCTATTGTCTTGGGAGTTGTTGCTATTGCACATTGTAAGTCTTTTTTTCATATTTTTATCTATTAATAGCTTCCATAATTTATTATATGAAAATCCCATATCATTCTCCAATTCTATATTTTTTCTTTCTAAAGGTATAGATTAACTACCTAATTATAGCATATAACACAGATTCCTTTCAATTATATGATTCACTGCGTTAAAACGAGCAAAAAAAAAAAAAAAATAAAGGCAGTCCGAAGACTGCCGATATTTACCTCTCTTCACCTTTTCTATGGTCTTTCTTACTTGACTTCGCTTTATCATCTGTCTTAAAGCTTTCTATTTGCCCTAATATAGACTTTTTATCCTTATCTTGACTCTTTACTTGTTCTTTTGCTTTTAAGAGCTTAGAAGACAAAATACGAACATTTTTATGTTCTTTCCCTTTGTTATCAATGCTTGTTTTTACTTGTCCAAATATTTTAACAAAATCTCCTTGTTTTGGTTTTCTGAATCTTTAATCTTATCGCAATATGATTAACAATTGATATAAATTTCCATCGTCATCTTTATAAAATATTTAAAATTACTTACTTTAAAGTTTTCTATAGTATAGTTTTCGACTCCAACATTAATTTAATTTTAAATATTTTCTTTGTTTAATATAGAATTTATATAAAATAATAATTTCTTATACCTCTTCTATATAAAAATCTTCTAGTAATTCAAATTTTGATTTTCTTACTTTACTTTTTTTATATACATATTTTGCTATGTTATCAGGATCGTTAAATAATTTTTTTCTATTTATCCCCAATAAATCTAAATCTTTTACAATTTCTATTTTATTTTCAATTTCTATGGAAATATCAGGAACTATTTTCTGTATATATTCTCTCTTTTCTTGTTTATTCAAAATATTAAATGGTGAATATAAAATATTTTGATAAATAAATCTACCAGATTGTAATGTCATTCTATCAAAATTAATATTAGGGTAATATAATATCATTGGAAAATCAGGTACTTCATAAATATTATTACCATACTTTTTAATTAACAAATATATAAAAGTTGTTAAATATATTATTACATAATCTTCTAATTTCTGTATTTTTAGTTCAAATGAATAATTTGTTAATTTTGATAATTGAAAAAAAATATCCCTCCACATATTCAACTCTTCATTTTTGTTTTTAAGAAATACTTGAAGTAGCCTTTGATTTAATTCATTTGGCCTATCCATAATATATCCTTCTTTAATTCCCTTATCATACCAATCTACAGCATTTATTATTTCAGACGTATATGCATTGTGTTTACTTTTTTTTAATAAAACTTTGATCATATTTAAATTATTAGATAATGAAATTATGAATCCTTTCCTATTATTCTTATAAAATTCTAATAATTTATTATAAAACATAACTTTTGTTTCATTTTGTTCGATTAAATCATTATAAAAGTATTGTATTTTTCTTCCTGAAATTTCATCACTAAATTTTATAAAATTATTTTTCTTAAATATATGAATATATCCTGTGTTTTCAAAGTTATCACAACACGAAAAGTATAACGCAACTAAAGCTGAACTTGTAATATCTATTAAATTTGTAGGCAACCCATGGTGTTGCGAATAAGATATGAAATTTGACTTTTCAATATCACTTAATTGTGCACTAACTTCATAGAAATATTCATCTATCATCTCATCAATTATAGATCTATCTGAGTCATTAAAATTATCTCTATAACATGATGCTGCAATATTTGTATATTTCCTAGATTCTCCCCTAAAATATGCATCCAATAAATTTTTTTCTTTAAGAATTTTAATATAATCATATAAACTGTGAGCTCTTAATACTTCCATACTACCTCCTTATTGTTTACACTTTTTTATTATCAACTTAGGCTGAACAATTGACATACAATTTTTTAGTTTTAAATACTCTGATTAAAAGTTAAAAAAGAATTAGATTAATTCCACTTCTCTTTTACTTGATATTTTCTTGCCTATGATTTGCCAGACAGTGTCTGTTAAATTACATCTCATTAATTCTATTTGAAATAATTCTCACTACGTCAACAACCTTATCAAAGGTCAAATCTCCAATGTATTTATTTTCACTGAGATATACTTCCCACAAGGATCTTAGGTATGAATCTTCTTTTATGTCCTCGATTATTTCCTCAGAGTCTTTCATTATCTCCTGACTTCCTCTTTTGTTTGAGGTTCTCTCTATTGCTTCTTTTAAAATTTTATAATCTATCTCATCTTTTTTTAGTTTGTAGAGGGTGTATAGGTCGTAAAAGTCTCTCATTCGTGTTGTTGTTATATTTCTTCTGATTATGGTTTCATATTTTTCAGCTACAATTGTTTCTAATGGATATGCCATTATTTTTATATTTTCTTTGCTAAAGATACATGGATAGGTGTATTCTATTTCTTTTGGTGTTATTGCATCACCTGTTGTTAGGTCAAGTTTCATTGGATTTTTAGTTTTCCCAACATTTGCTATTAATGAAATTCTAAAGTTCTCGTACTCATCCTCTTCTCTAATATAGCTAATGTCCTTTATTTCAAATCTTATTCCATCATCTACATTGATATTTATAATTTCTTGAACTATTTCTTTTATTTTTTCTTCTTTTAAAGCTATGCCTTTAATGGTTGTGTCCATGTCCATAGTTGTTCTATTTTCAATCCCGATTAAAGATGATATTAAGAATCCTCCCTTTATTACAAAATTGTTTTTGTACTTTGATTTAGATAGCCTTTCTAAAAATCTTTCAAAAAAATATATTTGCAGAACTTCTTGTGACTTTAGATTTTTCTTCTCTGCCATGCTTCTTATCTTGCCCTTTATACTCTCGATATTAATCACAATAATACCTCCATGTATTTTCTAATTTCATTTTCTATTTTAAATAATCTACTGTATTTTATGAGTCGTCTTAGATTTTTATTTGTTGATTTAAAGTATCTTTTTATGGCTTCTGTAAAAATCTGTTTATCTATTTTTTCTCTGTCAATTATAATATCGCAAATTGTTCGATCAATATCATAAACTGGGATAAGGTTGCCTTGTGGTGATTTTATTTCTGCCTTTCCTAGTTCGTATAAATCTTTTTTTACATAGTGAACTTGTAGATCCTCATATCTTTTTTTGATATGGCTGGCATTGTAGCCTTGGGGTACAGATATATGAAATACATTTGGGGTCCTATCTGATAAGTCATGTAGATATAGGGCTGTTTGATGGGAAAATATAATTCGATTGCTATTTGATGATATTAAAACAAAATCGTCTATTACTTTTCCTTTTAATTGATATAGTCCTGGTCTTAATCTTTCTAATTGTCCGATTTTTGTTAATTCTGATAGATTATGCCTAGTATATCCAAGGTCTTCTGCTTCTTTGTTGGTTATTACTAAATTTTCTTGTATATATTCTTTAAGTGTATTCATAGTCCGCCTCCTCTCGTTTACGCTTTTATTATATGTTATAAAAGCGAATATGTAAAGTTGCTTATGAGTTTTCCATTTTTTGAAAAAGGATGTAACGAAATATTACTACCTTTAATAAAAAAGAGCAGCCTTTTAAGCTACTCTTGTAGAAAGTACAAAATGGGTTAATTATATTTTTTGTGTTTCCTCATACTAGTCTCAAAACTACTCTTACATCCATGTAGTTTTTTTGAGTCTTTTTGACGTATCCTTCTTCATCTTTATCGAAGACAAAATGCTTATAAAACTGCTTAAAATGCAGGATTTCTAAATTTACATCTTTTGTATCAACGCTATAGTCTCAACTTGTTCTTCATTGTCCAAACTTATATTCAAGTCATCGTCTATAATTGGGAGCTTGAAAGTAATTGATTTTAGCCATTGTCCGTTAGGTTGTTTTTCTTCATAAACTTGAATTTCAGAAATCAAAGCTGTAATTAACTGCCTACGCTCTACATCATTCATGACTTTATAGAGTTTATCAAAATAGATCAAAACCTTATATATGTTATCTCCTGTGAGTTTTTCAGCTTCAATAGTCTGTTTCTTTGCTTTCGCATCAATTAGTGATGATTCTAATTCATCTATTTTGTCATACATACGATATAGTCTATCATCTAAATCCTGTTTCCTTCTCTTATAATGCTTATCTTCAACATCTAAATTATCTATTTCCTCAATTAGCTTAAACTTTGTAGAATGACTCTTCCTCAATTCCTTTTGGTAATTATCTATTTCTTTTTCTATTTCAGAGGTGTCCACCTTCATGTTGATTTTTTCTTCCATAATAGAAGCAAATTTCGGATTACTTACAATCTTGACAATCACCTCTGCAACAGCATCATCTAACAATTCTTCTCTAATTTGCTTACTGAATGTACACTTATGACCCCTTATCATCTGCCTATGTTTACAACCATAGTAATAAAAATCTTTATATTTTGTGCCATCTTTCTTTTTCTTGGTACACTTGTTTCCAAACATTCCCACTCCACATATCGGGCATTTTACAATTCCAGAAAGCAAGTGTGTGCGTGTATCTTTTCCTTTATTCACATGTTCATATTTCTTTGCTTGAGATTTTAGCTTAACCTGAGCAGCTTGCCAAACTTCATCGGAAACTATAGCTTCATGTATCCCTTCAGATATTAGATATTCATCTTGTTCAACCTGCTTATATTCATTTCTTGTACCATGAACTTTTTCTAAAGTTCTTCTTCCAAATGCTATTTTTCCATTATATACAGGATTCTTTAATATCTTTCTTATAAGACCTGCATCAAACAAAGGATTCTTACCATTCTGTCTTGGGATTTTTCTAATTCCATGATTCTCTAAGTATTTAGATAGCCCATTGGCTCCTATCGTAGTATTTACATACTGGTCGAAAATCGTTCTTATGGCAACTGCCTCTTCCTCATTTATAAACAGCTTGCCATCTTCAAGTTTATATCCATACGGAGCAAAGCCACCATTCCATTTTCCTTCCCTTGCTTTTTGAATGCGACCTTCCATTGTTTGAATACGAATGTTTTCTCTTTCTATTTCAGCCACAGCTGATAAAACAGAAATCATTAGTTTCCCAGCATCTTTAGATGAATCAATGCCATCTTCAACACAGATAAGATTAACTCCATAATCCTGCATTATCTGAAGTGTAGAAAGAACATCAGCTGCATTTCTTGCAAATCTTGATAACTTAAACACAAGAACAAAAGATACTCCATCTTTTCCAGATTTTATATCTTCCATCATTCGATTGAACTGTTTTCTACCTTCAATAGACTTGCCAGACTTTCCGGCATCTTCATACTCTCCGACAATTTCGTAATCGTTGTAAATAGCAAAAGCTTTCATTCGTGATTTTTGTGCCTCTAACGAATACCCCTCTATCTGTATTGACGTAGATACTCGTGTATAGAGGTATACTTTTATTTTTTCTTTTAACATAGCATTAACCTCAATATAATTTTTCTATATCATATATAATTTTTTGAATTTAAGTTTGGACTATCATTTCAAGTATATTATAACACTTTTATTAGTCCGTCTCAATTTGTGTTTTTGCCATGTCAAAACTATTTTTCATCTCTTGATTTTTTGCTGGCGTTGGATCGGGCAGATTATCTAAATCTAAAACACCAGCATATTTTGCAATCAGATTTGCTATTAAGTCAGCCAATCCATTCCAGTCATTGTCCAATATATACCTCCTCTCTCTAAAGTTTTATATCTAATAATTATTTGTTTAATTAAGTTTTACGACATTGACAAGTGCTTTGGATTAGCAACATAGGAATCTCACCTCCGCCTCTATTCCGGATGAGCCGGCTTCAACCTTAGAAGTATCATTATCCTCATTTTCTTCATAGCGGATAGGGTATCCCTCCCTATATTCAAACTCTTACTTATCGCTCACTTTCTTTTTGCTTAGCAGTACTTGTTTTTCCGAATTATTCAGCAGAAAGATCTTGGCGGCTAGGTTATTACGCTCCAAAAATAATTAACGTCTTGTCTTGGTCTATTCAATTGTTAAGGTTCAAAATTTATCGAGAGCTATTAGTCTTTTTAAAATTTGACCATCAGAAAATATTTATCCTGATGAAACAAAATTCTATAAATTACCCTCTTATACTTAACAGTGAAAAGAAGCCTTTCTTGGTAACCAATTTTGAAATAGAATTTGCTTATGTAAAAAGGTCCAATTCCCACTGCATAAGTAGCAGTGAAAATTAGACCCTCTTGGTAATTGTCATCTAAAAGTCTTCTAGCATTTCTTTAATTTTCTAATCGCCTTTTAAGTGTCATATTTACATTTTTATTATCTCTGACATACTTTGATACCTTTTATACTCAAAGTCTTTAATAGTGGCTTTCCACCTCTTTTTATCTATAAAGATTCTCCTACATCATAGTTCATTTTTTTATTTCCACCTTTCTGTCTTAGTTTGTCTTTATCTTCTTCATACCATTTTATATTTAGAAATAAAAAATAGATGAGATCTTTTGGATTCTGTTATGAAAAATCTAAAACGAACCTAAATTTTATTATTCAGGTTCGTTTTGTTTTCTATATTGGCTAGGACTAAGTCCTGTGAAATCTTTGAATGCTCTGTTGAAATTAGATGGATTCTGAAAGTTTAGATCATTGCTTATTTCTAGTATGGATTTATCTGTGTTTATAAGCAAATCTTCTGAATATATTAGTTTTAACCTTTGGATATACTTCATCGGCGTGTATTGAAAGGATCTTGTGAATTTTGTGTTTAGAGTAGATTTTGATATTTTAAATTTTTTCGCTAGATGATCTAAGTTTAGATTTTTATCCAGGTTTTCTTTCATATATTTCTCTACTTCTTCCATTAGTTTATCCCCTCCGGGCGTGAAATAATTGGTCTTACTTGGATTTATGCCAACTTTTCCTATTCTATATATGAGTTCCAAGGATTTTAATTTTATAAATAGCATATCCCTTTCTTTAAGTGCTTGAATTAATTCATTTGCAAGTTTTACCAAATCTTCGTTTTTAATGACACATCCCATGTCTTTTACATTTTTAAATTTATATATAAATTCTCCAATGTATGGAAAGTAGGGGGAATTTTTATCCAAGATTTTATCTGCTATTACTATGTTAAATGCCGTGGTTCGATGACTTGTTGTGGAAGAAAATTTTGAATTTGGTATTGATCTTCCTACGAATATTTCATTTGTAGTTATGAGAACTTTGCTATTGTTTATGTAAGTGAAATGATTGCCTTCATAGCAGTATCCTATCCTATAGCCTCTATTTCCCTCCGTAGAAGAGTTATGGGCGTTGTATTTCTTCTTTAGACTGATGTAGAGTACAAAGACCCCCGGAAATATTTCGTAAGAGGTCATCTTATTTTCAGGGCTTTCTAAGCCTATATAATTTATAATTCTAGGATCCTCTGTGGGAAATTCTTCGAACCCCCAAGATTTAAGTCTATTCTCTTTCATACAAACTCCACTATATTTTCTTTCGAATTTTTTATAAATTCATAGTCATGGCTTATGACGATTATTGTCTTTCCTTCATCTTTCATCTCTTTTAATATTCCAATTAGTCTTTTCATATTTTCAAAACACAGTCCAGATGTAGGTTCGTCAAGCACCACGATTTCCTTTGGACTTGCCATTGCTAGTCCCAGAGCGAGTCTTTGTTTTTCTCCTCCAGATAACTTCTGTGGGTGGCTTTCTCTCCTATCCCAGAGCTCTAGTTTCTTTAATATTTCTTCAATCTTTTTTTCGTCATCTGTTACTATTTTCATCTCCGTTAAAACGGATTCTGTAAATAGCTGATAATTGATATCCTGCATCACTAGAGAAATATAGTCTCCATGGTTTTTTATTCTTCTATTTTTGTAAAATACTTCGCCCTTTTGCTTCTTATTAAGACCGCAAAGATTTCTTATAAATGAAGATTTACCAATTCCATTTGCTCCTATTATGAAATATATTCCCGGATCAAAGCTCATTGAAAAATCAAATAGCTTGGGATTTTTTTCATATTGGCAGGAAAAATCTCTACATACAAGTGATTTTTCTTCATCGAAACTGTGGTCGAATAGGTTCTTCACTTCGTAGCTTTTACTTATAAGTTCTTCTTTTTCTATGTCTTTAAGGGTTCTAAGTCTGTGCTTTTCAAGTATTTCTTCTGAGATTCTATCTTTACTATAGGATAAAATTTTCCGATTTTCAATTACAAGTAGTCTGTCCATTATTTCTTTTAAATAGTAGAGTCTATGCTCAGCGATGATTATTATCTTGCCCAAGGATTTTAAAACCTCTAGGCAGTGGGTCAATTTTTCTATGGATTCTCTGTCTAAGGATGCGGATGGTTCGTCGAAAATATATATTTCATTGTCCATAACCGCCACAGAATTTATGGCTATTAGCTGTTTCTGCCCTCCTGATAGTTTGAATAAATCATTGCCTAAAAGATCCTGACTATTTAGTAGTTTTGAAAAATATTCTATCTTTTCATAAATTTTATCCCTAGAAACATTCCTGTTTTCTAGGGCAAATGCGATTTCATCTAGGGAATTAATGGCGTAGAATTGATTTTTTGGATTTTGAAAGACTGTTGAGATGAATTTTGATCTGTCGGTTATATCCAACTTCAAAATACTTTCTCCATCAAATAAAAGATCCCCTTCCATCTTTGCCATATCAACTTCTGGTATAATTCCATTTATAGTCTTGATTAGAGATGATTTACCACATCCAGATCTGCCTGTGATGACATTTATAGATCCCTTTTCAAATTTTAAATTTATATCTTCAAGTATTCTATTTTCTCCCTCATCTTCTTTGAATGAAAGAGAAAAATTCTTAAATTCTAGCATATTTTTATCCTTATAAATAATATTATTATATAAATTCCGAAACTAAGTAGGACATAGTCCGCCGTTTTAAGCCTTGCACATGATATGGAAGACCTCTCTTTATTCATTTTCATGCCTCTTGTCATGGCAGATATCGCAACATTGTCCGCTGTTTGAGATACAATCATAAGTAATGGCACAAATCTATATTCCAGTATCTTCGCCAGATTTTTAAAGAAGTTTTTCATCGTAAGTCCATGCATGTACATAGCTTCTCCGATGATTTTGTAATCTTCTTTTATAGAATAGAAAAATCTAAACATTACAGAAATTGGTATGATTATATAGTCTGGAAATTTGATTTTCTTTAGTGAATAGACGAGATCGCTCATCTTAGTAGTTGTCACAGTGTAATAACCCATCATCACTCCTGGAAGTATTCTAAGTATTATTCCGCAGTAGAGATTAAAGACCATCCCTAAATAAGAATTTGGATACTTGGATGCTACTATCTGTCCTACTACGGCTATCCCAGTATAAAAAAGTCCCTTACCAATAAGGGACCATTTTTTATCTAGGATTGCAAGTAGGTATGGAAATATAGCTAACAAAATTCCAAGGTATTTATAACTCATACTAATGGAACCTTCTGTTGCAGATACCCCTATGATAATTGTTAAGAATAATTTTGTCCTAAAATCAATTTTCATTAAGCCATTCCCGCTTTTTTAAAATGTTTATTTAAGATTTTAATTCCAATGGTACATCCTATGTATCCACCGAGCATACCTAGTAGAACTACAGGTATAAAGGACCAGTTTGGCATAACTGAGAGTAGTTTTTCTGCATATTCAGCCCCATAGCCTTGGTCGATTAAAGACTGTAAATAGGCATCTCTAGCAAAGTAGATTGGTATTAAATTTGCAGCTGCAAAAATCATAAAGACTGTGTAGGTTAGTCTTGCAGTTTTTATTGACTTATAGCCACCCTTTTTTAATATAATTTCACAGATTAATGACAATAAAATTATGGCAGGTAGAACTATCGCTCCATGACCTGACATTGAAAATGTAAGTCCAAATACTATTCCCATGATTAAGATCATGCCAAATTTATCTATCTTTGTTGAATAAAGCATAAATACTGGTCCTGAAACTAAACCGCAAGCAAATGGAACTAGGGGCATAAGTACAGGTATAAAACCTATCATACCTCCACACCAGAGTGCCATTACAGTTAAAAGCGAAAATACTCCTGCATTTATTAAATCTCGAATTCCAAATTTATTCATTTTTTCCTCCTTAATATATAAATTCTTCAGATTTTTTAGATGATTCAATCATCTTTTGGTAAGTTTTACTTTCTTTTATAAGTTCATCGTGTTTTCCAAAATCTTCTATCTTTCCATCTTTCATAACTATGATTTGATCTACATTTCTGATTGATTTCATCCTATGGGAAACTATCATCACCGTCTTATTTTTAATTAATTTATTTAGAGATTCTTGGATATATTTTTCATTTTCCACATCAAGTGATGCCGCAATTTCATCTAGTAGGATTATTTCTGCATCCTTTAAAAATGCTCTTGCTATGGATATTCTCTGTCTTTCTCCTCCAGATAAGTTAGATCCATTTTCGCCAATCTCCGTATCGTATCCATTCTCAAGTTTCTTTACAAATTCGTCACAGTTCGCTAGCCTTGCAGCTTCTAGCACTTCTTCATCACTTGCAGTAGGTCTGCCGAGCCTTATATTTTCCATTACAGAACCGTTAAATAGAATTACATCTTGGAACACCATGGAAATATGTTTAAATAAATCTTCTGTCCTCGCCTTATTTATCTCTTTTTTATCTATTAAGATTTCTCCTCTGTCATAATCATAGAGCCTTGCCACCAATTTTATTAGAGTGGACTTCCCGCAACCAGATGGACCAACAAGAGCAGTAGTTTTTCCCTGCAAAGCCTTGAATGAAATATTATCTATGACTTTTTTGTCATCGAGATAAGAAAATTCTACATTTTTTCCTTCTATATCAAATGATTTAAATTCTGTTTCTCTTCCCGGTTGGATTTCTTCTGATCTAAGTGCCTTTATCTTTTCTATTGGAGAATCCATGTACATTAACTCTCCATAAAATTGGTTAAAGGCAGCAACTCCATCAATTAATCTTGCTGAAGCAAATAGGTAGCCTGCAAAATACAAGATATTTATTTCTCCATTTATCAAGCTATTTAATCCAACATATATTGCAAGGGCTAGGGATAAGTTTGCCACAACTGTTGCAGAAACAATGGGGATAACTTGTCCCAGTTCTGACTTAATGTGTTTCTTTTCTAAGGACCTAACAAAGTCAATGCCACTTTTTTCCTTTTCTTCAGTCAAATTGTAGGATTTGATTTCAGTGGATAGATCTATTAGTTCTTGGAACATCTTCGAAGACTTTCTCTGTTCTTTGTAGTAGGTCGCCGTCGCCTTCTTTTGGATTTTGGTGGAAGTCAAATTCAAAATAGCAGAAATATAAATTGGAGCTATAACTGCAAGACCAAGCTTTACATTTCCAATTAGCAACAAAATGGAAATAATAACTAGGTTTATTATAAAGCCATAAAAACCTGAAACTGCATGAGAAAGACCATGCTCCATTGCCTCTACATCCTTCATAATCGTTTGAGAAAAATCAGTTAAATCTCTTTTTGAATAGAAACTAAGGGGAAGATCTTTTATTATTTCAGAAAGTTCAATCCTTAAATTTGCAGATTCTTTATAGGTTTCATTATAGGTTGTAATGTAATCTTTATTTATTACGAAAATCATTATAAGAGCAATTACTATATATAAAACCACCGAAATCTTGAGATTAAACTTGCCTAGACCCAAGAGACCTTGCATGACATACATAAGAAGAAACATAGGAAGCATGTAGGACAGATTCTTTAAGGTAGAATATTTAATCGCAACGATGGTTCCTTCTGCACCTTTGTCCGTAAGTGCAAATCTATCTTTTAAATAGTTTTTCATAGATCAACCCTCCATTCATTTGCTTCATTGTACATTTCGATAAACTTCTTATACCTGCTGTCTTCCTTCATAAGTTCATCGTGGCTTCCTCTCTCTAGAATTTTTCCATCTTCAACCAGTAGAATTTCGTCCACTCCACGAATCGAAGAAAGCCTATGAGCAATCATAATTGTCGTCCTATCTTTTATGAGTTCCTTAAAGGCAATCTGTAATTCATATTCATTTTCTGGATCTGCAGCAGCAGAAGCTTCATCAAGGATAATTATCTTTGGATCTTTCAAAAATATTCTCGCAATGGAGATTCTCTGTTTCTCGCCACCAGATAGATTTATCCCTTCAGCACCTATTATCGCATCGTACTTGTCTTTGAACTTATCTATAAAGTCATCACAGCGGGCAAGCTTTAAGGCTTTGTAGACCTCTTCATCATCTGCATCTTTATTTGCGAGTTTTACATTTTCAAAAATCGAAATTCCTTGGAATAGTTTAGGATTTTGAAAAACTATACCGATATTTTTCATCAAGCTTTCTCCATCGTAGGAAGAAATATTTCTGTCGCCGATTAAAATTTCTCCAGAATCCACAGGATATAGTCCAGAGATTAACTTAGCAATGGTAGACTTACCAGATCCAGAGCTACCTACAAGAGCATATACTTTGTTCTCGTCAAGATTTAAAGAAAAATTATGTAAAATCTTATTCTTGTCATCGTATGAAAAATCAACATTTTTAAAGATTATATTCTTCTTTTGTAAATCTTTTTGTGTACCAAAAACTATTTCTTTTTCTTTCATCTCTGTGAACAGATTTTCAAGATTATCTACAGCAGAGTTAGCTTGAAAAACATACATGGAAACATACATAATCTTCATTAGATCTACGAAAAATAATCCCATAAATAAAGTGAAAAATAGAATTTTTGCTGACCAGATATTAGGATCTTGTCCTTTTGAAACCATAAATATCGCTAGAAAGACTGGCGTGATTATAAAAATATTTAAAAGCCATTGGAAAAGGACATAGGGAATCCTGCAGGACATCGAATATTTGTAGACCATGTCCTTATAGACCATGATTGAGTCGTAAAGTTTTGTAAAACCGATAAGTGGCGTGTTGAAGATCTTCACCACTGGCATTCCTCTTACATATTCCACAGCCCCAGCATTCATTTCATCTAGCTTCTCCATGTACTTCTTCATAAATGATTGGTCTCCTATCATTTTGTAGAGTAAGTACATACTGAGTAGAATGATGATTACAAAAAATATTCCAAGATAGATGTCAATTGCAAAGGTCAAGGCTATCATGAGTATAGGAGTTAAAGCTGCCATAGTTTGATCTGTTATGAGGTGGGCGACAATCATGTGTGTTTGTTCCACATTGTTGTCGATTATCTTTCTTACCTCACCAGAGTTATGGGTGTCAAAAAAAGTATTTGAAGCTCTAAGTAGGTGCCTAAGTCCTTTTTCACGAAGCCTAGTTTCAAGTCTAAATCCAGCTAAGTGACTCATCCATGTTCCACCAAAGTAGAAGATACTACAGCTGGCAAAGAGGACTAGAATTTTTATAGAGAAAATCTTAAGGTTTATTAAATCTTCTCCACAAAATACATCTCTAAGCAAAATCCAAATTAAATAATAAGCATAGAACTGTAGCAAATTCCCAACTACAGCTAGCATCGCCGCAAGTATTCCATGGATTTTTCTTTCAGGCATATAGGAAAATAATTTCTTATAAAGTTTCATATTAACCTTCTTTCTATGTGCTATTTGATAATTAATATCAATATATCATCTTTTTTTTTATCGTCTAGTCGAAAAAAATTATTCTGTCATAAATTTTAAATAAAATATGATGGTCTTTAAATTTTTGTAAGAGACTGTGTAAAATGCCTTTCCCCTAGGGGAAAGAGATATGTGATCAATTTTTTACTATATGTGGACCACTTTCCGATAATAACTGTGGACCATTTTGGGGTTGACATTTACATCTAAAAGTCTTCTGGCTTTTCTTTAATTTTCTAATCGCCTTTAAAGTGTCATATTTATATTTTTTTATCTCTAGCATACTTTGATACCTTTTAGACTTAAAGTCTTTAATAGTACCTTTCCACCTCTTTTTTATCTATAAAGATTCTCCTACATCATAGTTCATTTTTTTATTTAAACCTTTCTGTGTTAGTTTATCTTTATCTCCTTCATACCAATTTAAGATTGTTGCATAGTGGTTTTGATAGGTCTTTCCACTGCTTTTCATGTATCTTGATAGTTTATTTATCATTATTTCTGTGTGTGAGTTTAGTTTTTCTTTTAGATTTTTATATTCTTCTTTGCTTAGCCTTACATTTTTGAATTCTCCATAAAAGATGGGGGTGGACTTTTTATCTTTTTATATCTCTCCCTCTCTCTCTTTATCTATCTCTATATCTTTCTCTATCTCTATCTCTTGTCGGACATGTGTTGGACTCATTAAGGACAATGTCCTCTGTTTATTTTGTCTGTATCTTCTTTTTTTCTCTGCCCATGCTGTTTCTGATCCGATTAAGTTTGGTATTTCTGTTAAATAGTATTCATCATTTTCTGTTACAACTTCTAGTAAGCCTTGATTGATTAAATAATTAACTGTAACCATTACATCATCGTCTGTTTCATCTATGGTTAGTGCTAACTCTTTTATAAAATCACTTTCTACTCCATCATAATAGAGTTTGCCCTCATCTTTTAGACTTAGTAATAAAAGTTTTAGATAGATTATCGTGTAGGTATCTCCTCCCGATATTCTTCTTAATCTTTTTATCCTTTTGTCTGTGAAAAATTCTTCTTTTAATTTTATCCAATAATATCTTTTGTTTATTGCCATTCTAATCCTCCTTGCAATAAAAAAAGAAGCAGATTTTTTCTCTACTTCTCCTTAAAATTTATTTTTCATTATTCACAAATTTTTTTATAATTTTCTAGCTAAAAATACTAGATGATCTTCCTCGTCCAGATGGTATTCGCATTTAAATCCTATCTTATTCAATGTTTCTGTGAGATATTCGGGAGAATAAACTTCAAAATCTAGCATATCCGCCCATTTTTTTATATTTTTATGTTCTCTATATGCTCCTTCGTTGCATATTAGAAACTGACCGTCCTTAATTAGTACACGATGAATTTCCCTAAAAGATACTTCTATATTCTTCCAAAAATAAATGGTTTCAAAGGCAGTTACTATATCTATGGATTCATCTTCAAAAGGTAACTTAGCCACGTCTGCTTCAATAATTTTACACCTGCCATCTCTTATAGCTTCGCTATTTACTGAACTTGCTATATCTACACTTGTTTTAGAGTAGTCCATTCCATATACTTTTTTAGCCTTTGTTAAGAAGTATTGAACATTACGTCCACCACCACATCCTAGATCTAAAACTACATCCGAGGTTTTAATATGCAGAAAGGATCTGCCCCATTTCGCCAATTTTTCGTGGCCAACGTTCATTCCTTTCACCATGAAACGACCACCGAAATTATTTTTAGGATTTTTTACATTTTCAAAAAATTTTTTTAACATTTTCATCTCCTGTTGATAACAATTATCAGTGTCATTTTATCATAAATTTTACATTTATTCAATTTTATATCCTATCTACATTGATGTATTCAAGAATTTCGATAATCGAAATTCTTGATTTCCGATTTTCGGAATTCTGGACTTCTGCTTTTCAAAAGTCTTGTTATTTTGGGTATCTAAGGGTGTAACTTTTCGTTACTCCCTTAGATTTCTCTGGTCATATCTTTTTTGTTTGGTTTTACTTTTTCTTTTACTTTTCTTTTTACTTTTTCTTTTGTCTTATCCTTGTTCTTGGATAGGTCTTTGTATTTCTTTATTTGTTTTAGGATACTGTCTTTTTCTTTTTTATTTTCTTTGGCTATGACTTGTTTAAAGGCATATTCCATTACTTTTATGTCTTTGGCTTGGAAGAATATTTCATAGTTTTTAGTTTCTTTGTTTTTCATTACTGAAAAACTTACTCCAAGTTTGTTAAGTTCTTTTTTTAAGTCTTTTAGATTGCTTTGATCTATGCTTATATTTTCTAGTTGTCCTTTCTTGTAGAGGTCTTTTATTTTCATTTCATCGCCTATAAGACTTTTTAGGTTTCCGTTTGCTTTTTCTAAAGTATCATTCATCTTTTTTCTTATTTCTTTTTCTAAGTGGATTGATTCTTTTGCTGCCTTTATTGTGTATGTTATTATGGTTTGTGCTGCTTGACCTGCTTCTTTGCTTATTTCTTCGTTTATCATGTTTTATCTCCTTTGTTTAAATTAAAAAAAAGGAAGTATAGGCTTTAATTTTTCTATACTTCCCTTTGATTGTTTTTATTTTATTGTTCTTGGTGGTGGAATGCTTTATTTTGATGTTTTTATAGATTTCTTAGGTATTTGTACCTTTTATACTTTTAAATAGCTTACAATACCATTCCACCTTTAGCAGTTTATGTGTGTTCTTTTGTCTGATAGATAGTTTTTCATGTTGGAATATATAATCTGTATTTCTTCATTGTTCATCGCTTTTATTTCTTCTGTGCTTTTATATGTTTTGTATGTTCCATCTTGATCTGCTTTTATTAGTTCATCTATTAGCTCTTGTCTTTTATTCATCTCTATTACCTCCTAGATCTGACTTTAGTTGTTTGGTCATATTATAGCTTGGATAAGATATTTTTACCAGGTCTTATCTTTCTTGATTTTTGTAATAGTCTTTAGTCATTTGTCTTTTTTTATTAAACTTATCACTATCTTGCTTATACTCTTTTATTTTTTCTATGATACTTTCTTTTTCTTTTTTATTTACCTTGGCTATGGCTTATTTAAAATCATATTCCATTTGCTTTTTCTAAATATTATTCACCTTTTTTCTTATTTCTTTTTCAAGATTTATAGATTCCTTTGCTGCCTTTATTGTGTATGACATTATGGTTTTCCGAGAATAAAAAAGGGGGACTTCTACACTTTGGCGTAAAAAGTCATCCAAAAATAACAATCAAATTAACTCTTATTGTTATTGAATTATTTAATTTTTGTGTTAAAATTTACTTTCAAAAACTTTTATTATCAAAAAACATCGTCATCTCCCATTAAATACTCATTTATTTAGTCAAACATCAAAATAGATGTATTTACTTAAAACTCCATTTATTTGCTCGCTCTCTTATTGAAATGAATGATTTATATATCCCATCTTGAGTTATAAGCTCATTATGCGTTCCTTCTTGTGCTATTTCCCCTTTATCTAAAACTATGATGTTATCTGCTTTCCTAACAGTTTCTAACCTGTGTGCAATCATAATAACTGTTTTATTCTGTACTAAATTATCGATGGCTTGCAAAATATGGTGTTCATTTTCTACATCTAAAGCACTGGTAAATTCATCTAAAATCACAACGGGAGCATCTTTGAGTATTGCTCTAGCTATCGCTATTCTTTGTTTTTCTCCACCGGATAAAGTGCTACCCGCTTCGCCAATTTTAGTTTCGTATCCTTTTTGCAAGCTTTTTATAAAGTCATGACAGCGCGCTTTTTTTGCAGCGGATATAATATCATCATCACTGGCATTTGGCTTTGCCAAACGAATATTATTCATAATTGTATCTTCAAACAAATACACATTTTGAAATACCATACTTATATTTTTCATCAATTCTTCGGTGGAGATATTTGTTATTTTTGCTCCACCAATCAGAATTTCTCCTTCGCTTACATCATAAAATCTCGGTATAAGCTTGCAAAACGTTGTTTTTCCTGAACCTGAAGGTCCGATAATCGCTGTAAGTGTGTTCGGTTTAAGAGCTACTGATATTCCCTTTAAAACTTCTCCTTTTCCGTAAGAAAAACTTACATTTTTAAATTCTATTTCATTGGATTTTATATTTTGAATAGGTGATAATACCTTTATTTCTTCAGCATTTTCCATACTGCTTATATCCTTTAGTGAACTATCTAAAAGCCCAATCATAGAAAGAATAGAACCGGCTTGACTTACAGACTGGAATATTACAAAGCTCATAATCAATAAATTAATGGCTTTTTGAGGAGAAATTTCTCCACTATTCCACATAAAAAACGCATAGCTAATAATCATAATTTCAAACAGCTGTATCGTAAGACCGGCACCTATGCTTGAGGGAATAGATTTTTCGGATAAATTTATATTATTAACACAACTACCATCTATATCTTTTTTTACTCTTTCATCTTTTTCTCCCATACCAAAAGCCTTAATTACGCTTATTCCCTGTATAAATTCAATAGCACTTTCCGTTAATTTTGTTTGTGCTAATTGTCTTTTGGGAGCTTCGCTTCTTGAAATTTTCATTTGATAATTAACTACAAACAAATATGTTAATATGCCTGCAAATATTACAACGGAAACTTGCCATTCATAGTAAGCAAATCCTAAAACTATTGATATAGCAGATAAAATTCCACCTATCACATGAATTAAAATGATTGGTGCAACTTGTTCTACGGTTGAAATAGATGTAGTTAGTGTTGAGTTTATATTTCCTACTGAATTTTTGCTAAAGAACCCTAAATAGAGTTTTTTAAATAATGAGCCAAAATATAACCTTTTATCTTTCGCCATCTCAAATCCAACGGATACAGAACCCAGTTGTGTGAAATAACCAAAACCAAATACGCCGATGATACATAAAATTCCGAGTATCATTACCTTATAAATATAATTGTCCATCAAATTGCCATTAAACATGGCATTTACCGCTAAAATTATTGCTATCATTTTCAGCATAACGAATATGCCTTCTATAAATGATAGAATTAAAATTTTGACTAAACTGCCTTTTCTTTTCTCACTAAAGTTCCATACACTTTTTAGAGCTTCAAACATATTCTCACCTCCAATCAATTTGCTATTTCATATAAATGCTTATACGCAGAACACGACTTAATAAGTTCTTCATGTTTTCCATCGCAAATGATTTTCCCATTTTCCATATATATGATCTTATCTGCATTTATGACAGTTTTAATTTTATGTGTAATAACAATTAGTGTTTTTCCTTTGGTAAATTCCAGTAACGCTCCTTGAATTTTTTCTTCATTTTCAATATCTGTACTTGCAGTTGCTTCATCTAATATGATAATTGGAGCATTTTTTAGAATTGCTCTGGCAATAGCTATTCTTTGCTTTTCTCCGCCGGATAACCTATCCCCTGCGATGGTGTCATATCCATCAGGTAAAGTTATAATAAAATCATGGCAACCGGCTCTTTTAGCAGCTTCTATCACCTCATCATTCGTTGCATCTTTTTTACCTATTCTAATATTTTCCAAAATAGTATCATCAAATAAAAATGTATTTTGATCCACATAGGAGATAAGAGTATTCAGGTCATTCATTGAAAGTTCTTTTACCCCTATACCACCTATTTTTATTTTTCCTTTCTCAAAATCCCAAAATCCGGCTAAAAGTTTCATTAGAGTTGATTTTCCTGAACCTGAAGTACCAATAATTGCAGTCATAGTTTTTTCTTTAATGGTTAAATTCACATCATCAACATCATTTTTTGTCCCATCATAAGAAAATTGTAAATTTTCAAACGCTATGTCGTATGTCATTTTTTCTTTTAAATTAGAATTCTCACTTCTCTTAAGTTCCGGATAATCTAAGATTCCTTTTATTTCCTTAGTAACAGTTCCCATCTGTGCCAATTGGTCAACATAACTGGATGCTTTAACAATCGGTTTGAATATTCCAAGAGAAATCATCATAAACAAAAATAAACTTTGCTCAGTAAGAAACCCATTATTAAAAAATATCAATCCCACAACAATTGTTGGAAATATAGATACAGGAGCTATGCTATAGGAAAGAGACGCATAAATCTGTGAGCTTTTCATCCAGTTTATAGCATACTCCGCATGGCGTATGATTGCATTTTTATATTTAGCATAGGAACTATCTTCCATATTGAAAGTTTTAATTACCTCAATCCCCTTGACATACTCTATAACCGCTTGATTCATATTATTTTGTGCCTGTACTTGTCTCTCATATTTTTTCTTATATCCAATCATCATAAGCATTCCGATTGATAGTCCAAATATAACCCAAAGAAATATAATCCCGGTAAGCTTAATATTAACTGCAAGCATCCAAACAATCATGGCAATAGGTATCAATAAATTTGCAGTCATCTCAGGAAGTAGATGTGCTAATGTTTTTTCTATATCTTCCACCCTATCTACCAATATCGTTTTTAATGTTCCACTAGGATTCATATCAAAATATCCCATCGGCAATCTAACAAATTTATCACAAATTGCATATCTTAAGTCCTTTAGCGTTAAGTATGCTGCTTTATGAGATATAAGTGTTGAAATATTTGAAAGCAGCACCCCTGATATTTTGCAGATTATAGTGAAAATCAAGACATATATCATGTTGTTTCCATGAAATCCTTTGAAGATATATCCCGCTAAAATTCCAACAAAAGCGTATGATAACAGTTCGCATAGAACAGAAAGCATACTTAGCATAACAGATAAAATATATCTTTTTTTGTATGGCTTTATAAACGGATCCATTTCTTTAAAAAAGTTTGGTTCTTTCTCTTTTTTCATGACTTCACCCTATGCATTAGCTTCTTTTTCTAAAATATGTTTCCTTACGACCTTGCTACCTATATAAGCTCCTGCGATTGCTGAAACTATAACTAAGGCAAGTAAAATCAGCGTTCCCCAAGAAGAAATCATTTTGCCTGCCGCTATAATATTTGAAGCTAACTCCTTTTGTTTCATGGCTCCTATAGTTTTATTCAAGGCTATTGTATATGGATAAATTACACTTCCAATTGAAGCCAAAGTTTGCTGAATAACATAGCTGACTCCAATAACTTTTAAATTACCATAACCTTTTTTATATAATAAAAACTCTGCTATCAATCCTGAAATTACAAACATCAAAATATATGGTGGATAGAATGCTATCACTCCTTGAATAAGGGAATATATAAAAAACGCTCCTCTTTTTTTCACTTTCACTCCGATAACATAGAAAACAATACCCTGTAATAATGAGTAAAGCACCGGTGTTAAGAGTATGGTAATTGGTGTTGCATACATGAATGTTCCAATCGAAAATATCAAAATGTTACACAATGATAATAAAGTAACTGTAATGATATCTTTCGCTTTCAATTTGTTTTTGTTCATGATTAAGTCCTCCTATTTTTATAAAATATTTATCATCAAAATTACTATCATTCCAATCATCAATATGTAATCGCATAAACTGAACTGTAAAGTAACATAAGATGATTTTTTATGATTTAAAGCAATTCCTCTTGTTTCTGCTGAAGCTGATAAAGTTTCCCCTATTCTTATCACTCGAAAAATGAGTGATACAATCAGAGCCTCAAGATAATCTATTTTTTCTTTTATTATATTTTTATGCTTGCAACTTCCTCTATTTCTAAGCACCTGTCTAAGTAATTTAAAATCATTCCTTAGCACCGGGAAAAACCTGAAAGAAACTGCAAGAATCAATAATAACCTCTCAGGTATTCTTATTTTTCTAAGTCCCGCGAGCATATTTGTTGCCCCTCTACCTCCAAGAATAATAGGAAATAGTAGAAATATTAAAATAAATCTAGGAAACAAATTTGCCGTAAACATTGTAATTTCATTCGGATATATGATTTCAAGACCGTAAATAAGTCCTATAATGATAGAAGTAATTCCTAAAGTCTTATATCTTCTATTTGCAATAGAAAAAACGAGAGCTAATAAATTGCATTCAAAAATCAAACTTTTATTGTCGATTCCTACTGCAACCATACAAAGAAGCCAAAACAAAATATTTGTTCTCGGATCTAAAAGATTTTTTTCTCTTTTTGCCGGAGGTTGATGTTCTAAATCTTTTTCAAATATACTTTTAATGCTTTCAATATCTCTATTCTCTTTTACTTCACAAATCCTTTGTATCGTTCCATCATCAAGTTCCAAACATTTATCCGCAACTGATGAAATAAATTCTAAGTCATGGCTAATTGTTATCACGATTTTTTTCTTTTTCATATCGTTTATCAATCCCACTACAGTATCTAAACTTTTTTTGTCCATTCCTGAGGTTGGTTCATCTAAAATAACCACACTTTTATCCGAAAGATACGCCATCATTAAGGTTAATTTTTGCATTTGCCCACCTGAAAGAGAAAATGGATGTCTATCACGATATTTCCACATATCAAACTTTTTAAGTAGAGCTTCTATCTCATCATATTTGTTTCGATTTACACCGTACTTCAGTTCAGATAATACAGAATTTGTAAAAAATTGAAATTCAGCTTCTTGCATAATAAATAGGCTATCCTGCGATAGCTGCCTATGGCTCAATTCTTTTTCCTTTAAAAAAACTCTTCCCTTTTTTGGTTTCAATAGTCCACATACACATTTTCCTAAGGTGGTTTTACCTGAACCATTTTTGCCAATCAAGCAAGTCACTTCTCCCAAATAAGCTGTAAACGACAAATCATTTAAAATATATTGTTTTTTATATCCAAAGGATATATTTTTTACCTCTAATTTATCATTGACAACATTAGAACACTTCTTCTGAACCTCAATCTGATTCAAATCCGTAACTCGTAAACACAAATTATTTAATTCATCCTTAGAAAATATCTTAAAATCGTCCTTATCATACTTTTCATAAAAGCTTCCATTTTTTATTAGCCAATATTCATCAGCCAACTCTTTCAAATAGTAAAGCCTATGTTCACTGATTATTAGAGTTTTTCCATCTTCTTTTAGAAGCAATAAGATATTTTTCAGTTTTTCTATGGCTAAATAATCTAAGTTTGCAGTTGGCTCGTCAAGTAAAATAATATCCGTATCCATTGCCCAAGCAGACATAATCGCTATTAGTTGACGCTCTCCGCTTGAAAGTTTGAATACTTCCCTGTTTTTCAAATACTCCAAGCCAAATTTTGAAAAAGCTTCTTCTGTTCTTCTTTTTATTATTTCCTGGCTTAACCCTTTATTTTCAAGTCCAAAAGATACTTCCGTATCGCTTTCCATTGTAAAAAATTGACTTCTTGGATCTTGAAAAACGGACGAAATCAATTCTCCAACTTCTCCAATGTTCTTGTTTTCTATATTGTTGCTATTTACCAAGATATAGCCATTAAATATCCCATCATAGAACTCTGGTATTAAATGGTTTAAGCACCTAAGTAATGTTGATTTTCCACATCCACTTTCGCCACAAAGAACTATGCAATCTCCTTTTGATATGCTGCCAATTACATCATCTAACGACTTTTCCTTTTTGCCTTCATAGGAAAAATCTATTTTAAAATCTAAAATATTTTCGTCCTTCTTGCCTTTATCGTACATAAATTCAATACCTATTTATAATTTCATCAAATATCTTTTCCCAACCCGCCCCAATAAATTCGCCGAGCATTTTTGTGTACTCGATTGTCTCCTCTTTGCTATATCCTTTTTCAATCACTAATTTAAAAGCACTAAATTGTTGATTCATCAAAAGCTCTACCAAATCTAATTTCATCTCACTTATATTCGGGTCTATATTTTCCCTTATAAATTGTTTTGTTATGGAAATTTTATTATTCATCATTTCACGAAATATTGCTTCTACAGAACTGCCTTTACTTGAGCAAAGTATTAGTTTGCACTCCTCGTAATATTTAAATAACACATCTACATATCCTTTGGTTTCTTTCTGAATGCTACGCAAAAAATGATCAAAGTTTTTATCTACGCAATATTCCCTATACGAGTATTCGTTCTCTTTTCTTTTCACACTTATTGCTTCTAAAAATTCTTTTATCAAACTATAAAAAAGTTCATCTTTCCCTTTATACCTTGTATAGATTGCTCCCGTTGTAACTCCCGCTCTTTTAGCAATATTGCCTATTGAAGCAGCCTGAAATCCATTTTGCAAAAACTCTATTTTAGCAGCTTCAATGATTGGTTTATCAAGTTCATGGTTTCTATTTGCCATGTCCATTCCTCCATTCTTACAAAACTTTAATTTTAATAGTATAATCAATAATCTAATTATCAATAACGATATTATTGAT
Organism: Anaerococcus mediterraneensis; assembly: GCF_900128415.1. NCBI lineage: Bacteria > Bacillati > Bacillota > Tissierellia > Tissierellales > Peptoniphilaceae > Anaerococcus > Anaerococcus mediterraneensis. The sequence goes on from NZ_LT635772.1 coordinate 1,596,867, forward strand.
TATACATCAGTTAGTTTTATCTAACAATAGTTGTAAGATGTTTTTTTTTAGAAAATTAACTGATTTACATATTTATTTGTATGAAATAAAATAGTCGGTGCAGTTTTAAAACTACGCCGACCACAAAGTCATAATTTGATTTTTTCCATACTAGCTTTTTTCTTTTCTAAATATCTGTAATTATACTCTCGCTTCTTCTATCTCTTTTTCCTTAGCTTCTCTAGTGCATCAAGTTCCTCTTGCGTAAGTTCTTTAGGTTCTTCTTGTGGCAATTCAAACTTGCCAATAAAGTTCAGGTATATTTTAACTTCCTATGTTCTTTCATAGTTATACTATTTACCATCGTGAACCAGTATCTTATCTACAAATTCATTTATCATTGGAGTTGTAAGTTCGCTAAAATCATATATTTCTTTACAAGTGATATAAACTTATCTGCTCTAATACTATCTTCCTAAAAGTTTTTTAATATACTTTTTGAATGTTCAATGGATATTTCTAATGCCATTTGCTCTTTTGAGGTTGAGTACACTTTTTTTATAAATTCTTCTTCATTCAACTTTACATACTCGCTTACTTCTTTGATAGTCTCTAAAACTAATTTATTAAGAACTTCGTACCTGATATAGTATGATGAACATTTTTCTTCAAAATTCCCTTTTGCTAAGTTATATATTGAACAAATATATTCATCTTTAGGGGGACGCCTTTTATCTGTTTTTCTGCCTAACCAGTCTCTTTTAAATCCGGCTTTTCCACCTTTAGTAGTTTATGTGTGTTCTTTTGTCTGATAGATAGTTTTTCATGTTGGAATATATAATCTGTATTTCTTCATTGTTCATCGCTTTTATTTCTTCTGTGCTTTTATATGTTTTGTATGTTCCATCTTGATCTGCTTTTATTAGTTCATCTATTAGCTCTTGTCTTTTATTCATCTCTATTACCTCCTAGATCTGCCTTTATTTTCTTGGTCATATTATAGCTTGGATAAGATATTTTTACCAGGTCTTATCTTTCTTGATTTTTGTAATAGTCTTTGGTTGATTGTCTTTTTTCATTAAACTTATCACTGTCTTGCTTATACTCTTTAATCTTTTCTATGATACTTTCTTTTTCTCCTCTCTTGATTGCCTTGTCAATTTCTATGGATAGGTCAATACCATATTCTTCATTGACTACTTCTACTGCATATTTAATATGATTTATTTCCTTGTATCTTTCCCTTATCTTTTCTGACTCTGTATTTAATTTACTGATTTCATCTTCTAAGTTTTTGATTTCTCCTAACCATTCTTTTTCTCTTAAATTTTTCTTTCCACTGAATTTTTCAATTAAGTTCCTTGCCCTTATATGTTGGTCTATTTCCTTTTGATTATTCTTGTAGAAGTTTTCTTTGAATATTTTCTTGCTTTCATATTCTTGATAGGTTGCTTTTGTTTTTCTTACAGTCTTTGCATAGGCTAAGCACTTATTAAGGTCTTCTATCTTTTGACTGTTTTCTTTTATGGTCTTATATATTTCAGTGTTTTTGCTTCTTAGGGTATTTATATGCCCTTGTAGGTCTGATATGGTTTTTATTTTATTTTCTCTTAGATAATTTATTCCACTTGCATATCTTTTTAGATCATAGATTGCCTTGTTTCTTTTTCCATAAAATGATAATCCAGCTCTATTATTTTCTTGCATTTCTTGATAAAAGCTTAAATATTCATAGAGGTTAAAGAGTCCTGATTCATTTTCTATTTGCTTTTTACTTTGGTCTTTATATTCCTTGTATGATTCTTTTAGCTTATCTTTGAAGTCTGCTAACCAAGATGTTATTTTCTTTATTTCATTTCCTATGTTTTTTAATAGTTCATTCTGTCTTTTTATTTCACGATTTATATCTCCTTTTTCTGTTCTTATTCCTTTTCTTTCCATTGCACTAGCACTTGCTCCTAGATGTATTGTTGGTATTTGTTTTATGCCTTGTCTTTTAAAACTCCTATGGTCTACTCTTTTTTCTATCTTGTTTTTTGCTAGGTATTCATTGCAAAGGTCTGAAAAATTTTCTCTCCATTTTTCTACATTGCCTTTATCGTTCCAGCTTGTTAGTTCTACTTTTCTTGTCTTAGGTTTTCCATTTTTGTTTAAAATCTTTTCTCCTTTTTCATCTAGGATATATTCTTTTTTACTTTTTTGCCCCCATGTTCCATCTTCATTTATTGGTCTTACTATGGTCATTATATGAGCATGAATGTTTTGATTTCCTTCTCTACTTTCATCATGAATTGCTAGGTCTACTATCATTCCCTCTTTTACAAAATTGTTTTGAACATATTCTTCTATCATCTTTTTATTTTCTTCTATGCTTAACTCTTTTGGTAAAGATATGATAAAGTTTCTTGCAATTTGGGCATTAGAGTTTTTCTCAAATAGTTCTACCGAGTTCCACAAGGTTTTTCGGTCTTTATATTCTTCTGGTGCGTGATCTGGTAAATATATTTCTTTGCTAATTACTCCTTGTTTTTTTGTATAGTCATGGGTTACTCCGTCCCATTCATTTTTTATTTTTTCTCCACTTATATATGCTGCACTTGCTACTGCACTTTTTCCTTTTCCTCTTGATATTATGTTTACTGAAAAATGAAAACTGTCTGCCATTTTTTATCACTTCCTTTCTTTTTTTGTTGTTTTAGGTGGAGGCTTAATAGATTTTTATATCCTCTTTGTGAATGAGCGTTTTGAAATGATAGAATAGAAAAAGCCGACTACTGAATTAATTTTTGTTGTTTCAGTATGTCGGCTTAATTGTTTTGTTCATTTCAAATTTTAAAAGTCAAGGGCGAGCGTTAGCGAGTTTATTTACCCTTGACTTTTAAAAAGCGAATGGTTGTTGGTCGCTGCAAGGGTTTGGCTCCGCAGGACGCAAGCACCCTTTAGGGTGTATAATTGCGCCCTTAGAAAATCTAAGGGAGATTTGATTATTTTATTTTTCCTAATTTTCTCTGATTATTTTTATTGTTTCTTTAAATTCTTTTGTCTCTGTTGCTTCTTTTAATAGGATTTTTATTTCTTCATCTGTTAGTTCTTCTGAATTTTCTATAAGGCTTTCTAAGATTGCTCCTCTTGTTATGAGCCTATGAGTTCTTTCTTTTCTTCTTTTTTCTATGTCTTGTTTTAATATCTTCTTTTCTTGATTTTTTAGTTGCCTTAATCTTTCCTCTGTATCATCAATTTTATCTTTTATTTCTTTTGACTCTTGTCTTATTTGTTCTAATTTTTTCATACTGATCTCCTTTCTTGTATTAAAAAAGAGATAACATTTCTGCTATCCCTTTCAAAGTTTCATTATTAAATTTATATAATACTCTTTTCGATAATATCTAATATTTCCTTTTGTATAGATTCTATCTTTCTATCTATTCCTTTTTGTTGCATGATGTGATTTTGTATCTCTGAAATAATTTTCTTCTGTTCATTTTTACGATATTAGGATGAAATAATAAATATTTTCTAGTAATTTTATTCAATATTATAGACTTGACTTGTTTTTTATTATTGCATATAATAATGATAATTAAAATCATTTGAAAGTGAGGAATAAAATGACAAAATTAAACACATATCTTGCAAATCTTGCAGTAATAAACATTAAAATCCATAATCTACATTGGAATATCGTAGGCTCTCAATTTGTATCTGTACATGAGTATCTTGAATCTGAATATGATAAGGCTGGTGAAAGACTTGATGAAGTTGCTGAGCTTATCAGAATATCTGGAGAATTTCCAGTTGCTAATCTAAAAGAATATTTAGAAATTTCTACAATCAAAGAGATTGAAACTTCTAAAGAAATATCTATTAAAGAAGCATTAGAAATAGTCCTATCTGACATAAAACTTCAAAAAGAACTCGCACTAGAGATTAGAAAAGAAGCGGATGAAGCTGATAATTTCCCTGTAGCTAATGCTATGGAAAATCATATAGAGGACTACAACAAACAAATTTGGTTTGTGGAATCAAGCCTTAAATAGGCAAAATAAACTATTGCAGAACTTTGAATTACTGTCATCCTATAATTAGGATCTATAAATAATTTTGTGTATCAACCTAAATCCTGATAAAAGGGCAAAGGTTGATACATTTTTTTGTGTCAGTATTTAGCCATTCCTATAGGAATGGTTCTTGTCTTGTTTTTTAGATATGCTCACATTCATTAAATTGAAGTTTCTTTCACTTATATTTCCCTCTAACCTATCTTCATATAACTGTTCATGGCTTCTATCTATTTCTGATAATTGGTTCTTTTTAAGCTACAGCCCCTTAAAACAAATAGCCAATAAGTTGAACTTAACATTACAAGTTATGAATTTTTAGTTAAACCAAAGCGGTCAGTAAATATGCCAAAATTAGGCTCACGAAAAAGAAGATTATAATTTTTGCAATCTGACTTTTCCCATTAAAACCAAAATTATCATACCCCTTAGCACCAACCGTCTCTGGGTAAACTTTAGTCGGCAATTTTAACTTGGTAAGCATGAGATAATCAAAAAATATAATATCAAAAAGCTTATATCCTTCAAATAGTATTAAAAATCTAACAAAGGCTTGCTGAAAAGTTAAATTAAATTTTACTGTATCAACAATTGCCCAGCCTAGAACGGCTGCAATGGCTAGCAATCCAAGTATCATGATAAGTCCGCCGATTATATTGACCCAAATCGGTTTATCTGGCAACTTACTCATCATAACTTTGATATCATCAGGTGCGCCGAAATGCTTCGAGCCAAATTTTGGTATAATAAGTATAAAATTCACCATCATAATTGATGTTGTTAAGCAGATGATTGTTAACATACCAAGTGTTTTCATTAATTTAGTTTACCTCCTCTTTATCTTATTATTCTAGGTGTTTTTTTAAATTCTTTTGTCTTTGTTGCTTTTCTAGGATTTTTATTTCTTCATCTGTTAAATCTTCTACATTTTCTATAAGGCTTTCTAAGATTGCTCCTCTTGTTATTAGACTATGAGTTCTTTTCAGATTAATATCAAAAACTGATAATTCAGGAATCATCCTACTAAAATCCATATTCCCTCCTTGACAAATACTAATTTATCAAAACCGCTTTAATTTTATCATTTATCAATTCAATAAACGCTATCACAGTTACTCCTACTATCGGAAGTCCGTAAGGACTAAATAGGAAACCAATAACCAAACCAAAAATACCTATTACGACTTCTCCTTGAATAAAAGAAAATAACGCCCAAAATAAGCAGAACACCATAATGATATACAACAACGCGGTTCCAATACCAAGTAGGAATGTAATAAATGCAGAAAGTCATATGCTGTCATTCTTTTCTATTAAATCATTTTGAAGTGTCTCAAAGCATCCATGATGGCTTCTTCTTTTTCAGGTGTACACTGTGGAATAATTTGTTTCTCCTTTTTAGACTTGTTGTAATGTTCTCGTAATTCTATTCCACATTTCTTTTTTATCTGTGCAATATATAATGTCGAAACTTTTAATTCAAATTTATTCCAAACATATTCTTTGATTTGGGCATATGTTGCCTTACTTTCAGCACTTGTCAAATCCATCTCATCCAGCTCAATTTCAACATCTATATGTTTATCGACATCGAGTTTGGACAAAAGTGCTACCGTCTCGACATGCGTTGTCTTTTGCTTGGGAACATAATTTTTTATCCTCGTCATTCTTGTGGGAGCACAATTTATTAGTGTCATTGTCTTTGGCATTTTTTCTTTTATCCTTGAAGTTATTAGAATCTTGACTATCTTTAACTCCTGTTTTGAAATAGAATGTTAAGTCATATGGATGAACTGTTCCGTCTTTGTCAATTCTACCCACCACGACTTTATCAACTATGCTTTCAAATACTGTTCTATTAAATTCCTCTATAATTTCTCTATTCTCTAAGACCTTTTTAAATTGCTTTAATCTTTCTTTAATGGAGTTTTCATCTTTTATCGTTAGTTCCAGTGTTTTCTTTTCATCAATTAATTCTTCTTTTTGTTTTATCAGTTTTTTATATTTTTTAGCATAAACTTCTTCGTCTATACTGTCTTCTAAATGAAGATCAACTAACTTTCTTTCTTGACTAATGATTCTATTTAATTGACTTTCTATCTTTTTCAAATCTTTGACTAAAGTATTATCATTTATTTCTTCTTCTACAATTTTTAAAAAGTCATCTATTACTGTTGAATCTGCATGGCATAATTGCCTATAGCTTTCAACAAATGCTTTTTCTATTGCTGCTTCTTGTATTCCTTTTGAATGAGGGCAATATTTTTTACCTTTTTTAGTTGACCTTACACATTGCCAGTTAATTTTTTTGTAAATTGAACTAGTGTGCCATGTTCTTCTTGAAAGTATTTCACCACAAAATCCACATTCCAGCATACTTGAAAAAGCATATTGCCTTGATAGTTTTTCTCTTTTTCTATCCTTGTTAGCAATAGTGTTTCTGTTTTGTGCTCTTCTGAGTCTAATCTCCTGTGCCTTTTCAAAATCTTCTTTTGATATAATTGGCTCGTGATGATTTTCAATGTGATATTTATCAGATTCTCCAAAATTTGCTAGTCTTCTTTTTGTTATGGGATCAACTGTAAAGGTCTTTCCCATTAGTATATCGCCAATATACTTTTCATTTTTAATTATTCCTAACACTGTAGTATCAGACCATTTTGTTTTACCTCTAGGAGTGAGATATCCTTGTTCTTCTAGTTCCCTACCAATGACTGAACCACCATTACCCTCTAAATATCTTTTAAAAATATATCTGACAATCTTGGCTTCTTCTTCATTTATAGATATACTTTTTGTTGTGGGATCATAATCATATCCGAGGCAACCTTGAAAACCAATAAGTTCCCCTTTTTCCATTTTCATTTTCAGTCCTTTTTTTACATGGGCTGAGGTATTTTCTACTTCTTGTTGAGCTACTGAACTTAATATTGTTAGTAATAGCTCTCCATCCATTGTCAAAGTATCTATATTTTCTTCTTCAAATACTACACCAACATTGTTTTCCTTTAATAGTCTTACATACTTTAAGGTATCTAATGTATTTCTAGCGAATCTTGATATAGATTTAGTAATTATCATGTCTATATCTCCATTTTGACAATCGCTAATTAGTCTCATGAAATCAGCTCTTTTGGTAGCAGTTGTTCCTGTGGTTGCTTCATCTGCGTATATGCCAGCCAAAGTCCAGTTTTTATTATTTTTTATTAGATTTGTATAATAATCAACTTGCGATTTATATGATTCAAGTTGGTCTTTACTATCTGTGCTTACTCGACAATATGCTGCAACACGTTTTAAATCTAAATGTAGTGCATTTCTATTTCTTGCTCCTGTATTTGAAGCTTTTATTACTTTTACTTTAGTATTCATTTTACCTCCTTCCCATTTTGTATCTTTCTACAGTGTTATTATATCACAAGAACAATTACTTTCTATCCATCTTCTTATAATCATTTTCTAACCTGTTCTTAATTTTTGTATATTCCTTATCATTAATTAATTTAAGATCATAAAGTCTACATAACATAGCAACTCTCATACTATAAATCTTTATTGATTGCATTTTAACCTCCTATATAAGTTGATTTTTTTTACCTTGATAAGTGGATTAAATTTGAAATATGCTAATCTCACATAATCAATTTCAAGAATATTCACACTTCAAAGTATTTTGATTTTTATAGAAAGATGATAAAACACCCCTCACTTTATAAAGTGAAATTTGCCCTCTTTGGTAACCTGAATTTTTATTTTTTATAGTATTTTTGAGTTTTAATGATTAATTTGAGCATAAAAAAATGAGGACTTATGCTACTAGGCATAAATCCTCTAAAATGAAAGAAACTCTTTCGATTGTTATTTGTATTTAGTTTTTCAAACCAATTTTATCCATCCTATTTAATTCCCCAAACATCATTACTACACCAGCTATTATCATAATTAAATCTACAAAGGGTTCTGCAAACCATACTGCTTTAACTCCAAATATCATTGGTAAAATAATCATGGCAGGTACGAATAAAAATAACTGTCTTAGCATTACTATTATGCCGGCTTTTTTAGCGTTTCCTATTGATTGGAAGAATGTTATAGTCATTACCATTACTCCATATAGGATAAAGATAGAATAAAATAGTCTAAAGTTTCCTATTCCCTGAGTTATAATACTTTCTTCTACTCCAAATAAAGACAGAATATTCTTTGAAAATGCTAATGCTGGTATCCAAAATATTGATGCAAGAACTAATCCTCCGATAGAAAATACTTTCATAGCTTCTTTTACTCTGTCGTATTTTTTCGCTCCAAAATTTGTACCAACTACAGGTTGTAAACCTTGACTCATTCCCCAAAGTGGAATGAATGAAAAGGCATATATTCTAAGTGTTGCTGCCATCAAGATAGCATTTGTATCTCCGCCATATTTAAATGACATTTTATATAGCATTGTTTGTTGAATCATAAATAAAATTTGCATCATCATAGCAGATGACCCTACGCCAAACATTTCTTTTTTTATTTCCTGATCAGGTTTGATTTTATTTATTTTTACTGCTTTACTTTTATATTTGAAGTAATGGAGTGTTATTATCGCTTGAACAAATTGTGCTGTAATAGTTGCAAGTGCAGCCCCTTCTATTGCGTATTTTCCCATTAATTTCATTAGAATTGGATCAAGAATTATGTTTAAAAAAGCTCCTAGCCCCATAATGAGCATTGCTTTTTTCATTAATCCTTCTCCACGCATAACCATGTTTGCTGATTGAGTAAAGTTTACAAATAAAGAACCAATAAAAATTACTCGTAAATATCTGATACCATATTCTTTAATTTCTCCACTTGCTCCAACCATATCTAAAAAATGTGGTGCAAGTAAAATTCCGCCTATTGTAATAATTGATGAGAATAGAATAACCCAAAAGATTAAATTCCCCATAATTTTATCAACTGTTTTTTTGTCGCCCTTTCCTATAGCTCTTGATAAAACCGATGCTGAACCTACACCAATAAGTGTAGATACACCACTATTGAAAAATGTAAGTGGCATAGCTACACCACAAGCTGTCATTGCTGTTTGTCCTATAATATTTCCTGCAAAAATTCCATCCATTAGTGGATAAAGACCTATTACTATCATTCCTATTACAGCAGGGACAGATAATTGAAAAAGTAAATCTATGGGTCTTTTTGTTAATAATTGTTCTTTCATATCTTGTTTCATAAAATCATCCTCCTTTTTTCATATTCTTAAAATCCAAACCACTTGTAGGTTCGTCAAAAATTAAGATTGATCTATTACTCAAATTTAAATCTTCCACTTTTCAGATTGTTTTCTGATTTCAATAAAATCCTTATATATTCCATGTTTAGATGCAAGTTCACTATGTGTTCCTACTTGTTTTATAACACCATCTTTTAAAACAACTATCTGATCTGCATTTTTTACAGTAGAAAGCTTGTGTGCAATTACAATAACAGTTTTGCCTTTTAATAAGTTTTTCAAAGCAATCAATAATTCTTTTTCATTTTCTGGATCTACGCTTGAAGTTGCCTCATCAAGAACTACAAACCTACTCGGTTTTAACATGGCTCTTGCAATAGAAATTCGTTGACGCTCACCACCCGATAGATTTGAACCCCCTTCTTGCAAAACAGTATCATAAGCTTGTGGCAATTTCATAATAAAATCATGGCACTGAGCTTTTTTGGCAATATCTATCATTTCTTCATCTGTTGCATTTGGATTACCAAACTTAATATTGTTTTTTATGGTATCATCAAAAAGATACACGTCTTGAAAAACAAAGCTAAAATTTGAAAGCAATTCATCATACTTGTACTGTTTAATATTTAGATTTCCAACTTTTACTTCGCCAGAATTTACATCCCAAAACCTCGCCATTAAATTGCAAAGTGTTGTTTTACCACTTCCTGAAAATCCAACAAGAGCAGTAGTTTTCCCATCTGGAACAAGCATACTTAGATTATTGAAAAGATTTTCTTTTCCATAAGAAAATGAAATATTGTTCATTGATATTTCTGCTTTATCTACTTCTGTCATTTCACCTTCTTCAATTACAGGCAAATTTCTTAAATTTATAACAGTATTAAGATTTCGTACAGCAACACCCTTAATACTCTGCATACTTCCTGCCAATTCAAATCCTGAAAAAACAACAAAACTCATAACAATTAATATAATAGCTTTAGTAACTTCAATATCCCCTGATAAATATCTTATGATAGAACTAAAAATTATCACACAAATACCAAGTTTAAATACTAACAAGAATAAAAACTGTGTTGGAACTAAAATTTTTTCTACAGCAAGGAAGCCTTTGCGACTTTTTGTAATACTTTCGTTTAGTTCCTTGACTGTATTTTGATCTTTTCCAAATGCTTTAGTTATTCCTATCCCATTTACATACTCAAGCATTTTTTCACTTAAATCCAATTTAAGTCCTAACAATCTCTCTGTTAGTTGATCTGTGCTTTTTTGTGTGAATAAGTTTACTAAGGTTCCAACAATCAAAGTCAACAATATAATTATAGCTGTTGCAAAATCATAAGGTAGTATGAAAATAACCATAATTAGTGTCTGTATTGTACCTACAAGCATTTGCTCAATAATAAAAACTCCTATTGTTTCAAGTTCACCTATAACAGTTGACAATGCTCCTGCTATATTCCCTAAAGAATTTGTGCTGAAATATCCCATGTTTACATTTTTTAAACGATCACCAATATATAATCTATTTTCTGCTCCTAAATTGTACGAAGCAATATATTTGTTTTTATCAGCCAGATATCCAAATATAATTTTTCCCACCACACTTATAGCTGCAATAATAAAAACAATATACACATCTTTCATTAAAATGCTTTGGTTCGTGAATATATTTTCACAAATTTTGGTCAAACATAATAGAATTGCACCTAAAGAAACTCCTTCAAATACTCCCTTAAATACATCAAAAATAAGCATTTTTGTTATTTTATTTGAATATGACCCTGACACCTCATATAAAGTTTTTATCAATTCTCTCACTTTATATCACCTCGATTTCTTTAGATTCTGTATATACATCCCACATTTTTTTGTATCTCCCATTCAACTCTAGTAATTGTTTATGAGTGCCTTCTTCAATTACTTCTCCATTATCCACCACAATTATTTTATTTGCATTTACAATTGTAGATAACCTGTGAGCTACCATAATCACTGTTTTATCTTTAATTAACTTATCAATAGACTGTTGAATAACTGATTCATTGTCAGGATCAGAATATGCTGTTGCTTCATCAAGTAGTACAATAGGACTATTCTTTAAAAAACACCTAGCTATTGCAATTCTTTGCTTTTCTCCTCCAGAAAGATTTGCTCCTCCCTTTCCTACAATAGTTTCATATCCATTTGGTAGGCTCTTTATAAAATTATAGCAACTCGCTTTTTCACAAGCCTCTTTAATTTCATCCATACTCGCATCTTCCTTCGCCATCTTTAAATTTTCTAATATTGTTTTATTAAAAAGAAAGTTTTCTTGCGACACATAGCTAACAAGCTCCATATTCTGTTTTAAAGGTAATTCGTTCAAATTTGTTTTTCCAATTAAAATTTCTCCATTAGAAACATTCCAAAATCCTGCGATTAGTTTTGTAATAGTAGACTTTCCACTACCTGAATTTCCAACGATTGCAGTTAACTCATTTTCATTTGCTTTAAACGAAATATTATTTAATACATTCTTTGACTCTTCATATGCAAATGTAACATCTTTAAACTCTACATCATAAGATTTTATATCTCTTACTTCTTCTCCTCTTTTTAAGTTAGGAATTTCCATTATTTTTTTTATTTCTTCAAATACAACTTTTATATTTGCTATTGTTTCCATATGACTCATAGCTTTTATTAATGGTTTATATGAAGCATATGATAGCAATATACACGTGATAAGAGTCCCTACTTCAACACTACCCTTCATAAAGAAATACAAGGAAGCTGGTAAAACGAATACCATAGTTGACGGGATAGTTTCCATAGTTGCTGTCATTGAAAAACAAACACTCAAATACCAATCAAGCATTGCGTTCTTATTCTCTTCAACAGTCTTTCTAAATTTCCCAAATGATGATGCTGATTTATTAAATGCTTTTATAACTTTAATACCATTTACATATTCAACCATTGTCGTATTCATAGCTTTAGCTGCTTCTTGGTATCTTTTAGATTTTTCTTCATAACCTCGCATCATTAACATTGAGAACAATAATCCCAATGGAATTGTAAGTAAATTTGCAATTCCTATTCTCCAGTCCATTATAAAAATTGTTATGATCAATACTATAGGAATGAATATATTAGCAATAACTTCTGGAATCACATGAGCAATCGGTTTTTCCATTTTATCAAGTGTTTCCACCATAAATTGAGACCACTGTCCGCTGCTTTTTCTTTCAACTTCTCCCATAGAAATTTTACTTAATTTGTCAGCTAATAACTTTCTTTTATCTTCAATAATCCTGTAGGCAAGATTATGAGAAATAATAGTAGATATTTCATGAAATAATATACTTGCCAAAAATCCCAAAAATACAGCAAAAATATATGGATAATAATTATTTAAATTTGTATTTTTTGCAACCAAGTTATTAATAATGGCTGCTACAGAAAAATAAGGTATTACACCAAATCCTACTCCTATTATCGCAATGAATACAGCTGCGAAAATCTTGCTTTTATGTCCCTTTAAGATATCCATCTTTTACCTTCTTTCATAAAATCTTTTTATTCTGCCATCGCAAATCTCCAATAATTTATTACATGTACTATCAATCAATTCATTATCATGCGTAACAATAAATATAATTTTATTATTTGAAAATTCTTTAATGACTTTGCTTATTTCGAGCATATTTGTATAATCAAGTCCACTCGTTGGTTCGTCCAAAATAATAATTTCTCTATCCATTAACATCCCCAATGCTACAGAAAGTCTCTGCATTTGACCTCCTGATAAGCACATAGGATGACGATTATCTAATTTTTTAAGATCTAATTTTTCTAGAATATTATCTATTTGCTTTTCATCTATTTTAGAATCAAATAAACTAAATTCATCTCTTACAGATTCCGAAAAAAACTGATGAATTACATCTTGCATAACCATATAACAAAGTTTTCTTCGTTTTTTATATTTTATGGGACTTCCTTTATAGCTTATTTTTCCTTCGTTTTCTTTCAACAGTCCACACAAAATTCTCATTAATGTTGTTTTTCCTTGACCATTTTTACCTGTTATTGCAATAATATCTCCCTTGTTTCCGGAAATATTTATCTTATCTAAAATTTTTTGTTTCTTATTTTCATATTCTAAATTTGAAACTACAAAGTCATCAGATTCACAAAATGTGACAGGATTTGCAAAATCATCATTTTTCTTTCTTACAAAAGTTCTAAGTCCCAGTTTCTTTCGTGATTCGTCAGTAATTGAAGAAAATTCCACATTTGAAAAAACATATTTTATTTTTCCGTCTTGTAAATAAATAGCTCTATCAATTAAATCCATTAAATAATAGAGTCTATGTTCAGAAATAATAATTGTCTTGCCCTGAGCTTTAAGATTTATAAGCATCTCTCTTATTCTTTCAATACCATACTCATCAATATTTGCAGAAGGTTCATCAAACACATATACATCTGGATTGGTAGCATAAATAGATGCAATAGCAAGTAATTGCTTTTCTCCACCTGACATCATAAAAACATTTCTGTTTTTTAATCTTTCAATTTCCAAATCACGTACCACTTTAAAAACTTGTCTTTTTATTTTATCAGGGTTTTCACCTAAATTTTCTAATCCAAATGTTAGTTCACTATCTGAATCTAAATTAAAAAACTGTGTTTTGGGGTTTTGAAAAATTGTTCCCACTTTTTCAGAAATTTCATATATCTTCATTTGTTTTGTGTTTATCCCATTTATAAAAATATTTCCTAATAAATTTCCCTCTAAAAAATGAGGAATCAATCCATTGATTAATTTTGTTATAGTTGTTTTCCCAGAACCAGATTTTCCGCATAATAAGATAACTTCTCCTTGATTAATCTTTATTGAAATTTTCTTTAACTGTTCTTCTAAGCTTCTCTTATAGGAATATGAAGCTTCATTTATATTAATCATGTTTCGTACCTCTTATAAAAATAACTTGAACTTTACATTAAAGAACATCAGAATACATAATAGAATAATTATTAGATCCCAAATGTTAAATCCTGCATCATCCATAAAAGTCTTTCTTGCAGGATTTTCTATCCCTCTTACTGTAATAGCTTGAGCTAATTCATCTGCGGTATTAGAAGCTGTAACTATTAAAGATATTAGTCCTAATTGTATCTTTTTAAATCCAGTCACGCCTCTTATTTTAATTGCATCTGAGATTAATATTTTTTCTTCTCTTAAAGATGGAAAATATCTGATGCCTATTGCTAGAGAAATAATTAGGCTTTTTGGAAAATGCATCATTTTTAAGGCATACATAATATTTCGTATAGGATTAGTTTTTACAAGAATTTGACCAACTAAAAAAATCGGTATTAACTTAGGAGCATGAATCACCAATAATCCAAAATGTGCTGATATGACATCTGGTAGAATCGGCAAAACAAAATATTTCAATCCCTGTAATAATACAAACATAGATAATGCCTTTAAAGATATTTTAACAAGTCCCATAAATAACGCTATAATAGCAACCATTAAAAGAATAAAAAAATCTAATTTTAAGCTATTATTTGCAAAGCTAATAATACTAACTGAAATCAAAAAAATGATTTCAGTTAGTGGATTTAGCTTTATAATGCCTCTTACAATACCCTCCATTTACATAATTCCAGCTTTCTCAAAACGTTTTTTGAACATTGCTTTACCTATATATGCACCAATGACTCCTCCAATAAATGCAGTAATGATCATCCCGATAAGTGTTGGAATTGAAATTAAAGTTTGTAATTTATTTACATATTCTGGACTCATTCCCATTTTAATAATAGATTTCATATAAGATTCTTGGAACAACCACATAGGCAATGGTGAGCCAATCAACCCAATGCAAATCAATCCTGAAGATACTATTACGCTTTTTTGACTTTTATATCCCAAAATTTTTCTAGTAATTTCTGCTAAAACTCCTGCAATAACGCAAGTTATGACAATTGTAAAAGTGCATTCTCCTATAGCAAAATATATAATCCCTGTAATTGCTATCAAAAGTAAAGCCGTTCCTGGTTTTGGCACCTTAGAGACCAACAACATGTAAATAAAATTACATATTATGCCTGTCATTGCTGGCCATAATAACCAAAGTATCGGTGAAAGTATTGGAATAATCATTACCGCCATGGATAGTGCCATATAAATCACTGAAAAAATGCCGATGTTAACTAAATCTTTTGTTTTTAATTTTGTTTCATTCATTTGAATACCTCCTTTTAAATTTTTATATTTATTTACCAGTTGCAATATGATTGATTCAAAATAATCTTTACTGGTAAATGTTTCTTATTTTTGTTTACTTTCCATAAAACGCAGAAAATCGGGATTAACCCGATTTCAAAATTTATTATTTTTAATTTTATATTATGTTTTCATTTAATAATCCTCCTCCAACCAAAATTCATTGCTGCCTCCATCATATCGATAAAATTTAAGGCTTCATTATATGGATACCTATGTGTGATTACCTCAAATAAAGGCGTACATGCCATTGTATAAAGAACATGAAGTTCATCATCATTCAAATCATTTACTTCTATTTTTTTTTCTTTAAGAACCTCAATTAATTTCTTAGCACCCTGCACTTCGAGATTCACTAAATCATGACGAATTGATTCAAATTCCGTACCCTGAGAACAGTTAAACAGAAGATTAACTATAGGATCGTTTTGGTAAATAAATTCCAATAATTCCCTATTACTATCATCAGATTTTTCTCCAAAAGCTTGTAAACCATTTACTTTAATTTCTTCAATCGCTTGATTTGTCAATTCTTTACTTCTTCTGTATAAGTGATTAAGTATAGGACTTACAAGTACCTTAAAAATATCTTCTTTAGATTTAAAATGCTTATATATTGCACCAGGTGTAATTCCTGCATTTTTAGCAATAGTGCGAATAGAAGCATCTTCGAATCCATACTCTGTAAACTCGCTTTTTGCACTTTTTAATATTTTCTTTATTGTAACATCTTTGTCTCTCAGTAAGTTTCACCTCCCAAATTAAGATAACACCGTTTACTTTATTTTAGCATAAAGAAACTAATGAAGTCAATAATCGCTATCAAATATATTTTTTTATGATAACATTTTATTTAATTCTCTATAAATTGTCTTGTTAGGTCTGCTACTAATCTCCTTTCTAGATCAACCATACAATCATGACACACATTGTCTAAAACAACTATTTTAGATTTATACAACTTATCTGATTCCATTACTGATTAGCAGAATAAACAATTGTCATTTTTAGAATATATTGTTAGTATTGAAATATTCCTTGAAATCTATTCTATGTTGTTTATTAGCTTCGATAAGTGCGGTATAATTAATAGAACTGAATAAACGCTTAACGCTTATAACTTTAATAGCAAGCACAGTAAGTGAGTACCCACTTACGAAAAATTGATGAAGCAGAACCTTTATGGACTGCTTCTTTTTTTATCAATTTTACCTTGTTAGGGAGAACCCTAAGACCCCAATAATTTATGATAAGGAGATATACTATGGATAATAGAAAAAGAAATAATCAACTAAAAATATATTTAACAGATGAAGAAAAAGAAGTTTTTGAAAAGAAAATGAAACTTGCTAATTGCAAAACTATGTCCCATTTTCTTAGAAAATGTGTATTGGAAAAAGAGATTTATGTTGTTGATTTAGAACCATTTAGAAACCTACAATGGCTACTTTCGAATGCAACAAATAATATAAACCAGATTGCAAAAGCTACTAATACAACTGGTGTTATTTACAAAAATGAAATTGAATCAATGAATAAGCAGATAGAAAAATTATCAAGAGAAATATGGCAGATTCATTCCCTACTTCTTAATAAATCAAGAGAAAGTTCTGGTGATTAGTGTGGCAATTACAAAAATACATCCTATAAAATCAACTCTAAATTTGGCAATAGACTATATAACTAAGAGTGAAAAAACTGATGAAAAAATCTTGGTATCTTCATTTAAATGTCATCCATCTACTGCACACATTCAATTTATGAAAACACGAGAAGACAATGATACTAAAGGTACAGTTCTAGCTAGACATTTGATCCAATCTTTTCTACCAGGAGAGGTTGATCCTATAAAAGCTCACGAAATTGGAATTGAATTATGCAAGAAAATTTTAAAAGAAGATTATGAATTTGTTCTTGCAACTCATATAGATAGAGGGCATATCCATAACCATATTATTTTTAATAATGTTAATTACAAGACTGGTAAATGCTACCAATCTAACAAAAAATCTTACCACAAAATCAGGTATCAAAGTGACGAATTATGTAAAGAAAATAAGCTTTCAGTCATTGATAAATACTATGAAGCTTACAAGAGAAAATATAAAACTGCTGGTAAATCTTGGTACGAATATGACCAAAACAAGAAAGGCAATTCCTGGAAATCTAAACTGCAATTTGATATAGATAGAATAATTAATAAGTCTAACTCGTGGGAAGAATTTTTAGAAAATATGAAGTCTCTTGATTATGAAATTAAGTTTGGTAAACACATTGCTTTTCGTCATAAAGATAGGCAAAGATTTACAAGATCAAAGACTATCGGAGAAGATTATACTGAGAAAAGAATCAAAGAAAGAATAGATTTAGCTATTAAAAACAAAGCTAATCCTACTAAAAAGCGTGTAGGAAATGTTATTGACATATCTACTAATGAAAAAACTCAATCATCTAAAGGTTACGAAGTCTGGGCAAGAAAACACAATATCAAAACAATGGCTGATTCAATAATTAAACTTCGAGAACAAGGAATTAATTCCATTACCCAGCTCGATGATCTAATCAAAAAATCTGCTGATGATAGACAAGACTTGTTAGATAAAATAAAGAAAATTGAAACTGAGATGAAGAGTTTATCCCAAGATATGGAAAATATAAATACTATAAATAAGCATCGTGAAATCTATAAATACCACAAGAAAAATCCTGATGATAAACAATTTGCAGAAGAATATTATAGTGAGCTTTCCATCTACAAAATAGCTGCTAAAGAAATCTTAGAAAACTATAAAAAACTACCAAACACAAAAGAAATACTATCAAACCTCGATAAATTGCAAGAAAAAAAGAACACCCTTATGCAAGAGTATTCTTTGAATAAAGAACAATTTTCTGACCTTGTTCTGTATAGAAAAAACTATGAAAATTATTATGGGAAAGAGGTGGAGAGGTAAAATACTCCACTTTAATTACTATCATTCCCATTCAAATAGAGTGTTAAGTTCCTTATATTCTTCTTCGTATTTATCTTGATTTATAGAGGCTCTTAATTTTTCATCATCAATTCCTATAATTTCACCTATTTCACTTTTAATAAATAGATCAGGATATTTATCTAATAAAAATATTGCCATGGTTCTTGAAAATCCTAAATTTTGTATATCGATTATTTTTGGATTAGTAGTTCCATAATCAATATACTCTTCCCAATCACACTCAAGATCTAAATCGCATGAACGTAATATTGATTGATAATTACCTACATAGGTTTTAATCTCATATTTAATATTATTCTCTAAATTTTTAATCAAGTTATTAATAAGCGTATTAATATGAAGAGAGTTATTTTTATCAAACTTTACGTTATACATATTTCCATCTTTACGTAAACTTATATATTTATTTTCTCCAGAATTGTAATAATAGCTAATCGTTTTTTGAATTAAATATTTTAAAGGTTTAGAATTTATCCAACCTTCCATTAATGTAGCATAATAAGTTAGTTGTTCTTTGCTTCTTATCAGTGGATTATTTCCCTTGTTTTCAGTTCTTAGCCAATCGTATTCTTTACATAATATTTTTAATACTTCATAGCAACCTTCATAAGTAGTTTCTATAGGTAATAATTCTTTATTTCCATTAAAAACCTTATTTTGAATCTCAATATTTATATCTATACCTTCTGCTAAAATATTTCCAGGTATAGAGTTTTCATTCCTAATTTTTTTCAAAATATCTAACGAGTTATTTCCTGAATCTATAAATCTATCTTTTAAAATAGAATCGCTATTAACTGTATCATGATATAATAAAATATTACCATACATTTCTATGATTTTTTTGTCATCTTCAGATAAACTTTTGTTAGTATACTCATTCTTTGTATAGTAGTTGGCTATATTCTTATATAAATTCTTGTTATTTTTCATTAATATAATTGGCTCAACTTCTTTAATATTTTTATTCCTAAGAATTTGAACTTTTTTTTCATCTTTCCAATAACCTTCTTGATTATAAAGATTAACACAAAATATATTACCCGATAAATCTTTACTTAGTCTCCCTGCCCTACCCGCTAAATTCCAAAAATCAACATTGGTCATATTTGATAATCCAATTTTTTCACTTAAAATAAAGATATTTTTTGCGGGTAGATTTACTCCTTCTAAGAGTGTTGAAGTACAAAAAATAATTTTTATAAATCCTAATTTATATAGCTCTTCAACTTTTATTTTTATTTCTTCAGGAATTCCACCAAAATGATATGCAATGCCTTTTTTCAAGCAATATTTAAGATAATACTGCTCATGAACTTTTTCGTTTATTATATCAACTAGTTTATCTATATAATCATTTTTTACTTCTTCTAAAGTTTTTGCATATTCGAATGCTGTTGATATTGTCTTTTCTATAGTATTACAATAAACTATACTTTGTCTACCACTAGAAAAAGTCTTTAATATAGTGCCCAAATCTGTAATAACATTACCAGAAAAATTTAATTTAGGAAATAATATATTATCTCCATAATCACTAATTAAATAACTAGAGTCTGTATGACAATTAATAAAAAATCTATTTTGTGATACTGATTCAACTTTAACTGCATAACTTTCGTCGGGAGTATTATTTACCAATTCTAAAAATACTGATGGATTAGGAATATTTGGAGATGCAAAAAATATGTTTATACTTTTTCTTTTTGCCATAACTAATGCGTGGTACATTAATGGTGTTCTAGTATCTTTTATACTCAATAACTTGTGAGCTTCATCTACAAATAAATAATCTATTTTAGGATTAGTCCCATCTAAAAAGTAAGAAATTAACCTTTCTGGTGTAAAAACAAAAATATATTTTCCATCTTTTTTCTTTAAAATTTTAGGTATTTCTGGAGAATTGATGACCTTATAACTGTATGATTTAACTAGATTTCTAATCTTATAAGAAACTTGGTTTATGAGTGCTTTAGTCGGAACAATAAAAGCTATATTATCTGACTGATTATGTTCTTCTATTAAGTATTTAGTAAAAGCTTCAAAAATAAATGATTTTCCAAATGACGTACTTCCAGAAAAACTAAAGTGATTATTATCTTTTAATTCATTAAATATTTTAAGTTGCTCATCTGTAAAAATTTCTTGAATTGGTGATTTGTTATATAATCTTTTAATTATTAAATCCAAATCAATTTCATCAATTCCAGTATTCTCAAATTTATTCCAAATTAGATTAATAGAAGGAAAATTTCCTAATTTGGTTAGCACATTCATAATGCTTAATTTTATAAACTGATTTTGTAAAAGTTCTTTAAACTCATATACAAGGCTTACTATTTTTAATGATAAATTTTTATGTTCAGCTTCAGACGATCTACATAGTATATCGGCAAATCTCATTAAATCAAACAATTCTTTGTCTGATAACTTAATTATAAACTCTTCATCTAATAATTTATTACAATAATTTTTTTCTAAATTGTATATTAAATTGATCAAATATTCGTCTTTAAATGCTTTTTCTGAAAGTTCAGCAATAAGATTATTCATGTTAAAATATCCTCTAAAATTTTTCTTCTTGTATTATCTATATCAGTGAATGGAACAATGTAGACAAAAAAAGTATGCCCTAATAAATTGTTGTCATTAATTTTTTTATATACCTTATTTTCAAAAGAATCTAATTCCAAGAGAATTTTTTTCTTAACTTCATCAATAAAATCACTGCTAGTACATTTCTTCGTCTCTTCTGATATATCTATTTCATAACCAATAAAAATAGAAAAAGCATCGTCTATGTGCAATTTTTTCTCATTTTTAGATGGATATATTATAAATTCTAATATAGCCTTATCCTCATCACTCAACTCAAAATTATCAATATTTGATGATATTAAATCTTTTTCATAATTTATACCACTTTTATTTTCTCCACTAGTATTTATCTCATTAATAAAATCATTTATAGATTTAAATGCTTCATATAAAGCATCTGATATATTTTTATATAACTTAGATTCCCCAAATATAAGTTTATATGTTCCGTCACAATTACTCAAAAGATGCACTCCATCTGATCCATTGACATACATTTTGTTAGATGTTTTCATCTCCATTTTTGTTAAAATTTTAGGGGCATTTAAATGACCCTCTAAAAAACAATATAAAAGCAATTCACCTAATTCACCTGTATTATTCAAGTATTCTTTAAACTTTTTACGTGCAATTTGTGATAATCTTCCAGGCTTATTTTGATATTTTGTTATATTTTTCTTGGATATAGCATAATCAATTACAGAATCTACTAATACTAAGGAAATTTGATTATAATCAAATTTCCTAGCATTTATTGGACACATAAAAATATTTAAATTCCCGTCATCTAAATTTGTACTTATAGGTATATCTTTTATATTTTGAAATATCTTAATTACATCTTTTGAATTTTGACTTACTATCAAATTATCACCTCCCCTTGAAACACCTCTTGTTTATATCCATAGCAACCAACTCCTGCTGATGAAAATAAAGAAATATAGGTAAGAGTATTATTTATCATTTATCTTAACTCCATTTTTATATTCAATAATATCTCCAATATCACATTGAAAATACTCACAAATCTTTCCTAATGTTTCCAAACTTACATTTTCATCTCTTCCCATCTTGGCTATTGTCTTAGGAGTTGTTGCTATTGCACATTGTAAGTCTGTTTTTTTCATATTTTTATCTATTAATAACTTCCATAATTTATTATATGAAAATCCCATATCATTCTCCAATTCTATATTTTACCTTTCTATATGTATAGATTAACTACCTAATTATAGCATATAACACAGATTCCTTTCAATTGTACGGTTCACTGCGTTAAATCAAATAAAAAATAAAGACAGTCCGAAGGCTGCCGATATTTACCACTCTTCACCTTTGCTATGGTCTATCTTACTTGACTTAGCTTTATCATCCGTCTTAAAGCTTTTTATTTGCCCTAATATGGACTTTTTATCTTTTCTTGACTTTTTTTACTTGTTCTTTTGCTTTTAAGAGCTTAGAAGACAAAATATGAACATTCCTATGTATTTATAAGGTTCTCAATTATTGTTTTACTTTTCCCAAAATTTCACAGTATCTCCTTGTTTTAAATATTCTAAATCTTTTCTCCTATCTATAATTTGCCAGACAGTGTCTGTTAAATTACATCTCGTTAATTCTATTTGATAAAATTATAACTACATCAACAACTTTATCAAACTTCAGATCTCCAATGTACTTATTTTCACTAAGATATACTTCCCACAAGGATCTTAGGTATGAATCTTCTTTTATGTCCTCGATTATTTCCTCATAGTCTTTCATTATCTCCTGACTTCCTCTTTTCTTTTAGGCTCTTTCTATTGCTTTTTTTAAAGTTTCATAGTTTATCTCATCTTTTTTTAGTTTGTAGAGGGTGTATAGGGCGTAAAAGTCTCTCATTCGTGTCGTTGCTATATTTCTTCTACAACTTCATATTATATTAGCCAATATCCCATCATTGATTTCCTGAAATCAAAAAAGCACCTATCATTTTGTAAAATAGGTGCCAAAATTTATTTTTTAACTTTTAACTTCTTAATAACCAATAATCCAATTACAACCGTTAACCAATAACAAACCTCACATAGAAATAATATTAATAATATTTCTTTTGTATGAGTCTTATTTATATCATATTTCAAAAAATAAGAAACACCAAAAATAAAAAGCCCAAATATGTTATACAGAAAGGCTTTTAAGAACGTATTTTTCTTCTCTGCCAGACTTCTTATCTTGCCCTTTATACTCTCGATATTAATCACGATAATACCTCCATGTATTTTCTAATTTCATTTTCTATTTTAAATAATTTACTGTATTTTATGAGTCGTCTTAGATTTTTATTTTCTGATTTAAAGTATCTTTTTATGGCTTCTGTAAAAATTTGCTTATCTATTTTTTCTCTGTCGATTATGATATCGCAAATTGTTCGATCTATATCGTAAACTGGAATAAGGTTGCCTTGCGGTGATTTTATTTCTGTCTTTCCTAGTTCGTATAAGTCTTTTTTTACATAGTGAACTTGTAGATCCTCATATCTTTTTTTGATATGGCTTGCATTATAGCCTTGGGGCACAGATATATGAAATACATTTGGAGTTCTATCTGATAGGTCGTGGAGATAGAGGGCTGTTTGATGTGAAAATATAATTCGATTACTATTTGATGATATTAAAACAAAATCGTCTATTACTTTTCCTTTTAATTGATATAGACCTGGTCTTAATCTTTCTAATTGTCCGATTTTTGTTAATTCTGATAGATTATGCCTAGTATATCCAAGTTCTTCTGCTTCTTTGTTGGTGATTACTAAATTTTCTTGGATATATTCTTTAAGTGTATTCATAGTCCGCCTCCTCTCGTTTACGCTTTTATTATATGTTATAAAAGCGAATATGTAAAGTTACTTATGAGTTTTCCATTTTTTGAAAAAGGATGTAACGAATCCTTACTCCCTTTCTAAAATTATTCTTTCTTAACTCAATATTACTAATATTATTATAGTTACTCTCCGATTTTCGGATTTCTAGAAATCTGTTATTCGGAGTTCTTAAATTCCGATTTTCGGAAGTCTGGACTTCTGATTTCAGAGATCAGATTTTGTATTATTAGTTATATTTAAAATTTATATACACTCACTTCTTAGAAAAAAAGAGCAGCCTTTTAAGCTACTCTTGTAGAAAGTATAAAATGGGTTTTATCTTATTATATTTTTCTTTGTGTCTCCTCATACCAGTTGCAAAACTACTCTTACGTCCATGTAGTTTTTTTGGGTCTTTTTGACGTATCCTTCTTCATCTTTATCGAAGACAAAATGCTTATAAAACTGCTTAAAATGCAGGATTTCTAAGTTTACATCTTTTGTATCAACGCTATAGTTTCGACATGCATAGTCTGCGGAAACATGTCTACTGCCTTGACTTTTTCTAATTTATATCCTTGTTTTTCAAACCTATTTATGTCTCTGGCTAGGGTTTGAGGGTTGCAGGAGATGTAGATTATTTCTTTTAGGCCTGATTTGCCTATGGCTTTAATTAGGTCTTTGTCGAGTCCTGCTCTAGGTGGGTCTACTATTAGGCTGTCGATTTTTTCTTTTTTAATAAATTTTTCATCAATGTATTTGGCGTTTTTGGCTATGAATTTATAATCTTTGAGATTGTTATTTTCTGCATTTATATTTGCATCTTTGATGGCGTTTTTATTTATCTCAACTCCTACTAAATTATCCCCATTTATAGCTATTGATGAGGTGGCTGATCCACAATATAGGTCTAGGACTCTTTTGCCTTCTCCCAAAAACTTTTTCGCTTCGGCATAGAGCTTTTCTATTTGAAAGTCATTTACCTGATAAAAATCATTGCCGCTTATTTTGAAAGTTTTATCAAATATATTATATTGTAAATGGTCTTTTCCTGATATATTTATATTTTTCTTAGCTATGGTATTTATATAATAATCAGAGCCTGAGTATTTTTGATTTATATAATCTATAAGGTCACTATTATCTTCTATATGTAGATTTAACATTATTATTTCATTGTTTGTTCTTATTGTTATTTCTTTTATTGATCCAGGATGTTTTTCTGCTATATCTTTTGTGATTTTTTCTATAGCTGATAGGTTTTCTCCAATTATTTCCCTAGCCAAGAGACAATCCTCTATATAGACTAGGTCGTTTGAATAGGATTTGTTATAGGCAAGCCTGCCATCCCTATCTACTTGCAGTCTTATTTTATTTCTATATCTAAGCTCTTTACTTGGGATGATTTCAATGTCACCTATCTTGTAGGAAGTTTGTTTCTCTAATGCATTTTTTATTAGTTTTTTCTTTAGTTCTAGTTGGCTTTGATAATTTATATCCATAATAGTACAAGCCCCACATTCATAATAATATGGACATGGAGCTTGTATTTGTACCGGGCTTTCTTTAATTGTTTTTATCTTTTTTGCCTTATAAAAGTTTTTCATTTCTTCTATGATTTCTATCTCACAGATTTCACCATAGACTGCATCTTGGATAAAAGCAATCTTTTCAGGCGTTTTGCCAACACCCCTGCCGTCTTGTAGGATATCTATTATTTCGATATCTGTATATTTCATTAGATTACTCTTGTTTCTCCGTTATAGATTACTCCACCGATTGGATCTACTGTTACGGTTTGACCATCTTCTACTAGGTTTACGATGTTTGAAGCTCCCACTACTGCAGGTATACCAAAGTGAACAGCAGCTACTGCTGTATGGCTTGTTAGACCGCCAGTCTCTGTAACAATTGCTGAAGATTTTTCGATAAATTCTGTTATGTCTGAATCAGTAAATTTACCTACTATTATGTCACCATCCTCAAACTTGGATTCTAGTTCTTTTTTGGTAGAACCAATTACAACCTTACCAGATACTGATTTAGATCCTATACCTGTACCAGATGTGATTATATCTCCTATAACGTGTACTTTGATTAGGTTTGATGAACCGCTTACTCCTAATGGTACACCAGCTGTTACAACTGTTAGGTCACCTTCTTCTAGATATCCTTCGCTTAGACCAGAAACTATAGCTCTTTCTATTAGTTCGTCTGTTTCATGCGCTTGTTGGATTACTAGAGGATAAACACCCCATACTACTGATAGCTGACGAGCGACAACATCTGTAGTTGTAGCTGCTACAATTGTAGTTCTTGGTCTAAATTTAGATATTACCCTAGAGGTATTACCTGAGGATGTGCATGAGATTATAGCCTTGGCATCTAATTCTCTTGCAATTTGACAGGTTGATCTAGCTATAGAGTTGGTTGTATTTCTCCTTGTGATAACTTTTGTGTTGTATACTTTTTCTATAAAGTCATCTGATAGCTCTGTTGTAATACATATATCTCTCATGGTTTTTACAGCTTGAACTGGATATTTACCACCAGCTGTCTCGCCTGAAAGCATAACACAGTCAGTACCATCTATTATAGCATTAGCTACGTCTGTTGTCTCTGCTCTTGTTGGTCTTGGATTTCTAATCATTGAGTCAAGCATTTGTGTAGCTGTGATAACTGGTTTTGCAGCAGCATTACATCTTCTAATGATGTCTTTTTGTACTCCTGGTATTAGCTCTGTTTTGATTTCTATACCAAGGTCACCCCTTGCTACCATGATTCCATCAGATGCTTCAATGATTTCTTCAATATTGTCAACACCTTCTTGGGACTCAATCTTAGAAATAATTTTAATATCTTCTCCGCCGTGGTCTTCAAGGACCTTTCTTATATCATAAACGTCTTCTTTTTTACGAACGAAAGAAGCAGCTATAAGATCGATACCGTTTTCGATACCAAATTTAATGTCATCAACATCCTTTGGTGTGATTGATGGTAGGTTGGTTTTTGAGCCTGGTAGATTAACTCCCTTGTGGTTTGAAAGTACACCATTGTTTAATACTTTACAAACTACATCAGTACCATCTTTTATATCTATAACCTCAAGTTGTACAAGACCGTCATCTATGTAGATTTCGCTGCCTATTTTTACATCATTTGGTAATCCCTTGTGGGTGACAGATACTATTTCTTGTGTACCTATGACATCTCTGGTTGTAAGGGTGAATATATCATCTGGTTTTAGGAATATTTCATCAACATTGTAGTTGCCTGTTCTGATCTCTGGTCCCTTTGTATCTAGCATGATAGCTATTGGTGCATTAAGCTTTCTTCTAAGTCTTCTAATTGTTTTGATTTTTTCTAAGTGTTCTTCATGTGTTCCGTGTGAAAAGTTAAGTCTTGCAACGTTCATTCCATTTTGGATAAGTTGCTCAAGTACCTCTGGTTTTTCACTGGCTGGTCCTATAGTACAAACTATCTTGGTTTTTTTTAATATTTCTGGTTGCATACTTCCTCCTATCTTGACAAGCTGTTTGCAAGATCATAAAGATTTTCATCAAAAACTGACTTGACTGTTGTAGCTTCATCAATACTTACTTCTATTAGTTTTCCGTTTTTATATCCTATGGCTATGCCAGTTTTTTCTTCTGATAATAGCTCTACTGCCCTAGCCCCCATTGATGAGCCTAGGAGTCTATCTACAGCAGATGGAGATCCACCTCTTTGTACGTGACCTAAGACTGTAACTTTTGTCTCTATTCCAGTTTTCTCTTCTAGTTCTGATGCTAATGAATATGGGTCCCCTACACCCTCAGCTAGGGTTATAAGGTGGTGAAGTTTGCCTCTTTTTCTGCCATGCTCCATCTTGGCTATAATTTCATTTATAGAAAATTCGTGTTCTGGTACTATAATTGATTCTGCCCCACCAGATAAGCCTGAAAATAAGGCCAAATCACCGCAATGACGCCCCATTACCTCTATAACAACTGCCCTACCATGAGAGCTTGATGTATCACGGAGTTTTCCAATAGCGTCTGAAACTGTCTCTATAGCTGTGAAAAATCCTATTGTAAAATCAGTATAACCCATGTCATTGTCTATGGTGCCTGGTATGCCAACTGTTTTTATACCTAGGTCAGAAAGAGCCTTCGCTCCCTTAAAAGAGCCGTCACCGCCTACCACTATTAGGCCTTCTATACCATAATCAGCTAGGATCTGTGCTCCTCTTTTTTGACCCTCAGCTGTTGTAAATTCTTTGCTCCTAGCAGTACCTAAAATAGTACCACCCTTGTGGATTATATCTGCTACTGATGATATATTCATTTCATAAATATCACCTTTCATCAGACCATCAAATCCATTTCTAACACCTTTGATTCTCATAGATTTATTTAGAGCAGTCCTAACTGCTGCCCTAATAGCAGAGTTCATGCCTGGGGCATCCCCGCCACTTGTAAGTATCCCTATAGTCTTCATTAGTTCTCCTTATTCTAACTTTATATTTTCTTTTCCTAGTCTTGTTTCTAAAAGGCTCTTGGTTTTTTCATTTAGGTTGATCCATAATCTTGGATCAAGACTGACTAACTTTTTCTTATCCTCAAAATATATCTTTACTGGGTTGTTGCCTTTGTTGGATTTTAGCAAGACTTTAATTTCATTATACTCTATAAATTTCATTTTTAGATAGACAGTTGATAAATTTGCCTTATCTAAATCAATAAATTCCGACGCTAATAATTTTACATCACTTTCGTCGGTTTGCAATTTTCCTTTGACAATGAGAACATTTTCATTTTCAATTAGGCTGTTATATTTTGCATAAGTCTGTGGGAAAATCACCATCTCTATACTACCATACATATCCTCTAGGTTAGCAAAGGCCATGAGATCTCTCTTTTTGGTAGTTAATTCTTTTTTATTATTTAATATACCAGCCATAGTCACATATGACCCATCCAATCTTAGGATTTGCCCTTCATCCATATTTTGCCTAAAATCACAAGTGAAATTGACAATTTTCTCAAGGGCTGTGGCCCTCTGGCTGAGTGGATGATCCGATATATAAAATCCTAGGACTTCTTTTTCTAAAGAGAGTTTTATCTTTTTAGGATATTCTCCTATATCTGGTATATCTATATCCTTGTTGGATACCTCTCCAGTCATGTCTAATAGGTTCATCTGTCCGCTTACATTTATTTTGTTATTGTCATGGACGTTGTTTATAGCAAGTTCATAAACTCCCATAAGAGATGACCTTGTGTAGCCTAGACTATCAAAAGCTCCTGCCTTTATGAGGGATTCTATGCCTTTTTTATTTAGGGACCTAGAGTCTATATCCTCAAGTCTTTCTAGGAAATCCTTGAAATTGACAAATAATCCGCCTTGGTTTCTTGCTTTTATAATAGCATCAATCAGATTTGATCCTACATTTTTTATTCCAGATAAGCCGAAGATTATCTTTCCATCAGCAACTTCAAAGGATCCGAAAGATTTATTTATATCTGGTGCTAGGACTTCTATGCCAAGCCTTTTAGCCTCTGATACATATAAATATAGTTTTGATGACTGATCCATTACAGATGATATGAGGTTGGCCATGTACTCTTCTGGATAATATTCTTTCAGATATGCTGTCTGGACAGCAACTAGAGAATAGGCTGCTGAGTGAGACTTGTTGAAGGCATATTTAGCAAAGGAAATCATCTCATCATAGATTGTATTGGCGGCCATCTTGCTGACTCCATTTCTGATGGCTCCTGGTATGATGACCTTGCCAGCTTCATCGACCTTGCCATTTATAAATATATCCCTATTTTCCTCCATGACATCCATTTTCTTTTTGCTCATGGCTCGTCTGAGATTATCTGCCTCTCCCAAGGAATATCCTGCAAGTTTTTGTACAATCTGCATAACCTGCTCTTGATAAACTATAATCCCGTAGGTTACCCCCAAGATATCCTTCAACTTTTCATCTAAAAACCTGACATCTCCTGGGTTATTTTTATTATGAATGTATTTTGGTATCTCATCCATAGGCCCTGGCCTAAAAAGAGAGTTGGCAGCTATGAGATCATCAAAAACTGTAGGTTTTAGGTTTTTTAGAAAATTTCTCATGCCTGCTGACTCAAACTGAAAAATCCCTATTGTGTTTGCCTTATTGAATTGTTTGAGGACTTTTTTATCATTGACATCTATATTTTTTATGTCAACATGTACGCCGCGGTTTTTCTTTATATCCTTGATAGTATCCTTTATAACAGTGAGGTTTCTTAGGCCCAAAAAGTCCATCTTTAAAAGACCAAGCTCTTCAATCTCTGTCATATCAAATTGGCTTACTAATTGATCATTGGATAGGGCTAGTGGGATTATATCTGTAAGTGGGTCTTTTGAGATAACAACTCCAGCCGCATGGATTGATGTATGGCGAGGAAGGCCCTCTAGTTTTCTAGCTGTATCTATTAGTCTCTTGCCATCTGCATCCTTGTGGTAAGATGCCCTAAAATCTTCTGACTCCTCCAAGGCCTTGTCAATTGTCATGCCTATTGTCGCTGGTATTTGCTTGGCTATGGTATCTACCTTGCCATAATTTATATCTAAAACCCTACCTACATCTCTGATGGCATTTCTTGCCTGCATTCTACCAAAGGTTATGATCTGTGAAACATGGTCCCTACCATAAAGATCGTTAACATATTCTACAACCTTATCCCTAAGGACATAGTCAAAATCTATATCTATATCTGGCATGGAGACTCTCTCAGGATTTAGAAATCTCTCAAAAATCAAATTATATTTTATAGGGTCAATCTGGGTTATATCGAGGGCATAAGAGACTATAGATCCTGCTGCAGACCCCCTGCCAGGACCTACTGCTATGTCATTTTCCCTGGCGTATTTTACAAAATCCCAAACAATTAGGAAATAATCCACATAGCCCATAGAGTCTATAACTTCTATTTCTTTTTTTGTTCTTTCGGCAATTTCCCTATCGATCTGGTCATACTTTTGACTAAGTCCTTGGTTGACCAAAAGCTTTAGGTAATCTAAATTTGATAAGCCTTCTGGTATTTTTGTAAAATATGGCAGATGTGGCTGGTGGAATTTTATCTCTACATTGCACCTATCTGCAATCTTTTGGGTATTGCTTATAGCATTTTTGTAGTCTTTAAAAATTTCTGCCATGGTTTGGCTATCTTTGAGATAAAACTCCCTACAAGGCATCTTCATCCTGTCTTCATCTTTTATGAGGGCCCCAGTTTGGATACACAAAAGAGCATCTTGGAAGTAGGCGTCTTCTTTTTCTATGTAGTGGACATCATTTGTAGCTACCATTTCTATATCTAATTTTCTGCTTATATAGGATATGGCCTTGTTTACCTTGGCCTGTTCTTTTAATCCATGGTCTTGGATTTCTAGAAAGAAATTCCCCTTGCCAAAGGCATCCTCATATTTTTTAGCTGTCTCTATAGCCCCATCCATATCATCTTCTAGGATTCTTTGGTTGACCTGGCCATTTAGACAAGCAGAAAGTGCTATCAAGCCCTCTGTATGATCTTTTATATAGTCAAAATCCACCCTAGGTTTATAATAAAAACCATTGACATAGGCTTCTGAAACAATTTTAACCAAATTTTTATAACCCGTATTATTTTCCGCCAAAAGGATCAGATGGTAGTACCTTCTATTTGTAGGATCCTTTATCCTGTGATCTCTTTCTGAAACATAGACTTCACAGCCAATAATAGGTTTTATATTTCTTTTTATAGCCTGCTTATAAAATTCAATGACCCCATACATCTGCCCATGGTCTGTTATAGCTACAGAATCCATACCAAGTTCTAGGCACTTATCCAAAAGTTCATCTATCCTGGTAAAGCCATCTAATAGTGAATATTCAGTATGAAGGTGGAGATGGGTGAATTTTTCTGTCATATAATCCTCTCTATAAATCTTCAGCAAATTTTACAAATTTTCCTAGCCTATAATTGACCTTGGCCTTTGATAAAGGCGGATCAAGAAGTTCTCCCAATTCCTCTAGAGATGAGTATGGGTTTTCTAACCTAAGACTTGCAATTTCTTTTGAAATATCATCAAAATCATCAAATTTATCCATATCTATTATCTTATTTATTGCTTCGACTTGACTTAGGGCCGCTTTTACAGTCCTGTCTATGTTGGCATTATCAAAATTCCTAACTCTATTTACATTATTCCTGATGGATTTTAGGGCTCTGACATTTTCTAACTCTAAGACTGACTTGCTGGCACCAATCATGGCCAAAAAATCAGAAATCTTGTCCGAATCCTTTAGGTAAACAATAAAATTATCTGATCTCTGACTGATTTTGGGATTTAAACCAAAACAATCCATAAAATCTTTTATAATATCTGCTTCTTTTTGATTTTTGCCAACAATCTCAAGATTGTATCCCCTCATAGGGTCATTGACAGATCCCCTAAACAAAAAAGCTATCTTTAAAAATGACCCTATTTGGTCAATACTTATATCATCAGTATTATCATAATTTTCTATAAAACCAGTATTCATCAGTTCAAAAATCTTATCTGAAACATCCCCATCTTCAACTATAACAACATAGTCCCTAGATCCATTCTTGTCTTTATTATCCTGGATCTCGAAGGTTGGGGAATATCCATATTTATCAGATATGAGTTTATAAATATACCTTGC
Source organism: Anaerococcus mediterraneensis (assembly GCF_900128415.1). Classification (NCBI taxonomy): domain Bacteria; kingdom Bacillati; phylum Bacillota; class Tissierellia; order Tissierellales; family Peptoniphilaceae; genus Anaerococcus; species Anaerococcus mediterraneensis. The sequence continues at coordinate 1,629,548 of NZ_LT635772.1, forward strand.
TTGGGTGTTTGAATCAGTTTTAAAAATCACATTTAAACTCATAGAAGAAATCCTAACTGAGCCAATAAAGTGAAGCAAGCTTATAAGCTCAGCGCTTTCTGATTTGGCATCTAGCTTTAGGACTTCTTTTTTGCATCTTTGGGAAAAACTCATACTAATCTATAAGTTTTTCTTTCAAAGATTTTATGACTTTTTCATCAAGGCCAGCATATTTTAGGTAGGATTCAAAATCTTCATATTTTCTTATGACATAGTCATAGGCTTCCTTCATGTAGTATGGGTCTGTGATCCTAAAAATAGAATATGGTTCGTCCTCCCCATATCTTTCTATATAGCTAAGGTAGGCTGATGATACTTCATAATCTGCTATTATATCATCTCTTCCTACACCACCAATAGCCAAAAGTATCATAGAGATGATCCCTGTCCTATCCTTGCCCTCTTGGCAATGATATATAACAGATCCATCTGCCTTATCTATTGTCTCCATGATCTCTTTTATTGCACTATAATGATCTATCAGTCTCCTATAAGAACCTCCAACACTCATCTTGCCTGAAATTATTTTTTCTATTTCATCCCTTCTAAATTCCTCATCTGGGGATAGGGATATATGATTAAAATCAAAATTCTCTGAGATTTTTTTATAGATTTCAGAATCAAAATCTATCTCATTTTTTCTCCTAAGGTCTATGATGGTAGATATGCCCATAGCTTTTAGTTCTTCTATCTCAAAATCCATGCTATCATCAAGACAGGCTGACCTATAGAATTTGTGCCATTTTGTAGACTTCTTGTCAAGGGTTGGTATTCCACCTAGCTCTCTGAAGTTTTTAATATTGTCAAAATCTATCCTCTTTAAATATTTCATCTTACCACTTATCCTTTTCTCTGTGTCTGCGTATCAAGATATAATCATCATTTTTCATTTTTTCATACATTTTCTCAACCATATAGACCGACCTGTGTTGACCTCCTGTACAACCAAAACCGATGGTAATTATATTTTTTCCTTGCTTAGAAAAATCCTTGAGTAAGAATTTTATAAGGTCATAAACCTTATTTGCAAAGGACTCAGCCTGGTCAAATTGATCAAGATAAGTCCTTAGTTTTTCATCCGTACCATTTGATTTTTTAAGGTCTTCTATATAATATGGATTTGGCAAAAATCTCATATCAAAAACAAAGTCAAAATCAGAGCTGATCCCATATTTAAAACCAAAAGAAATCAAGTTTATAATCATGTTTGCTGACTTTTCTTGGGAACTTTCTATTACTTGTCTAAGCTCTGCTATTTTATAGTAGCTAGTGTCAATTATTTTATCTGATATATCCTTGATGGGTTTTAGTAGTTTTTTCTCCTTACTGATACCATCCTGGACATTGCCATATTCTCCCAAAGGATGGGGTCTTCTAAGCTCATTATATCTTTTTAGGATTATCTCATCATTACAATATACAAAAATGATCTCTGTATCTTGATTTGAATCTTTAAGTCTTTTTATGGACTTATAAATGTCGCTATCTATGCTTAGAGACCTAAAATCTATTACAACTGCCATTTTGTCGATAGGATTTTTCTGATTTTTATTAAGTTCAATAAATTTTTCTACCAAGTATGATGGAGCATTGTCCATGGCATAGTAGCCCATATCCTCAAAGGCCCTAAGAGCAGTTGTTTTTCCTGATCCAGAAAGGCCTGTGATTATTTTTAGCTTCATGAAAAATCCCCAACAAGTTTTACTTCTCTTTCTAGTTTAAAACCTGTTTTCTCATAGACTATATCAGATACTTTATTTATGAAGTCTATCATATCGGCACAGCTTGCCTTATCTACATTTATGATAAAGCCGCAATGCTTTTCACTAACCTGGCAATCACCGATCCTATAGGCCCTAAGTCCACATTCGTCAATTAGCTTTGAAGCGAAAGATCCCTCTGGTCTTTTGAAAGTTGATCCAGCAGATTTTCTATCTAATGGTTGTTTTGTAGTTCTTCTCTCAGTATAGTCATTAAATTTTTCAAGGATCTCATCCTTATCACCTTCTCTTAGTTTAAAGCTTGCCCTAGCAACTATCAAGTTTTCCTCAAAAACCCTAGAATGCCTGTATGCAAAGTGCATTTGCTCATTAGAAAACTCATGGAGATTGCCCTGGTAGTCAAAGGCTTCTATTTTTATAGCTATATCTTTTATCTCTCCCCCATAGGCTCCTGCATTCATAGCACAGGCCCCGCCTACAGATCCTGGTATGCCAGAGATTTCTTCCATTCCTGAAAGAGAATTATCAATTGCAACCCTAGCCGCTTTACCAAGAGGACTGCCTGCTAAGCTTGTTAGTATATCACCCCTTACCTCTACCTGATCAAAATTATCAGCTAAAAGTATAACGCAACCCCTAATCCCCTTATCAGATACTAGAAGATTAGATCCCCTGCCCATAACAAAAGTTTCTATCTTATTTTCATAATTAAATTTTAAAACATCCCTTAGCTCATCCATGCTCGTTGGCTTGACCATAATATCTGCCGTACCACCTATGCCAAATGTTGTGTAATTTTTTATATCTTCATCAAAAAGGATTTGTCCAAAATTCTTATCTTTGTAAAGTTCTTTGTAGTCCATAGCAAACTCCTCTATATTTTTTCAATTCTTTATACACTATACCATTTTAAGGAGATTTTATTAAAAATATGAGGAAATATTTGTAATTTGCCCAAAGTTTTGGTAGAATAATAAAGATGAATAAAGAGGAGGTGTAATTATGGCAAGATCATGTGATATATGTGGTAAAGGTACAGTTTCAGGTAAAACTGTAACATTCTCACATAGACAAATCAACAGAACTTTCAAAGCTAACGTACACAAAATAAAAGCTATCGTTGATGGTACACCAAAAACAATCAACGTTTGTACAAAATGTGTTAAAAGTGGAAAAGTAGAAAAAGCTTAAGCTTTTTTTAATTTACTAGTAAATTAAAAAGAATTCTTTAAACTGGCCCCTGGTCAGTTTTTTAAATTGATTTTCAAAAAAATCCCCTCAGTCCTAATAGGATCGAGGGGATTTTTGTATTTAATATTCTCTAAAAATTTTATGATAGGTTTCTATTTGTTTTTCAATATCCTTGGCAAAGACATCAGAGCCTGCCACCACTTCGTCAACTCCTGCATCTAAAACATGATTGACATTTTCTGTCTTGATGCCACCATCCACTTGGATTTTGATATCAAGTTTATTTGTATCAATATAATCCCTAAAAAGTCTAATTGTATCAATACACTCTGGCATGAATTTTTGTCCTCCAAAGCCAGGGTTGACTCCCATTACCAATACCAAATCTATATAATCAAAATACTCTAATAGGTCTTTAGGATCTGTAGATGGCTTTGAAGTAAGACCAACTTCTATCCCATGTTTTTTTATCTCAAGCAAGGTATCTTTTAGGTCCTTGCAGGCTTCATAATGAACTGTAAGCCTATCGACCCCAGCTTTTTTGAAATCTTCTATATACCTTTTTGGTTCTCCAACCATGAGGTGGGTATCAAAAAAGAAATCATAATCATCTCTTATATCGCTAATTATCTTGAAACCAAAGGATATATTTGGGACAAAGATCCCATCCATAACATCTATATGGATCCTATCAACTCCTGCATTTTTTGCCTTATCCAAATCAGCACCCAAGTTTTTGAAATTGCATGATAAGATTGATGGTGATAATTTTACCATTTACTAAGTCTCCTTTTTTTTATTTCTTCAAATAGTTGTAGATAATTATCATACCTAGTTTTACTGATCAAACCTTCTTCTAGTTCTTTTTTGACTATGCAGCCCGGCTCTTTTATATGGTTGCAATCCTTAAATTTGCATGGCCTATCCCTTAGCTCTACAAAGGTATTTTTTAGGTCATTTTCATCATCGACAAAGTCAAACTCAAAGGAATCAAAGCCAGGTGTATCAAATATAAAACTATTTGCTTTGACCTTAAATATTTCTGTATGTCTGGTTGTATTTTTACCTCTTTTTAGCTTCTGGCTAATCTGGCCAATCTGTATATCTTCGTCAATTAGATTTGAAAGAAATGTAGATTTGCCAACTCCAGATGCTCCAGATACTGCAGATGTTTTGCCATCTAGGATTTCTAGGACCTTATCTTTTGGAAAATCCTTATAATTATCAATTTCTAATACTTTGTAGCCAATATTTTTATAAATAGATGCTATATTTTTTATTTTTTCCTCATCTGCTAGGTCTATTTTTGTAAGGATAATCACAAGCTCTATGTTTAGATACTCACACATAGCTAGGTATTTATCCAGGTTGAATAAGTTTAGTGGCGGGTCATTGATAGTAACAAAAACTAAAAGCTGGTCAATATTTGCTATGTTAGGTCTTTTTATCTCATTTTTTCTCTCAAGAAGTTTTGTTATATAGGCCCTGCCATCTTCTAATATATCAATTTCTACATTGTCACCAACAAGTGGCTTTTTGTCTTTGACCCTAAAATTGCCCCTGGCCTTGGCCATGAATGTTTCTTCACCATTATCTACAAAATATAATTCTTTTTGACTTTTTATAATTTTACCTATCATTAGTTTACTGTATATACTCCATAAGAATCATCATCTACAAGGACTTCGACGCTGGTATTTGACATAGACATAAATCTGAGGATCAAAACTCCTGACTCGTTTATATCACTTTTTGTATGGTTTCTATCGTATAAAATATCTGATCTTTGTCCTGATTTGTCAACCTTATAAACCTTGACATTGAAATTTTCTTTATCACTTGCAACATTGAGTCTTATTTCTACTTGCCTATCAGCCTCTTCAGCTTTCTTTTCTTCTTGACCCAAGCTTATAACAAGGTCAATGGCAGAATTTTCTGCAACTTCTGTCTCTGCTGATATGGATTGGCTCATTACAAGTCCCTTTTGTGTGTTATTAGAATATTGGTAGTCGACGCTTCTGACTTTGAGTGAAGCATTTTTAGCTGCTGCTATGGCATTTGCCTCAGTCATACCCAATAGTGATGGGACTTTTACTATTTCTGTAGTATTTTCTTTACCGACAGAGATGACCAAATCTACTTCTGATCCTGTTTGGATAAATTGTCCTGATGATGGCTCTTGTCTAATAACCAGGTCTTTTTCAACAGTATTTGAATAATCGGTAGAGGTTTTACCTAATTTGAGTCCCAAATCCTTTAGGGTTTCTTCTGCCTGGCTTAAATTCATATTTTTAAGCTCTGGTACTTCGACTTCCCTACCAGATGAGATTATTAGATTGACAATAGAGCCTTTTTTGGCTTTTGTAGATGCTTCTGGATCTTGGCTCATGACCTTGCCTTTTTCATACTCATCGCTTTCTGCAGTTCTAGAAATATTTGCCTTAAAACCTCTTTTTTCTAGCTGTTCTACGGCTTGTTCTTGGCTAAGGTTGACTACTGTTGGAACCTCTAATTCATCAGAAGACATACGGTTGTTTATAAAATAAACCAGAGCAACAAGAACCAAGGCCAAAAGTGCCAAAGGCCAAATCTTTATAGGATTTTTTTTCTTTTGTTTTTTTATTTTTTTCTCAGAACTAGACTTATAAACAGCTTCTTTATCTTCTATTTCATCTTCATCTTTTTTTAAAGCTTTTCTTTTCTTTTTTGGTATGACTATTGGGATTTTTGCTGTATCTCCACTTGTATCTTCTATTGGCATAGATGGATTGTCAAGTGCCTCTATAAGCTCGCTAGCATTTTGGAATCTCTCTGTAGGATCTTTTTTGAGCAGCTTCATAATAATATAATTTAAATGTTTGCTCAAATCCGGATTTATCTCTCTTGGTGGGATAGGGTCTTCTTGGATATGCATTACTGCAATACCAACTGAGTTGTCAGCATCAAAAGGTACCTTTCCTGTTGCCATCTCATACATAAGAGCCCCTAGGGAATAAAGGTCACTTTTGTGGTCTACTATCTTGCCCTTGGCTTGTTCTGGAGATATATAATGAACTGTACCTAAAATCGAGCTTGTGTAGGTGATAGTTGCATTTGATGATACCCTTGCTATCCCAAAGTCTGTCACCTTGCAAAGACCAAATTTATCTATCAAAATATTTTGTGGTTTTATATCTCTGTGGACAATGCCTGAGTCATGAGCTGATTTCAGGGCTTGAGCAATTTGTGTTGAATAGTCGATTATATCATGGTTTGAAAGAATTTTTTCCCTATTTATGAGATCTTTTAGGGTTTCTCCTTCTACATATTCCATAACTATATATTGGATAAGTTTGCCATTTAACAAATCCTTGCCAATATCATAAACATTTACTATATTTATATGAGAAAGCCTTGCTGCCGACTGGGCCTCATTGTTAAATTTTTTTAGAAACTCTTCATCTTCTGCATATTCATCTTTTAAAACCTTGATAGCTACGAAACGCCCCAGAAGTTTGTCTTTGGCCTTGTAGACCTTGGCCATACCTCCGACACCTATCTGCTCTATAATTTCATACCTACCATCTAAAATTACATTTTCCATAATAACCTCTTATAGCAAAATCGTAGTAACAGTGATATTGTCCCTACCGCCATTTTCTATAGCTTCTTCTATAAGCTTTGTTGAAATCTGATAGGGATCTTTCTCATCTCTTACTATTTTTTCTATATTTTCATCTGTAAGTTCATTTGTCAATCCATCTGTGACTAAAAGTATTAGGTCAGAATCATCCATAGCAAAACTTTTGCTATCTGGTTTTATATTTTCTTCTGTACCAACAGCTCTGGTAATGGCTGCCTTATTGATAAAATTTTCCGCCTCTTCTTCTGTTAAGGACCCACTTTCTAATAGGTCATTAACTAAGGAGTGGTCTTTTGTAAGTTGTCTTAGAGATCCATCCCTATACAGATAAGCCCTAGAATCACCAAGATGGGTCAAATGATAGGTCCTATTTAAATAATCAATACAAAGACAAACTACAGTTGTACCCATCCTTATGGAGTCATCGCTAGATAGTTTGTAGATTTGACTATTTGCATATCTAATGGCATTTTCTTGGAGGTCTAGAAAAGATTCATAGCTAGATAAATCAGCATTTTTTATATATTCTATAAAAAGTTTTACTGCCAACTTGCTAGCAAGTTCTCCCTTGCTGTGGCCTCCCATCCCATCAGCAACTATAAAAAAGTCTAAATTTTCAAGGCTAATATTAGAAAATGAGTCCTCATTTTCGCTCCTAATCTTGCCTATATTTGTAATAGTTGAATATTTCATACCTACCTCGCATAATTGTTTCTAAGCTGGCCACAAGAGGCGTCTATATCAGAGCCCATGGACTTTCTGATAGTAGCATTTAATCCCCTATTAACTAGCTTGCTTCTAAATTCCTCCAAAACCCTTGAATGAGGTTTATCATGGTCAAATTCTTCTATTGGATTTAGGGGAATTAGGTTTATATGTACATTTTTAGCAAAAAGTAAATTATGAAGATTTTCCACATCCTCGTTTAGGTTGTTGACACCATCTATTACAACATACTCAAAAGAAACCCTACGCTTAGTTTTTTCTAGATAATAGTCAGTAGCATCTATCAACTGACTTATAGGGTATTTTTTTGCTACTGGCATATAGGCCCTTCTTTTTTTATCATCTGCATAGTGAAGACTAACAGCTAAGTTCACATCTAAACCTGTATTGGCTAGGGCCCTTATCTGTGGGGCAAGACCTGATGTTGACAAGGTTATAGACCTGTGAGATAAGTTTCTACCCTTTGGGTCTGTTATTATCTCTATAAATCTTTTTATATTTTCAAAGTTATCCAAAGGCTCGCCTATGCCCATGATTACAATATTAGATATTGGCCCATTGAGTCTTTCTAATAGGTAGACTTCTTCTATAAGCTCTGAAGCAGTCATGTTTCTTTCTAGGCCATTTTTTGTGGACGCACAAAAAACACATCCCATCCTACATCCTACTTGTGATGAGATGCAAATAGTAGACCTGTCTTTGTAATCCATGTAGACTGCTTCTATTATATTTTTATCCTTCAATTCTAATAAATATTTTTTAGTAGAATCTCTTTTTGATTTGTAAGTTTCAAGTAAAGAAATATTGTCTATAGAAAATTCTTTTTTTAGGTCATCACGCATAGCTAGTGGCAAGTCTGTCATCTGGTCAAAATCATTTATCCTATTGACATGGATCGACCTATAAACTTGTTTTGCCCTAAACTTTTGATAAGATTTTTCCTTGAAAATCTCTTCTAGCTCTTCTAATTTTTTATCATTTATACTTATCATATTTTTTTAAATTTGCTGATGAAAAATCCATCAGTCCTTTCTTCAAAACCCTTGTACTCCAAAAAATTCTTGCCTTGGATCTGGATATTTTCTACATTATCTCTTTCTGTGAGATACAAAAAATTATCCTTATTTTCTAATGGACCTAGGGTACAAGTAGAATATAGCAAAACCCCTCCAACTTTTAGGTATTTTATAGCCTGGTCTAAAATTTGTCTTTGAAGGTCTGCTAAAGAATAAATATCTTCTATAATCCTATTATATCGTATTTCTGGTTTTCTTCCTACTACCCCGAGTCCAGAACAAGGAGCATCTACCAAAACATAGTCAAACTTTCCCTCAAAGTCCTCTACAAATACAGATCCATCATAGTTTGTTAGGGATATATTTTCTAGTCCCAGCCTTGCTATATTTTCTTCTATCAATATATTTTTATTGGTAGAAATATCATTGGCAATAATTTTTCCAGTATTTTTTGTAAACTCAGCTAAATAAGAAGTCTTGGTCCCAGGTGCTGCACACAAATCTAAGATCATAGAATTTTCTTTAGGATCTAGGGCTTCTACAACCTTCATGGATGACTGGCCTTGGATAGTGAAATATCCTTTTTTGAAATACTCAGTCTCTACAAGTCCGCTAGGATTTTTTATAAGAAGACCTGCATCCGCTATTTTTGATTTTTCGACCGTATAGCCCATATCTTCTAATGACTTTTTAAGATCATCTCTTGTAGTTTTTAAAAGATTTGTCCTTATAGATAAATCTTTTAGACTGTTGGCATCCCTAAGATAGGCCTTGGTAAAATCCATCCCATAAGAATCAAAAATATAACGGGTGATCTCTTCTGGAAATGAATACCTGATAGACAGAGACTTGATATCATCTTTCTCATAGATAGTAGCCACTTCCTTTTCATCTCTTATAAAATTTCTAAGGATGGCATTTACAAAAGCTGTAGATCTCTTGTTTTTGCTTTTTGTAAGCTCTACTAGCTTATCTACTGTTGCATAGTCCTTGCTTTCTAGAAAATGAATATTATAAAAACCTATTTCAAGTATAGTCAATACACTTTTGTGGATTTTTTTGAGTCTGACTGATGATAATTTTCTAACCATGTAGTCTAAGTAGATTTTATTTTCTAAAACTCCGTAAACATTTTTTGTCACAAAAGCTAGATTTGAGGTCATATCTGCGTATTTATTTATTTGGTCATTCGATTTTTTCTCATCATAGATAATAGAATTTAGTATATCAAGTATTATTTCAAAATCAGTCATTTTCTAATATATAACCTACTTCTATGTCATTACCCAAGAGAAAACTTGTAACATCCATTGCTTTTTTGCCTGGAAACTGAATTGTTTCTATCCTTATAGCCCCATCACCTGTTGCTATGACTATTTTTTCTTTTTTGTCAGCGGCTAAAATCTCTCCAGCCTTGCCAGACTTATTGGAAACTAGGCTTGCTTTGTGGACTTTTGCATTTTCTCCCTTATAGGAAAAATAAGCCACTGGAAAACCAACTAGGGCTCTGATCTGATCGACAATCTCACTTGAATTTTTCTGCCAATCGATTTTGCCCATTTCTTTTGATATTTTTGTACAATAGGTCGCTTTAGAGTCATCTTGTTTGACCCTAGCCTTGTAGACTTGAGCATAATTTAAAATACTATCCCTAATAGCATAGGCACCAAGGTCAGAAAGTTTTTCTTCTAGAGAAAAATAATCATCATCTGGACTTATATCCATCTCTTTTTGGATCAAAATATCTCCAGAATCCATTCCTTTTTCTATAAGCATGGCTGTAGCTGCAGTCTTTTTATCTCCCTTTAATAGAGAAAACTGGATAGGACTTGCTCCCCTGTAGGCAGGCAAAAGTGATGGGTGGAGGTTTATTATCCTATCCTCATATGCCATTAATAAATCATCTTTTATAAGCTGGCCAAAGGCAACTACAACTATAAAATCGATATCCAGCTCTTTTAGAAGGTCTACAAATTCTTCTGTATTCACACTATCAGGAGTTTCTACCCTTATGCCATTTTCTTGGGCATATTTTTTTACCTCAGTAGGGGTAAATTTATTTCTTGATCTTTTTTTGTCCTTGCTTGATACTACAAGCTTTACATCTATATTTTCATCCTTATAAAGAACATCCAAAGTCTGCACTGCAAACTTTGGATTGCCCATAAAACATATATTAATCATTATCTGTAACCAAATCTTCTTCTTTGTATTCTTCTATATATTTATCCTTGAACAAAATCCCATCTAGGTGGTCGATTTCATGAGATAAGATAACAGCAGGAAAACCAACCGCATCCCATATTTTTTCGCAGCCATCTTCATCTAGGTATTTTACTTTCACTCTTTCTGGCCTTTTTACTGTCCCATTAAAATCTGGTATAGATAGGCAACCTTCTATACCGATTTGTTCGCCTTCATCTTCTATGATTTCAGGATTGACAAGCTTAACAAGTCCAGTCTCGCCATCCATAGGATCTACAACTATAACTCGTCTGAGAATACCTACTTGTGGAGCTGCAAGACCAACACCTTGTGCATCATACATAGTCTCGCCCATATCATCTAACAAGGTTTTTATCCTGTCATCTACTTTTTCTACTGGTCTAGAGATCTTTCTTAGGATAGGATCTCCATCAATTCTTATATTTCTAATTGCCATAAGTCCCCCTTTTTATCGATGAAAATCAATAATTTTTAGTGATTTTGCAATTTATCTTTATTTCTTTAGTAAATATTTTACTAGATTTGCTTCGTTTATCAATCATCAGCAAATTCTATAGAATACAGTTTTGATATGCCCTCGTCATCTATAGTTACCCCATGGATTTTTTCTGCAAGCTGCATAGTTGTTTGCCTGTGGGTTATCATTATAAACTGTGTTTTATCTGACAAGTCTTTTAGGTAATCTATATATCTTTTGATATTTGATTCATCAAGAGCTGCATCTATTTCATCTAGGATAGAAAAAGGTGCTGGGTTTTGCTCGAAAATTGCAAATAAAAGTGCAACTGCAGTCAGGGCCTTTTCTCCTCCTGATAGTAGTGAGATTGACTTTAGGGCCTTGGATGGTGGCTTTGCCTCTATCTCAACTCCTGCTGTCAAAAAGTCATCGCTATCAAGGATTAGCCTTGCCTGTCCGCCCATAAATAGGATTTTAAAAATTTTGGAGAAGTTTTGATTTATGATCTCAAAATTTTTAGAAAACTCCTCTTTCATTTCTGATTCAAGTCTTTGGATCATTTTTTCTATATCAGACTTGGAATTTTTCAAATCCCTTATCTGATCTCTAATAAAATTAACTTCCTTTTCAATCTTGTCAAAGTCCTCTAGGGCAGTTTCGGTGAAAAATCCGACTTCATTTATCTTTTTTTGCAGGTCTATAAGGTCAGATTTCTTTATATAAACTGAAGACTCCTTGCCGAAAAGTCCTTCCAAATCATCTATAGACATAGATATAAAAGGAGCGATCTCATCTTCTAGATTTTTATATGCTTCTATGATACCATCCATCTTGTAATCTAACTTGACCTTCGCTAGTCTTGTATCGTTTAGATCTTTGTCTAGTTTTTCTTTATCTGATAGGAGCTTGGCATTAGATTTTTCCATAGCAGCAAGTTTTTCTTCTAGGTATATAAGCTTTTGTCCTGTTTTTTCTAGGTCTTTTTTATAAAGCTCTATGGCAGATTCTAGTTTTTCATTCTTTGTTTTCGAACTTTCATTATCAGTTTCCAATTGCTTTAATAACTTAGTTTGAATTTTTTTGTTATTTTCTATATCAAATAAAGAATTTTCCAGCTTAGCTATAGTATTTTCAAAAAGAGCCCTATCCCTTTTTGACATTTCTATTTGATTGTTTAGCCTTATAAGCTCATCTTTTATTTGTGAAAATTCTATATTTTTTTGATCAAGGTCTTTTTTATTATCCTCTAATCTTGATAGGATCTCCTCATGATCAGATCTGATTTTTTTAATATCAGTTTTATTTTCTCCATAATCATAGTCATGTCCAATATTTAAAAGCTCAGTCTTTTTTTCCTCCAGAGAATCAATTTCATAGCTAATCCTAGCTAATTTTTGATCAAGATCATTTATATCCAAGAGATCCTCATCAAAACTTTTCTTTTTTTCTAAGTATAAAGCGGATCCTTTTTCTAGGTCACTTGCCATAATTATAATATTATTTTCAAGATCTGTTTTTTTCTTGCTTAAATTATTAATTGATACTTCTAGGTCCTTGATACGTTTTTTCCTATTTAGGAGATTGATATTTGACTTTTTCCCCTTATCAGAACCTGCTACCATAGATCCCCATGTGTTGATTATATCAAGATTTAAAGATATGATCCTGTAACCTTTTATCTTTTTAGATAGGGCTACTGCGGTATCTATATTTTCGACAACTACAGTAGAACCTAAAAAGTGACCTACAATAGGATTTAGACTCTCATCACAAGTGACAAGTTCATAGGCCATTGCTATAACTTCTGGCTGGTTTGGTCTTTCTTTTGTGAATGATTTTATAGAATCCATTGGCAAAAATGTTATCCTGCCAATTTTTTCTTTGTTTACAAAATTTATAAGCCCCCTGGTATCATCCTTGGTCCTTGTTACAATATTTTGAAGTCCAGATCCTATGAGATTATCTATAATCTCCTCATAACCAGCCCTTACAGAAATAAGATTGGCCAAGGTATCTAGGTAATACTTGTCAAGTCCCCTAGATTTTGCTTTGTTTAAAAACTCCTGGACAGAATAAAAATATCCCTGATTTTTATTTATAAGGTCTTTTTCAATCCTGTAATCTGACAAGAGTGTTTTTATATCTAAATTAAGGTTATTTAGCTGACTTTGTTTTTTCTCCAAATCATTTTTTAAATTTTCAATTTTTATAGAAAAAGACTCTAATTCTTGACTTAATTTTTCCCTGCTTTCTTTTAGGGATTCATACTTTTCTTTCAGTTCATCCCTAGTTTCTATCTTTTTAGCTAGGTTATTTTCTAATTCTTCAAGCTTTTCCCTATTATAAGCCAGGTCTTTTTCTCTTTTCTGATCGATAATTGCCCTAGATTTTTCGTAAACTTCATAGTCAATAATAGAAGTTTTTAGGCTCTCCTCCTCTTTAGAAAGTTTTTCTATTATGCCATCTAAGGATTCTATTTCTTTTTGGCATGCATCAGACTTATCTTTTATAGATTGTAGATCAATATTATCTTTTTCTAAATTTTCTACTAGGTTTTTTACTGATTCCTGGTTTTCATTTAATTCTTTAGAGAGTGTTTGATAGTTTTGATCTAGCCTTTTTATTTCTTCTCTTATCCTAAGACTTTCTTTATTATCGTAGTCTAGTTTTTGTTTGGCAAGGTCCAGGCTTGTCTGGCCCTTATCTATGTTTTTTTCATAGGAAGTTTTTTCAGCCCTTAATTGATCAAGATTAGCTTTTAGATTTTCATAATCTTTTCTAAAGGGTCCAAGATTTTTGTTTATCTCATCTAGGCTTGACTCAAAAGACCTAAGCTTTTCATCGTATTCATTTATATCTATAGATATTTTTTCTTTTCTAGCCAAGAGGTCTTTGGATTTATTCTTAAAATAAAAGTATGAGCTCTGATTTATTTGGTCGGTCAGGTCTTTGTGGGTCAAATATGCATCTTTATAGTTTTTATAAAGGTCATAATCTTTTTCCTTGTAGGATAATTCTTTTTCTATTATTTCAAGATCGTCTTTTACAGAATCTAGCTTTTTTTCTGCCTCATCTCTCCTGTATTTGTGTTTGGCTATGCCTGAGGCTTCCTCAAAGATTGCCCTCCTGTCCTTGGGAGTGGATAAGATTATCTCATCAATCCTTCCCTGGCCAATAATGGAGTAGCCTTCCTTGCCCACGCCTGTATCTAAAAATAATTCCCTAACATCTTTAAGTCTGACTCTTTTGCCATTTATCTTGTATTCATTTTCGCCAGACCTGTAGATCCTACGAGATATAGCTATCTTGTCATAGGCCAGGTCTATTTTTCTATCTTCATTTGAAAAATTGAGGGTTACCTCTGCTATATTCATGGAATTTTTGGCTCCCGTAAAGATAACATCCTTCATGTTTGAGCCACGGAGACTTTTAACAGATTGTTCTCCTAAAACCCACCTGACAGCATCGGATATGTTTGACTTGCCCGATCCATTTGGGCCAACTACGGCTGTGATTTGCCTATCAAATTCAATTTTTGTTCTATTTGCAAAGGACTTAAAGCCCTTTAAATCTATACTTTCTAACCTAATTCAAATCACCACCGTACTTTTTTTCTACATATGACTTTATATACAAACCTAGGTCCATTGGGATTTTCTTATCATAATGTTCTATAAAATACTTATCATCATCAGCAAAGGAAATTTTGATCTTGTATTTATCATAAAAATACTTTTTATTTGCTTTTTTGTTGCCTGCTATTATAGAAATATCCCTAGGATTGGCATGGATTATTATCTGATTTTCTAATTTATTTTTTTCTATGAGATCTTCTAGGTAAAGCCTATAAATATAGGACTCTACAAGCTGTCTAAGAGCAGGATGGAAGGGGCCTGCGACTACATCAGCACCTTCATTGATATTTTCAGTTGGCTGGAGTCCTATCCTTATGACATTTATATTTTTGTAGGTATAGATCATCAAAACTTCTGCAGAAAGTTTTACAGCCTCATCTAAGCTCAGGGGTTTATAAACCCCTTTATCAAAAAGCTCTGCAAGCTTGGTATCTTTTATAACAAGTGTTGGGTAGATCCTAGCTATATCCGGACCGATTTTGGCAGATTTTATAGCTGTTTTTATAGTTTTTTCATAGGTATCTTTATAAAGACCAGGCATGATCTGATGACCCAAAGTAAAACCATAATCTTTTATGAGTTTGCTTGCCATTTTAGATTGGCTTGCTAGATGACCCCTTTCATTTGCATCCAAAACCTCTTGGTCAAAAGATTGGATCCCAAGCTCTATTGTATCTACTTCATAATCTTTTAATATTTCTAGAATGGAATTATTTATATAATCAGGTCTAGTTGAAAGTCTGATTCTATCAATAATGCCCTTCTTTTTATAGGACCTTGCAATCTCTAGGTAAGAGATCATTGTATCCCTTGGTAAACCAGTGAAAGATCCTCCATAAAAGGCTATTTCTTTCTTTGATTTTTTATCATTAAAAAATTTCAAATAATCTTCTATTTGTTTTTTTATAGACTCATCATCGGCCTTATCTTTATAATTTGTAATTTTTATCTGATTACAAAAAGCACAATCATGAGGGCAACCTAAAAAGGGTATGAATATGGGTATTATTTGATTGGTCATTTTTTCAATCTCTCCCAAGCAGCCTTGGCAGCCATTTGCTCTGCAGTTTTTTTATTTTTTCCCTGACCTACAGCAAGTCCTCTTTTACCAAGCCTAACCTCCATGGTGAAGGTTTTGTTGTGCTCCGGACCTTCTTCTTTTATAAGCTCATAGTTTAAGTTTTGCTTGTGTTTTGAGTTGTAGTATTCTTGGAGTTTTGTTTTATAGTCTAAAAATAAGGAATCATCATTTATAACTGTCAAAACTTCTTCCGCATAATTGGCCTTTAGAAATTGAAATAATCTCTCATAAGATGAGTCCAAATAGATAGCAGCACATAGAGCCTCAAAACTATCAGCCTTGACATGTTTTTTAAGCTTGCCACCTTGTTTTTGCTCTCCTATACCAAATCTTAGGTATTTTGTTATATCATATTTCTCGCTGGCCTTGGCAAAGGAGTCTGTGCAGACTAATCTCGCCCTAGTCCTAGTTAGCCAACCTTCGGGTTTATTTTGGTAGGTTGTAAATAGATATTCACTTACTATCATATCTAATATACTATCTCCCAAAAACTCCAATCTCTCATTAGATTTTGTTTTTATTCTGGCTTCGTTTGTAAAGGATGAATGAGTTAAGGCTACATCTATCAATTTTTTATCATTGAAAGTGTAGCCTATTTTTTTCTCAAACTCTTCTATTTTTTTTAGCCTATCATAGGATATGCTCATTAGTTTTTGCTTTCTATAAGACTAACTATGTCAGATAAGGTTTCAATCTCATCTAATTCTTCATCGGCAAATTCTATTTCAAATTCTTCTTCTATTGCCATTATTAGTTCAACCAAGTCTATAGAATCAATATCCATGTCAGATATTTTTGCATCAAAGTCTATTTGACTCTCATCAAAATCCATCTCTTCTACGATTATTTTGCTCAATTGTTCTCTAATCATTTAATTCTCCTTGTATTTTTGTTATTACATCCATGTCTATATAATTTATCAAACCCAAAATAGCATTTGATATGGCTATATGGTTAGAATTGCCATGGGCCTTGTAGACGTAGGATTTTACACCAAGTAGTGGAGCTCCACCGATCTCTTGGCTGCTGTACTTAGAAAAAGATTCTTTTAGGTCTTTTTTTATAGCTAGGGCTGCCATTTTATTTTTAAAAGACTTATAAAATACATTTTTAAGCTCAGACTTAAGTATATCTATAACTCCCTCAGCTGTTTTTACTGCAACATTGCCTGCAAAACCATCTGCTAACAAAACGTTAACCTTGCCTGTAAATAAATCCCTAGGCTCAAGATTACCTACAAAGTTGACATTGGTCTCCTCTAATAGCTTATAGGCTTCTTTGCTAAGTTTGTTGCCCTTATGACTTTCTACCCCTACATTTAATAATCCAATCTTAGGATTCTTTATACCAAGTACATTTTCCAAAAACACCTTACCCATAATAGCAAATTCTGCAAGGTATTCTGGCTTGCAATCCATATTTGCACCAGTATCCATCAAAAGACAAAACTCTCCTATGCTTGGTAGGGCTGCTGCAAGTGATGGTCTATCTATCCCATCTATTCTCTTGGCGATAAAAATCCCACCAGCTAAAAGTGCTCCAGTAGATCCTGCTGATAGAATCCCTCCATAGCCTTCCTCTTTGGATTTATTGTAGGCCAAAACTATTGATGCATCTTTTTTTCTCCTGATAGCCCTTACTGGATCTTCATCATTTGAGACAAACTCATCAGTGTGGATTATCTCATAATCTTTTATCCTTCCATCGATCAATTTTTCTATTTTTTCTTTATTGCCTACAAAAACAGGTACAAAAGATTTTTTCTCAAGAGCAAGTACTGCCCCATCGACAAATATTTTTTCACCCTCATCTGCTCCGTAGGTATCAATTAATATTTTCATAATTATTCCTCTAGATCATTTTATAAAAAAAAGATAGTGCAAAACACTATCTTTCTTCCTTAACTATTCGACATCAACTACTGCTACGCCTTTGTACTCCCCACAGGATGGGCATGCTCTGTGTGGTAGTTTCATTTCGTGGCAATTTGGACACTCAACATAGTTTGATCTGTTCAAAGTATAAGCTGAGGCTCTTCTTTTATTTTTTCTTGTTTTTGATGTTCTTCTTTTTGGTACTGCCATCTTTGACACCTCCTCTTATCAGTTTTAGCAATCTTTTATATTATATAAGCTAAAAGCTTTAATGTCAAGCTTCTACTATAGATTTTGTATCTCTGGCAATCATCAATTCTTCGTTAGTAGCTATAACCATAACTTTGACTTTTGAGTCATCAGTTGATAGGACATGGCAACCACCACGAACATTGTTCTTTTCTGGATCTAGTTTGATGCCAAAAAGCTCGAAACCTTTCATAATATCAGCTCTCATTGATGCTGAGTTTTCGCCGATACCACCTGTAAATATAATTGCATCACAAGCACCAACTTCTGCCATGTATCCTGCTATATATCTTTTTGCTCTTGTGGCAAACATATCTAGGGCATATTTTGCTCTTTCGTTGCCTTCATTGGCTGCATTTTCTAGGTCTCTAAAGTCGCTTGATACTCCTGATACTCCTAGAACACCAGATTCTTTGTTCAAAAGATTTTCCATTTGGTCTGGGTTTAGGTTTTCTTTTCTCATTAGGTAGGTAACTACTGCTGGATCCATATCTCCAGATCTTGTACCCATTACAAGTCCTTCTAGTGGGGTTAGACCCATTGATGTATCATAAGATTTTCCGTTTTTAACAGCACAAATTGATGAACCATTTCCCAAGTGAGCAGAAATTATATTTAATTCTGATAGGTCTTTGCCCAAAACTTCTGCTGCCTTGTTTGAGATGAAGTTGTGGCTTGTTCCGTGGAAACCATATTTTCTGATTGAGTCTTCTTCATAATATTTGTAGTCTATACCATATAGGTAGGTTTCTGCTGGCATAGTTTGGTGGAAGGCTGTGTCAAATACTGCTACGTTTTTAACACCTGGTAGGAGTTTTTCACAAGCTTCAAGGCCCATTAGGTTAGCTGGATTGTGGAGTGGAGCAAATTTTGTATATTCTTCAATAGCTGCTCTTACTTCGCCGTCTATTAGAGAAGACTTGGTGATTTTTTCTCCACCATGTACAAATCTATGGCCTACTGCATCGATTTCAGATAGGTCTTTGATTACTCCGTTGTCAGGATCTACTAGGGCATCAAAAACGTGAGATACAGCTTCTGTGTGATCTTTCATATTTTCTTCTATGATATATTCATCATCACCTTTTTCTTGGATAAGTTTTGATCCTTCGATTCCGATTCTCTCAACAAGTCCTTTTACCATTACTTCTTCATTATCCATATTGAATAATTGATATTTTAGTGATGAGCTACCACAATTGATTACTAATACTTTCATTTTTCCTCCGTATTTTTTAACTTGAATTTCATATTCATTATACCATAAAACATTTTTTGGCAATATCAATTTGCCAATCTATAAACTATGTCTATTTGCTTCTGATTATTTATTTTATAAACAAGGATAGCATTTGCACGAGATTTGTGGTTTTCTGCCTTGATATTTAATACTTTGCACGACCTTATTTTTTCTACCTTGTCATCATCAGATATTTTGCTATGGTGGATGCTTATAGACGAGTTGAAATTGGATTTATCTATACTATTATAGACCTGGTCAATAGTTTGACCATCTGAGTTTTTTATTATTATGTTTAGGACTGATTCAGCCTCAAACATGGCTTGTTTTCTATAATATAGGTCTAAACTTGTTTGGAAATTTGCCTGGTTTTGCTTGTAGATAAAGCTTATAGCAAGGCCTGAAATTAGCAGTATTATCAAAACATAGATACTTATAAATGCTTTTTTCATAACCTTTCTCCTAGGTAAATACTTGTTTGAAATTGATATAAACCGCTAGAAGATTCTAGGAAAATTTTTACAAGTGAATTATTTTTATCATAATTAATTCTAAGGTTTTTGCATTTACCAACCTTGTTTGACCCCTCCCTATCAGATCCACCTCGGTCTAGATTATCCCTATTTATATATAAAAAAGAATTTTTCCCATCATCTTTTATAGTAAAGCTATATCTTGACCTAAGTCCCTCAGATGTTTTTAGCTCGCCAACTAAATTTGAATACCCATCAAAACTTTTTTCTTCTATCAGATAAGAGGACCTTATTGTAGTATCTATGTATAAAATAGCAGTGTAGGCCTCTTTGTATTCTTTTTCCTTCTTATAATTATCAGCCAATAATTTTATATTAAAGCTAAATAAATTTGATAGGATTATAAATAATAGTGATATAATAGCAAGGCTAATTATTAGCTCTAAAAGGCTGAAGGCTCTTTTTCTTTTCATTTCTTCTCTTCTATAAGGGTCATCTCATAGTTTTCATAGCTAGCTTTTATCCTAACCATCTCAGGATCATTTTCGTATTGACTTACGTCTATATTTATCAAATAGGAATTAATATTTTTTTCACTTGATAATTGATCAATCCTTGCTTCTTCTATGGCCTCTTGGAGGGCAAAGCTGATCATGGCCATGTCCTTAACTTTTTTGGATTCTTCCAGATTTTTATAAGCACTAGGAAACATAAAAAGAGCGATCATGGATAAAAGCATGATTGCAACAAGGATTTCTATTAGGCTAAAGGCCCTAATCTTTTTCACTCAAATACCCTCCGACTGCTCCAATTGTGAAACGCCTAAATTTTTCTGGATTTTTCTTGCTATAAAAAATCAAATCATAAGACTGGTTTTTTTCTAGTCTAATATTACCATTTTCCGTAAAATTTATACTATACTTATCTACCATAAACTCACTATGTTTTAGTTTTCTTTTTATATCCCCATCGTTTGATTCATATGATGATTTAGAATCAAAATTTATCCAGTTGGGTACTCTCCTAGCCATAGCTTTTTGCCTTGAGTAGTTATAATCGTTTACAAAAGTCTGGACTTCTTCTTCAAAACCCGTCTGATCTACCAGGGTAAATCTCAGATTGGTTATGGAATACAATATTGCTATTATGCCAATAACTACAATTAATTCTATAAGGGTAAAGGCTCTTTTTTTCATAAATAATCCTTAATTACCATAAGTAAAACAAAGGCTACAAATATACTCGGACATAAGGGCATATAGGCCTTTAGAGTCCTCTTTTTAATGGCTAAAATCAGGCCATAAATCCCACCTATCCATAGGGAGACCAAGATAAATGCTACCAATAAGTCTGACTCTATAAATAAAAAGAAACCAAGATAAAAAAACAAATCTCCATCGCCAATAGCATTTTTAGTCAAAAATCTGATAAGCAAAAATACCAAGACAAAAACTAGGGCAATCTTAAAAAATAAAAAGTCAAATCCTAAAAAAATAAGCCTATAGATAGTTCCTAGGCCTAATAAAATATATAAATCAGACTCATAAACTTCCATCTGGTCTGTGTCAGTTAGGCTAATAAGGATACCAAGAAGGGCTCCTGCCCAAATAAAAACAAGTTCAAAACCGCTATAGCATTTGAAAGCTATAAAAAATACCAAAGCTGTGATTATTTCTATAAGGATTTTGGAATAGCCTATATTTCCACCGCAGAACCTGCACTTTGCCCTAAGCCAGATAAAAGAAAATATAGGGATCAGATCCCTCTTGTATAATCTTTTCCCACAAAAGTCGCAGTGGCTTGGTGGGTACAAAATAGACTGGCCAAGCTTTCTCCTATCTACAACAAGCTTTATAAAGGAGCCAAAAGAGGCTCCTATCATAATTATAAGAAAATTAATAAATAACAATCCCATATTATTGTTTCTTAGAATTTTCGTCTGGTTTTATTGTTAAAACATTGTTTGAATAGGTAACTGTATAATCTTTGATTTCATTTTTTGAGCTATCTTCAAATTTTATACCATTTGGTATATCTGGCCATTTTTCTACATATTCTTTGTGGTCTTTGTAATTAGATAAGCCATTATCTTCTTTTGTCCAGGTAAAAGGCTCATCTTTATCAAGGATTTTTAGTTGAGCAGCTGACCTTAACATCTGGACATTGGCCAAATGAGCAGTTTCTGCTGCTTTTACTCTTGATTTGTTATATTTTGGTATAGCAATTGCTGCTAAAATCCCCAAGATAGCTATAACAATGATAAGCTCAATTAGGGTAAAGCCTTTTCTTTTTTTCTTCATTTTATACTCCTATATTTACAGAATCAAACATCGGCAAGGCAACAGAAAATACTACAAAAGCAACAAGCAGACTCATAATCAAAACCATCATAGGCTCTGTGAGACTTGCTATCCTTTTCATCTTGTACATATATTCATTTGTATAATATGTATTTGACCTTTTAAGTGTTTGGTCAAGCTTACCAGTTTTTTCTCCAATTTTTATCATAGATAAAAATAAAGGCGAAAAAATACCAACCCTAGTAAAGGAAAAATACAAAGAATTTCCCTTGTTTATGTCAAAAATTATATCATTAAAAGTTTCTTTTATGTAGGCGTTTTTGTAGGAATCTCTGATGATCCCTAATGATCTTATCTGGTCTATGCCCCCTACTTTTAGGATATAATAAAGATTTGTCAGCTGGTACTCCATCCTTAGCCTTGCAAAACCTGTGATATTAAAAAGCTTGTAGGTAATCTTATCAATCAACACTTTCTTTTTATAGTCAGTTTTTAAAAGCCTTATTATCAAAATAAGTAAGATAAAAAATAAAAGAATTAGCAAAAAATTACCCGAAAGGAAATTATATATACCAATCAAAATCCTAGTAATTTTGGGCAAAGTCACCTCAGCCCTATCAAATATCTCTATAAAACTTGGCATTACAAAGCGCATTATCGAAATTATAACAAAAAATGTTACTATCAATAAAATAAGGGGATAAGTCATTGCCTGCTTTATGACTGATTTGTTCTTGCTATCCTCATAGATAAAATCAGAAAGGTCGTTTAAGATAGAGGCAAATTTCCCTGTTTCGTTGCCTGTATCTATAAAGGCCAAAAGCATTGGAGAAAAATACTCTTTTGCTTGATAAAAAGAATAATATGGGCTATTTCCCATATTTAGGTTTTTTATTATTATATCTAGGGCCTTGTTTATTTTTTTGTCTATATTTTGACTTTTTAGTATTTTTAGACTTTCTGAAAGTGATATGCCTGAATTTAAAAGTAAGGATAATTGCTTTAGAAACAAGGACATAAGTCTAGGAGATATGCTCCTAGGCCCTAAGTCCTTGTTTAAAATACTAATTATCCTCTCTTTAGATGTCCTAGTCAATTTTATACTGACATCAATTCTTTATTTTTCTTTTCTGCTAATTCTTCTATATTTTTGATATATTTATCAGTGATCTTTTGGATCTCATCTTCTAGGGTGTATCTATCGTCTTCTGTGATGTCTCCAGATTTTTCACTCTTTTTGATCTCATCCATAGAGTCACGTCTTTTGTTTCTGATGGCAATTTTTGCATCTTCTGCATAGGTATCTACTTCTTTTGTATATTCTTTTCTTCTTTCCTCTGTAAGCGCAGGGAATGGAAGCCTGATTATTTCCCCATCGTTTTGTGGAGTAATACCTATATTTGATTTTAATATAGCTTTTTCTATTGGGCCAATGTTTGTTTTATCCCAAGGCTTTATTGTTAGAAGTCTAGCTTCTGGTATAGAAACTGTAGCAGCTTGGTTGATTGGTGTTTCTGTACCATAATATGAGAAAGTTATACCATCTAGGATAGCCTCACTTGCCCTACCTGCTTTTATAGTAGCTATTCTTTTTTCAAAAGAATCAACTCCTGTCTTCATACCATTTTCACAATCTTTTTTTATTTGATCATATAACATATTAAAATTTCTCCTTTACTCTTGTTCCCATATTTTCATCATCAAATACCCTAACCATATTTGCTGGATCATCAATGCCAAAAACTATTAGGGGCATATTATTGTCCATACAAAGTGATGTGGCTGTTGTATCCATGATTTTAAGTTCTTTTTGAAGTATGTCTTTATAAGTCAATTTATCAAATTTGACTGCATCATCGTATTTATTAGGATCTTTGTCATATATACCATCTGTGCCTGTTTTGCCTAACAAGATCACATCAGCATCTATTTCTAGAGCCCTTAGGCTAGCTGTGGTATCTGTTGAAAAATATGGCAAACCAGTACCAGCAGAAAATATTACTATCCTGCCTTTTTCTAGATGTCTTTCTGCCCTACGTCTTATATATGGTTCTGCAACTTCCCTCATAGAAATAGCTGTCATAAGTCTAGTATCGAGTCCTATTTCTTCTAGGGTTCCCTGGATCCTAAGACCATTCATAACAGTACCAAGCATACCTATAGTATCAGAGCTAGCCCTGTCTATGGTTTTGCCAGACCTGCCTCTCCAGAAATTGCCACCGCCAACTACTATTGCCACTTGTACGCCTCTATCGGCTAATATTTTTATATTTTGGCAAATCTTTAAGATCATTTCATCGTCAAAGCCAAAACCTGCCTTGCCAGCAAGGGCTTCACCGCTTAGTTTTAATACTACTCTTTTAAAATCCTGCAAAATATTCCTCCTACTTATAACTAATTATAACCTATAAATGATAACATTTGCAAGGCTAATTCTAATTTAATTTTTTTAGTCCTAAAATGAACCTGTCATCCACTTTTCTTGTTTATAAATTATATGGGCAATGATACTTATCAAAACATTCGAAATGGCCATAGCAAGCCATATACCGGTAGCACCAAAATCAGTCATATGTTTAAAGTAAAACAAGAGAGGAATCCTTATTACCCAAAGCCTGACAACATCTATGAACATAGCATACTTGCTATTGCCAGATCCTTGGAATAGTCCCTGGTAGACAAAAAACATATTTAACATCAAAAGTGTTATGAGTGTATAGGTCATATAGGTATTGGCCTGGATCATCAAATTTGAATCAGCAGGTGCATCTATAAAAAATTGTAAAATCTCAATCCTATAAATATAACCAACTATAGCTATGATGATTGACATGATAATAATTATGATAGAGGCCTTTTTGAAAGTCTCCTTGACCCTATCAATATTTCCACTTCCTATATTCTGACCAATAATACTTGTAATGGCTGATCCTATACCTCCTGGTGGAATATTTAAAAGGCCTGATATCCTATTAACCATGCCGTAAGCAGCAACTGTATCAGTACCATAGGATTGGATAAAAGAATTTAGGATTATAAAACCTACTGCTGCACCCATTTGGCCAATAACTGATGGGGTAGCTATGGTATAAATTTTTTGTAAAATTGTCCTTTCCCATTTTATAAAAATTAAAGATGAGTAATTTAATTTTATCAAATCCTTATTAAATCTCAAATGTATAAGTCCAAATATAATCATAAGTATCTGGGTCACAACTGTAGCAAGGGCTGCCCCTTTTACACCCAAACCCAGTCCCCTTAAACCTATATAAGGTATTTTATCAAAAATAAAAAATGGATTTAAAACCATATTCATAATAACACATGATGTACTTATGAGAGTTGGTATAGAGTTTTTGCCCTGGGCTTGAAAAACTGCAGCATAAACAAAATATAAGAAGATAGCAGGGATACCAAAATAAGAATATTTCAAATAAATAACTGAAAATTCATATAGTTCTCCCTTAGCCCCCATCATACCTACAATAAAATCTGCTGTGAAATATCCTACAACCATAAAGACAATAGAAAATAAAAGGGAAATATTTATTATTGTGTCATTATATTTTTGGGCAAGTTTTATTTCATCCCTTCCTATAAGCTGAGAAATCAGAGAAATTGCAGCTATAGATAGGCCCATACCAATAGAATTGAATAAAAAAATAACTGGCCAAGTAAAAGATGTCGCTGCAAACTCAGCAGTTCCCAGTTTACCAAGCCAAAAAGCATCTGCCAAAGTATATAATTGTTGGATGAAGTTATTTAAAATAATAGGAATAGCTATTACACTTATGGCCTTATAGATATTGCCATGTAAAATCAATTCCCTACGATCTGCCCTCATAGAATCTCCTAAATATATGTACAAAATTATATGTCAAAAAACATTATTACAATAAATTATATGCCTTGAAGAAAAACTTCTCAAGGTCAAATTCATATCTCAATTAGCTTTAATACTTAATAATTATTTATAACCAAAAAAATAATACAGGTCAATATTTTGTATAAAATGTTTAGCAAGAAATTCTCAACATAAAAAGAGAACGCTGATTTTTCAACGTTCTCTTGATGTTACTGGTGCGGGATAAAGGAGTCGAACCTTCACGAGAAATTCTCACTAGATCCTAAGTCTAGCGCGTCTGCCAATTCCGCCAATCCCGCATGGGGTGAGTAGTGAGATTCGAACTCACGCTCTCCTGGGCCACAACCAGGTGTCGTAACCAACTGGACTATACCCACCAAGTTTGTATCTTCACTATTCATACTGACTGTATTATCATACAACTATTATTTAATTTTGTCAAATTATTTTTTTGTTTTTTTAGAAAATCCATCGAAAATCATTTCGCGTTCTTCTCACTGACAAATAATATAATACCACGAAATTAAAATTAATGCAAATATTTTTTTGATTTTCTTTTTATTTCTTTTGTAGTAGAATGTTTAGGAGGTGAATTATGAAAAAAGGCAGAAAATTATTATTAAAAATATTTGCTATCGTTATAGCTATAGCAATGATTGCTCCCCTAGTTTATAATGCTGTTGCTAGCCTATGATTATAGAGGATATAAAGTATTCGGATAAATACAATCTTATAAGTCTAACTATTTCTGGCGAGAAATTTTATGTAGATTATGATTTTTATTATGACTTAGACCTAGATATTGATAAGGAAATAGATTTTGATCTTTATAAAAAAATCCTTGCCTGTGATGAATATAATAGGGCAAAAAATTTTGCCCTAAACAAGATTTCTTATTCTCAAAAATCTACATATGAAATCAGGCAAAAGCTAAAGGATAAAAAATTTTCTGAAGATTCTATTGACAAGGTCATAGAGTTTTTGGATTCATATGGATTTTTAGATGATAAATCCTATGTCAGATCTTTTGTCAATGACAAGGACCAACTTTCTATGTGGTCAAAGAAGAAAATTGCTTTTATGCTAAAAAGAAAGCATATTGAAGAGAATCTCATAGAAGAATTTATATCTCAAATAGACCAAGATAGGGAGATAGAAAAGGCTTCTTTTTTTGCTGATAAAAAAATTAGAGATGACTACTCTTTTGAAAATAGGCAAAAAGTTTTTAGGCATTTGGTTGGCAAGGGTTTTGAGATTGATGTTATAAATATTGTCCTTGATGAAAGGTTTAAGTGATGCATTTTGTTTATATGGTCAGGTGTGTCGATAATAGTCTCTATACAGGCTATACTACAGACCTAGAAAGAAGAGTTAAAACCCATAATGAAGGCAAGGGTGCCAAATACACTAGGGCTAGGCTACCAGTTAGGCTTGTCTACTACAAAGAGGTAGAAAATATGTCTGAGGGCCTAAAGCTAGAAGCAAAACTAAAAAAATTATCAAAAAAGAAAAAAGAGGACCTGGTCCAAGGCTTTGAACTAGAAAAGTAAATTTCTTTCTCTTAGTTCATCCCTTAGACTGGATCCTCTTCTTTTTATGGTCATTTCAAATAGGCCCATGTTTGTAAAGCCAAAAATTTGACCTTCCAATTCGTATTTATCTATTGCTTCTTTTATTTTTTCTATAATGAGATCTTCATTTCCACTTCTTAGAAAATCTATAACTATCATGCCGCCTATGTTTCTTAGTTTTAGTTGGTAAGCTAAAAAGTCTATTAGCTCTAAATTTATATTTAGGAAAAATTCCTCTTTTTTCATTTTTGATTTTCTTGATCCTGTATTGATATCCACAACTGTCAGGGTCTCTAGCTCATCTATTATTATAGATAGGTCCTTGTAGGATATTTTTGACTCTTTGATTGATTCTTTAAGCTTTGAGAATATCAGGGAATTATTTATATCTATCTCTTCTATCTTATAGTCTTTATATTTTTCTAAATAGGATTCTTTTATAGGATTTTCCATCAAAAGTTTTGGAGTAGGGAAGAAATTTTCTTCTTTTATGAGCCTTTCTTTTTTATCAACCAGGTCTTGGTAAAGATCATCATTCTTCTCTGCCCCTTCCTTTAATTTGGGTTTTTGTCTGAGTGGATACCTGTTTACATAGTAGGACTCATTTTCTATCCTAAAGTTT
This sequence comes from Anaerococcus mediterraneensis, assembly GCF_900128415.1. Classification (NCBI taxonomy): domain Bacteria; kingdom Bacillati; phylum Bacillota; class Tissierellia; order Tissierellales; family Peptoniphilaceae; genus Anaerococcus; species Anaerococcus mediterraneensis. Next base: position 1,657,456 of record NZ_LT635772.1, read on the forward strand.
TCGCTAGCTAGTCCCAATTTCCCATTGGTAGGCTCCCTGACATATTGGATGATGGCATTGTCCCCAACCTTGTAGTCTAGAGTAGATTTTAAAAACAAGTTCTCATCTTCGCTAATTTTTATAAAATATGATCCAAGACTAGGAATTTTATTTTCTACCCTGGCCCTATAAATATTATCAAGAAAAGAGTCAAAGAATTTGACTTCCATGACCCTTTCATCTACAACCCTTAGAAGGATATTCTCCTTATTGTCTATGAGTATTTTTTTCATTTGCTGAATAATCTCTTTATTTTTTCAAAAAACCCAAGATCAGCTATTGGCTCTTTTTCTCCTGCTAGAAGATTATCTATGATCTTTTTGAAATATTCATCTTTTTTTACAGATCCTAAATATATAGGCGATTTCCCATAGAGAGTCTCTTTGTGGATCCTAGGGTCAAAACTGTCTTTGACCTTGTTTACAAAATAAAAATCAGAATTTATATCTGCATTTACAGAATCCTCGCCTATAATATTGACCTTTATAGCCCCATCTATATCAAGGTCGAGGTTATCTATGATAAGTACATCAGTGTCTAAACATTCTAATAAGGCGTAGACGTCTTCTTGTTTAAAATCGTACTTATCTTCTAAAAGCGGGGCAATGATGAAGGATAGGTTCTTATTTTCTTCTATTATGACCCTATCCAAATCACAGGTTCCTAGGAAATAATCAGCTATATCATAGCTGATCATCCCATCTTTTTGAAAATAGTCTTCTAGGTTTGACTTCTCATCCCTAAAAAATGATGTTAGCAAAACTCTTTCATTTTCTGCAATTCTTTCTGCTAGATTTACAGAAAAATCAGTCTTGCCTATTCCATTTTCTCCATTTATCAAATAAATTTTCATATTTTCTTCCTTACTGGCCTTGGTCTGTTGTAGATTCCCCAAGATCCCTTATATCTTTTTCTGTTGGTTCTGCATTGATCATCTCAACATTTAGGTCAAAATACCTAGCTATTATATCTCTCATGATTGGAGATGCGTTATAGGAGGTATCACCCTGGGTTAGGACTATGGATATAGCTATTTCTGGATTGTCATAAGGAGCAAATCCTACCATCCAAGCGTAGGTATCGTAGTCTGTCCCGTCTGCGTTTTGACCTTCTACTTCTGCTGTACCCGTTTTTATACCGATATCTACAGGTAATTGACTTAGCATTGCATTTTTTTGGCTTACTAACAATGTACCATATTTGATATCTTCTAGGTATTTTTTATCCTTTATATCTATTTTCTCACTTTCAGGGACATTTTCAAATAATACTTCTCCCGAGTCATGATTTTTTATTTTGTTTATCAGGGTGAATTTATTTAGGTAACCCCCGTTTGTAAGTGTTGCTATGGCCCTATTCATCTGTATTGGTGTATAGGAGTTTTGGCCTTGGCCGATAACTATATTTAACATATCTGTTATATCCCATTCTGCTTGGTTTAGGTAGGTGTATTTGATAGTATCTGCCAATCCTGCCCTGTGGCCTTGTGGGATAACAAGAGAATCGTAGCCTCTTTCATCAAAAAATTCTATGATTTTTTTCCTAGACCAATCTGATGGTTTATCAGCAAATTTTACTATATCTGCTATATCTTGGTCGTATTCTTCCCTGCTTTTTTTGACTCCTTCTTTTAGGAATTCTGTCAAATTTTGTGTCAGATATTCTTTTAGCATAAGCTTTGTTACTTCTACTTTTTTGCCAATGGAAGGGATATTTCCTGTAGACTCTTTTGGTATATTAATTTCTACCCCTGTTGGTGAGTCCAAGCCCAACATTTCCGCTGCAAGCCTTATATCATTAAGCTCTAGTTTTGTTGTTAGCGAGTCCCCATCTTCTGGGTTTTCTCCTAAGGCTAGGGTGTAGAAGTAATAGTTACAAGAATCTCGTATAGCTCCATACAAATTTTCTTCACCGTGGGTTGTACCACTTTCTGTATAAATCAGGCAAGAAAATCTCCTATTACCTATCTCCATAAAACCATGACAGTTATTTACAGCTAGAGGATCAAGTCCCTTTTCTAGAGCTGCTAGGGCTGTGACAAGTTTAAAGGTAGATCCTGGCATAACCGCTGTTTGGGTAGCTATATTTAGCATTGGTCTTGGAGCAAGCGGCCCATCACTATCTTCTACCTGGAGTGCCTCCCAGTCTGACTGAGAGATGCCGGTTGAAAATAAGTTTGGATCATAGTTTGGATATGATGCAAGGGCTAAGACCTCCCCTGTTTTGACATCAGATACTACTACCGCCCCACTTTCAGCATGAGGCGCCATCCTAAATGGTCTAAATGATCCATATTCTGATTCATAAAAACCAGTTTCCCTTAGGGCTTCTAGTACTCCCTTTAGAGAATCCTCTGCTTGCTTTTGTAGTTTTGCATCGATAGATAAGTAGACATCATCTCCTGGCTCAGACTTAGTTTGAGATATGGTCTCTCTCCTATTGCCAGCAGAATCTACTGTCACCAAGGACCTGCCATTTTTACCTTTTAGGTTGTCTTGGTAGGATTCTTCTATACCAGTTTTTCCTATGATCTCATCTCGTAAGTAGGCTCTTTCGTTTACATACTTATCTACCTCTTCTGGTGTAGCAATAGGTCCCATATAGCCTAAGATATGGCTAGCTAGGTTTCTATTTGGGTAGGATCTTATTGGTAGGGTTTCTACAACTATGCCTGATGAAGAGTCTATCTTCTCTTCTATTTTTAAAACTGTAGAATCATCCAAGTTATAAACTATATTTATTGGCCTATAACCGAAGTTACCCTGTCTATTGAGAGTGTTGTCTATAGTAAGGATCCCGACAACTTCGGTATCATTATAATTTTCTAGCTTGTTTACTTTTTTAAGATAGGCGAGGATAGCTTTGCCATTTTTTTCTTTCATAAGTATATCTACTACATCTTTTGTAGAATTTACCTTATCCCTATTTGCATAGTGGGTGAAAAAATTCTTTTTATCTATAGTAAATGTATAGTTCCAGTCTTCTGGATCGTCTTCTGTTATATCTATATTTGGATATATGTTATTTTTTGTATTGGCATTTTGTGCTATATATTTGACGTATTCTGATACCAAGAGTGGCTTTATTAGATTGTGTTCATCAGCTAGCCTTACAAGTTCATCAACTGGCGATCCTGCTTGTGGATTTTTAAAACTGATATTTACTCTGTATTGGTTTTTATCATCCTTGCTCTCAGTTATGACTTCTGTATCGAAGTTGGCATAGACTCCTAGATTTTGCAGCTCTTCTATAAGAATATTGGCCGGAATAATATACTGACCATCCTTATCAACCATGGCTGAAGTTATAACATCATTTATGGTCGCATTTCTAACTATTTCATAAAAATCATCTGCTACCGAAGAATTTATTGTTATATTTTTAAATACTTTGTGGAGCCTAGCCTTTTTTTCTATCAGGTCCTGGTCAGCTTTTATAGCATAAGGATCCAGTTTTAGATTGCCCAAGAGGTTATTTTCATGGAGGAGTTTGAAAGCCAAAAACCTAGCATGAGAATTTTGTAAGACTGATAGTAAAACTGACCTATCGTCTCCTACTGCCTTGATAGTGACATCTATAGGGTCATCATCTTTAGAAAATCCAATAGCCTCCAGCTTTTTCTCATAGTTTTTCTTATACTCTACAACAAGCTTAGCATTTTCTTGCCTAGCGTGGGCAGGCAGATCAATCCCTCTCTTTTTTAGGGCCAAAAGAACTGTATTTATGGTCTCATAATCAATTCCTTTATAGGAATAAAATGATGTTATAAAATCACTGGTGAGTTCATTTTCTATAATTGTATCTACAACCTTTTCTATGGGCATGACTTTTTCGTCAAAATAGTCTTGGTTCTTACTATATTTGAATGTATTTAATTTTATACTAAAGTCTTCTGTATAATTGACCCCATCTTCTTCTAGTATATCCACTAAGTCTGAAATAAGCTCTGTTCTTTTTTCTGTATCTAGGCTCATAAGTTCATCTTTGTATAGTTTGATCGCAAAAGAAGGCACCGATGTTGCTAGAAGCCTTCCTTCTCTATCATAGATATTGCCCCTGCTTGCTAGCTCATCTACTTCTTTGACCTTTCTATTGTCAGAAAGCTCCCTATAATAGTCACCCTTTTTTAGCATGACAGTAGAAAGTCTAATTACTATAGCAAGTATAGCCAGAGCCACAACTACTTGGATGAAAATAAGTCTATTCTTTTTTTTGTTCTGCATATTTGTACCTAAATCCTATATGTTGGTATATACATTATTTTTTTGATCAAAAAGTAATATAAAAAATATATAAAAGAATTTAGCAAGGCTTCTACAAAAAGAGGGATTCCAAGATATGATCTAATTGGAACCATAGACTTGCCAAAAACATAATATATAGCACTTACCAATAAAAAGTTAAATAGTGTTGCAATAAGTGTTATTATAAAGCCTGTTTCTTTATTTTTTGATACTTTAAGAATCTGGCCTGATGAAAAAAGACCAATCAAATAATAGGATAAGGCCCTAACACCTATCAAAGAAGCAAAAAGAAAATCCTCTATCAAACCTACTACCAATCCCCCAACTCTACCTGTCTTTGATGGTAAAATCTGAGAAAGGGCAATAGTTGCAGGGATTATGATATTTATGTTTGCTCCTAAAATATCTATTTTTGCAAAAATAGAAGTTTGTAATATAAAACTAATAAATAAAATTAGAAAACTTTTAAATTTATTCATAGATTTCTCCTTCTTTTTGCTTTTTCTCCTTGCTTTCTGGTATTTTATCCATCTCATAATCAGAATTTTTCTTTAGGACTAAAACCCTATAGAGATGTGAAAAATCAACTGGTGATTTTATAGAAATATTTTTTCTAAGTGAATCTTGGGTCATAGTCACTGTCGCAACTCTGCCGATATAGATCCCATATGGATAAACTCCACCTAGACCACTGGTTAGGAGTATATCTTTTTCATTGATATTTGAATCAACATCTAGCATATAGCCTTGGATTGTGTTTTTATTAAAAACATCTATAACTCCATAGTCTCCAGAGCTAGAATTGACAAAAGATACGTCATTTTCACTAGAATTTATTGTCTCAACCCTAGCTGTATTTTTGTAAACTTCTGTCACCTTGCCAACTAATCCCGTATAATATTTACTGTCAGATACTGCCTGCAAAATTATGTCGTTTTTTTCTATCCCATCTACACTACCCTTGTCGATATTAAAATGAGTTGTCATAGAATTGACATCTGTGTTGACAAGTTTTGCCTTTATATATTTATTATCTGTGCCTTTTGTGGCTAAAGCTTCGCTTTTTAGGAATTCTTCCCTATTTATTACTGTGGTCAATCGAGCGTTTTCCATAACTAGGGCCCTATTTTCTGCCTCAAGCCTTAGAACTTCTGACCTTGTTTCTTTAGAACCAATTGTCCTTTCTATCTGCTCAATTATAGCTGATGAAATAGAATAAGAAACGGACTCGATTGGTTTTAATACGGTGTTTACAATATTTGATCCTGTCTTATTTATAGCATCTGTTTGGCTTGATATCAAAATCAAAAGGCAGAGGCCGACAGATGTTAGTATATATGATTTTTTATCTTTTTTTACTCTCTTGTATGCCATACTTACCTACTTACGATATTTTAAAAATTTATCAGGATTTTCTAGGATCATACCTGCCCCTAAGATCGCATCTGTGGATGGATCCTCTGAGTGATAAGACCTAAGTCCGATTTTCTTTTCTATGTATTCTGCCATGCCGGATAATTGTGACAAAGATCCTGATAGGGCAAAACCATCTTTTTTAATATCTGCAGATATTTCTGGTGGAGTTTTCTCTAAAACCTCCATAACCATATCACAAATTTCATCTGCAAAAGGCAAAAGAGTAGAAACCAATTCATTGGATTTGACTGATACTGTTTTTGGTTTAGCTGAGGTTAGGTCCCTACCATCTACCATCATTTCATGATTTCCATCTTTGACCTTTAGAGATCCAAGCTCAATTTTGACCTTCTCTGCAGTGTTTTTGCCAATCTCTAGGTCTTTTTCATCCCTAAAAAATTCTACAATCTTCTCATCTAGATAGTCTCCACCCTTGTTTTTGGTTTCTGAAGCGACTATGCCATTTAGAGAAATAACTGCTACTTGGCTAGTACCAGCTCCCATATTTATAAGCAGGATACCCTTAGCTTCTTCAGGAGATAGGTTCAAACCGTAGGCTGCTGCTAGCGACTCATCAACAAGGATTATATCCCTGCTACCTGCATGGAGGGCAGCATCTTCTACTGCTCTTTTTTGTATGTCGGTTATTCCTGATGGCACTACAATGACAACTCTTGGTTGTATAAAAGTAAAATGATCATTGACCTTGTCAAAAAAGTATGTTAGCATTGCCTCGGTAAGATTAAAGTCGGTTATAACTCCATTTCTAATTGGTTTTACAACCTGTATATCATCATGGGTTTTGCCAAGCATGTCCTTGGCCTCTTGGCCTATGGCCAAAACTTTTGTGTAGTTTTCATCTAAAACCAAACTAGATGGTTCATTAATTATTAGGCCTTGGCCTTTTTTATATACTAAAATATTGCTTGTGCCAAGGTCTATGGCAAAATCAGTAGCAATTATTCTAAATTTCATCCTAATCTCCTATATAAAACTTTCTTTTTTTAAACTAATATAAGTATTTGATCCCACAATTATATGGTCTAAAACTTCTATATCCAAAATCTCTCCTGCCTTCATAAGTCTAGAGGTAATCATTATATCCTCTCTCGAAGGCTCTGGGTTGCCACTTGGGTGGTTGTGGGCTAGGATAATGGACTTGGCCGATCTTTTGATAGCCTTTTTGAAGACTTCCCTAGGGTTAACTATAGACGAACCCAAATCACCTATAGAGATAAGCTCCTTTGAAATAACCTGGTTTTTCATATCTAGTAAAATGATATAAAAATATTCCCTATCTTTATGACTTAGGGTCTCTTTTATATACTCGTAGGCATCTTCATTTGAGCTAATTGTGCTTATCTTTTTTTCTAAAATGCTCTCTTTAATTCTCTTTCCTAATTGGAGGCTTGCGACAATCTTAGATGCCTTAGCATCCTTGATCCCCTTTACAGCCTTTAGCTCATTTACCTCTATTTCTAAAAGCTCCTCAAAAGAGAAAGTATCTAGTATTTCCCCTGCAAGGTCAATAGCATTTTTACTTTCTGTGCCTGTACCTATAATTATTGCCAAAAGCTCCTTGTTTGAAAGAGACTCATGGCCAAATTTTATAAGTTTTTCCCTAGGCCTATCCAAAGCCTCCATATCCTTGATAGTTTTCACTGTATTTTTTCTCCAACACCAATTTTTTTCATATGGCTAATAATAAAATTTGAACTAAGGCCAACGAAAAGACCAGAAAAGGTCCCTACAAAGACCAATAAAGGAAAATAATAAAACATTTTTATATTTTCCATTATGATAGATGCCACAATTATCTGACCAAGATTGTGAGCAAAAGCTCCAATCTCACTAACTCCTATAAAGGAAAATACCCTATCATGAAATTTAAGGGCAATATACATCGCTATAGAAGCAAGTATAGCTCCAGCTGCTGAGTAGAAAAACGAAGTTACAGCTCCGGTTATCAAAACCAGCATAAATGATTTCAAAAGTGAAATAGTAAGTGCTGCCCTAAAGCCATATAAATAAAGACTTGCTAGTATTATTATATTGGAAAGTCCAAGTTTTGCACCTGGTATCGGTACTGGGACTGGTATTTGCAGTTCTATCAATGATATAACCAAGGCAAGAGCCACTAATAGGCCCATATTTGTAAGTTTTTTTATCTTTCCTTGCATTATCTTACCACCTTGTCTATCTTATCTTCATTATTTTTCTTTTTACTTTCTCCACTTTCAACCTGCAAAAATAATTTATGAGGCAAACATATTATGGTTTCGCCTTCTTTTTCTATTGGGTGCATGTGTGTACAAATTTGATCAAGGCAGTCTGCCTCTACAATCATAGCTTTCTTATCTTTTATGACAATCTTGTTATAATGACCACCATATCTGGCTACATAGGTGTTATCTTCTTCTAGAGGGAGTCTTTCTATGACCTTGCCATCCTGTTCTACTATCAAGATATCACCATCATATTTTTGATTTGCTTTATGAATAATAAAATTGATCCCAAGGCTTATGATAAACAAACCAAGAGTCACAATTATATCAGCTTTTTTTATCTTCATACATACTCCATATTTTTTTATTTTAATTGATAATTATGGATATATTATATACTTTTAGGCAAATAAAAAAAGCCCCCAGTGGGGACTTCTTTATTTTTATTCATATATTGTAATACATTTGTTTGGACATTTTTCACAAGCAGTCTTTAATAATTCTAAATCAAATTCCTTGCCGTGAACTTCTTTAGATAGGAAGTTATCCATTTCAAATGCTTCTGGATAAGTTTTCGCACAGATTGTACAACCTATACAAGAGTTAGAGCAATTTGCTCTAGCATCTTTGCCCTTGTCATGTGAAGAACAAAGAACAACTTGTTTTTGTGAAAATGGTACAAGTTCGATAATATTTTTTGGACAAACTTCTACGCACTTGCCACAGGCAACGCACTTATCTCTGTCTACAAGAGCTACACCATCGTGAACATGGATTGCATCAAAAGGACATGCTTTTTCACAGGTACCACAACCGATACATCCATAGTTACAAGCTTTTTTACCTCCAAATAAGGCAATCTGTGCTCTACAATCGTCTAGACCTTGGTATTGGTACTTATCAACTGCTGCTTCATTTGTACCATTACATTTTACTACTGCTACTTTTCTATCGTCAGCTGCAACTGGCTCAACGCCCATTGCCTCTGCTACTGCTGCTGTTGTATTTGGTCCACCTATAGCACATCCGTTGACTGGAGCTTCACCCTTGGCTATAGCTGCTGCCAAACCATCACAACCTGGAAAACCACAAGCACCACAGTTAGCACCTGGAAGTGCATCTCTGACTGCTGCTTCTGTTACGGATTTTTCAACATGAAACTTGCTTGATACAAATCCTAGGGCAACTGCAAAGATAAAGCCCATTATAGCAAGTATTATTACTGGTAATAATAAATTTCCCATTTTTACCTCCTATGCTAAACCTGCAAAGCCCATGAAGGCTATAGCCATTAGACCTAGGGTTATTAGGGATATTGGTGCTCCCTTAAATGCCTTAGGCATATTATTGTATTCGATTTTTTCTCTTAGGTAGGCCAAAATCATAATCGCAATCATAAAACCGATTGATGCTGCAAAAGCATATACGGTTGCTTGAAGCAAATTATATGATTTGTCTATTGTTTTGATAGCTACACCCAAAACAACGCAGTTTGTTGTTATAAGTGGTAGGTAAACACCCAATGCTCCGTATAATGATGGCATTGATTTTTTCATAACTGTTTCTACTGATTGTACTAAGGTTGCTATAACCAAAATGAAAACTACAGTTTGTAAATATTGTACGTTGAATGCTTCTAGTATGTAGTATTGGATAAACCAAGTTATAATTGTTGCAAGAACTATAACGAATATTACCGCATAACCCATACCTCTAGCTGTTTCTACCTTGCTTGTTACACCTAGGGTTGGGCATATACCAAGGAATTGTCCTAAAACGTAGTTTGATACAAATATAGTTGCTATTATAATTTTAATTAATTCTGCCATAATAACTCCTATTTTCCTTTCTTATCTGCTATTGCATGGTAAGCTGCAAAGATCATACCCAATACAATAAATGATGATGCTGGTTGTTGCATAAATCCTATTGTATATTGTTCTGGAATAATACCTACACCAAATAATGATCCAGCTCCTAGTAATTCTCTAAAGAAGGCTAGGATTGAAATAGCTATTGTATAACCCAATCCTTGGCTGATACCATCTACTATTGATGGAATAGGACCATTTTGTGATGCAAAACCCTCAGCACGGGCAAGGATTATACAGTTAACTACTATAAGTGGTATAAAGATACCCAAACTCTTGTCAAGGGCTGGCGCATAAGCTTTGATCAACATCTGAACTATGGTTACAAATCCTGCTATAACTACTATAAATGCTGGGATTCTGATCTCATCTGATATAAAGTTACGAAGTAATGATATAACAAGGTTACTCATCACAAGTACAAATGTAACTGATGCACCCATACCAACAGCATTTGTCAAAGATGAAGATATGGCAAGGACTGAACACATACCAACCATCTGTACAAGTACAGGGTTGTTTTTTATAATACCATCAGCAAAAATTTTACCATAATTTACTTTTGGTTTTGATTTATTTTGTTTTTCCATTTATATCTCCTAATTCAAGCTAGAAAGAACTTCTCTGGCATCATTGATACCCCTTAGGATAGTAGTAGTTGAAATTGTAGCACCAGAGATGCCAACTATTTCATTTTCTCCACCAGATGCAGAAGCCTTTACTTCCTTATCCATATTTACTCCAACCATTCCCTCTTTGAAATAGTCTTGTTCCATTTCAGCACCAAAACCGGCACTTTCAGATTGTTGAAGTGGAGCAAAGCCTGTGATATTGTGGTCAGCATCGACACCTATTAAGTATTCGATGGCACCACCGTAACCACCTGGAGATAAGATTTGAAATACATATCCATCACCATTTGCACCACTTGCCTTGTATACTTTTTCTATGGTGTCTGGTTTTTCAACATCTACCTCTTCGTAACTATCCGCCTGATAAACTACAGCCAAGGACTCTTGCAATTCTTCTTGCTGACGAGCTTGTATTATAGGTTGAGTCTTATTATTAGTAAAGGCTAAGGCAAGAGCTGTTACTGATGTGATTAAAAGTAATTTTATACCTAATTTTAAACTATTGTTCATTTTTAGCTCCTTTTTTTACCTTTGGTTTTCCAAAAATTCTTGCTCTTGTGTGTTCTTCAATCACTGGTACAAGAAGGTTCATCAAAAGTATTGAATAAGAAACACCTTCTGGATATCCACCCTTGACTCTTATAATAGCTGTGAGCAAACCACAACCACATGCAAAAACATATTGACCTTTTATAGTCATTGGAGCTGTTGTGTAGTCTGTAGCCATAAAGAATGCTCCAAGGATTAGACCACCTGACAAAATATTTCTTAGTAGGTAATCAGCGCTAACTTCAACTTTAAAGATAGCACCAAATATAGCTAAAAATACAACTGTAGCTACTATATATGTACCTGGAATTCTAATATGAATTACTTTTCTAATAAGTAGGTAGCAAGCACCTATTAATAAGGCTAGTGTACTAATTTCACCTATACAACCTGGTATATTACCTAGGAAAAGATCCATCATATTGTATGTTTCTGGACTAGATAGTGGGGTTGCTTGGGTAACCATTGATACATCGCTTACTGTTTTAAGTGTAGCAACTCTATTTGCTGGAACAAATTTTGTCATTGTATCTGACCAAGAAGCCATCAAAAATGCTCTCGCTGCAAGTGCTGGGTTTACTATGTTTTGACCTATACCACCAAAAAACATTTTACAAACTATAATAGCAAACATAGCTCCAATTACCAATTGCCATACTGGCAAAGTAAATGGTACGTTATATGCCAAGAGTAAACCTGTAACAACAGCAGATAAGTCTTTGACTGTATTTTCTTTCTTTACTGCTTTGTTAAAAACTGTTTCAGCTAATACACAAGTGATTACAGAAGCAAGTATCAAAACTAGGGCCCTATAACCAAAGAAGTAAACACCAACAAGTCCAGCTGGGATTAGTGCTATAATTACATCAAGCATATCCTTGCTAACTGTTCTTTTGCTCCTAACATGTGGAGAAGCTGTTACCAATAATTGTTTATTTTCCATAATCTCCTCCTATTTTCCTGCCTGTCTTATTTGTCTTTTCGCAAACTTTATAGCCTCTACTAGTGGTCTATTTGATGGACAAACAAATGAGCATGACCCACACTCTATACAGTCAAGAGCTCCTTCATTGTCTGCTTTTTCAAACCTACCTTCAAGAGCAAATTTATGTATATAGTTTGGTAATAAGAATACTGGGCAAGCGCTTACGCATCTACCACATCTGATACATGGATAAGGATCATCTATAAATGCATCTTCACTGTCAAATACTAATACACAGTTGCTTGATTTTTCTATAGGTTTTGTTAGGTCAGGTTGGGCAATACCACACATTGGACCGCCGTTTATAACCTTAGCTATCTCTTCTGCTCCACCGGCTTCTTCGATAAGGTCTCCAAAAGTTATACCTATCCTTACCCTCATATTTGTAGGATTTTTGACCGTTTTACCAGTAACTGTCACTATTCTTTCGTATAGTGGTTTGTCCATATATAGGGCTTCATAAATAGCATTGACTGTAGAAATATTTGATACTATAGCTCCTACATCCATTGGCAATCCACCAGATGGTACTTCCCTGTCTAGGATTGCATTTATAAGTCTTTTTTCATCACCTTGTGGATATTTTGTTTTCATGCTAACAACTTTGATATTTGCACCAAAATTATTTTCTTTTGCAAAATCTGCCAAGGCTTGGGTCATAGTTTTGTAAGCTTCTGGCTTATTGTCTTCTATAGCTATCACACCATCTTTGGCATCAACTGCCTTTAGGGCTTGGATAAGTCCCTTGATTATGTGCAATGGATAGTTTTTCATTATGTAGTCATCACATGTTATGTAAGGCTCGCACTCAGCTCCATTGACAATTACAGTATCTACTGGTTTGTTAGGCGAATATTTTATATGGGCTGGAAATGCTGCACCACCCATACCTACGATTCCTGCTTCTCTAATTTTAGCAACGATTTCTTCCTTGTTAAGATCTACACTTTCTTTTTCTGTATAGGTCTTTTCTTGGTCAAAACCTTCAGTATCGATGACTACTGCTTGGGCGTTTTTGCCTGAAGCTGTTTGTATATCGATAATGTCTTTTACAGTTCCTGCTACTGAGGAATGTATGTTTGCTGAGAAGTTGCCGACTGCTTGACCGATCATATCACCAACAGCGACTTCATCTTTCTTCTTTACGATACATTTGCTAGGTGCCCCTATATGTTGGGTTAATGGAATAGTTACTAGCTTTGGAATAGCTGCTATATGCAAGCTGCTATTTTCAGAAAGCTCTTTGTATTCTTCCATAACAACACCGTGGGCAAATGTCACAGTATTAGCTGCCATAAAACTCTCCTTTTTAAAATATTTCATCATTTGATACTTCTATTATAAATTATTTTGCAAAATTTCTCAATACCTATCTGATATTTGTTGAAATATCTTCAATAAATCTCATAAAATTGTCAAATGATAATTGCTTTAGATCAGACAATTGCTTCTTGCTTGGCAATCCATTTTTGTAGAATTTTTTATATACATCATAATTTGCATCAATCCTTATGACATATTGCCTTGTTTCCTTAAAAGGTATGTCCAAGACATTTGGATTTACAGGATCGATTGTCCCATCTTTGATCCACTTATCTACATTGCCAACCCCACCATTGTAGGCTGCAAGAGCCAAATCTCTATTATTATAATACCTATACAAGTAGTCATAATATGCGACTCCTAGGTCTAGGTTATAATCAACATCACTTAGTTTGTCTGGGAAAAACTCCATATTTGTAAGCTCAGCTGCATGAGAAGCTGTTTCATCCAATAGCTGCATCAAACCCTTGGCATTTTTGTCAGATTGGGCATCTTTTTGAAAATCAGATTCTACTTTTATTATTGATGCTGTGAGCAATGGATCTATATTATATTTTTCAGAATATTTATAAATTTCATCTTGGTAGGAAATTTTTGTCCTGGATGTTTGGTAGGCAATCGCCCCATAGGCCACCGCTAAAAGTAGTATTATGGCTAGGAGTATAAAACCTATAGCCTTACCAATTCCTTTTATCACTTTCATAAAATCTTCTCCGCTTTTAAAATTGTTTTGATATTTTTCTTCAAATCCACAAGTGTCTCATTATTTTTTATAATAATCTCATCTGTATCCCTTTCGTCTACAAGGTCTTCCTGCTTATTTATTTTTTCTATAGCATAGGAATGGTCTATATCATCCCTAGATGCAAGTCTTTGGGCCTGGATATGTTTGTCACTTTCGACAAAAATAACCTTGTCAGCCCTAAACCTGATTGGCATCTGATAGTATAGGGGGATTTCTATAAAGACATAGGGATCTTTGGTTTTTTCTATCTCATTTTCTATGGTTTTTATAATATTTGGGTGGGTGATTTTATTTAATTTATCCATAAGTTTTGGATCAGAAAAAATCAATTTGGCCAAGACTTTTTTATCTAAAATATCCCCATGAAAAACCTGGCTAAAGTCTGGATCATTTTTTATTGCATTAAAATTGTCTCCACCCTTTTCTAGGAGTTTTTTGTTTACCTTATCAGAATCTATGACCTTAAAACCCAGATCTCTAATGATCTGACTGACAGTAGACTTGCCAGATCCTATACTGCCAGTTATCACTATCCTACTTGGATTCATACATGCTATCTCCATAATCAATATCTACTAAAAGATCTACCTTTAGGCTTGCCGCTGACTCCATGCAGTCTTTTAAAATCTCCATAGCTTTTTTTCTGTCATCCTTGCCTGCTTCTAGGATGATCTCATCATGGATTTGTAAAATTATCCTAGCATCAAGTTTTTCTTCCCTTAGCTTTTCGTAAGTTTTTATCATGGCAATTTTTATAATATCAGCTGCAGTACCTTGGATAGGTGTATTTAATGCCACCCTTTCACCAAAACTTCTAACATTAAAATTTTTCGAATTTATCTCTGGTATATACCTTCTTCTTTTGAACAAACTTTCTATATAACCTTGTTTTTTGGCAAGTTTTACCACATCGTCCATGTATTTTTTGATCTGTGGGTAGGATTTTTTATAATTGTCTATATAGTCCTTGGCTTGTTTTCTAGGTATATTTAGGTTTTGTGACAAACCGTAGTCGCTTATGCCATAAATTATCCCAAAATTAACTGCTTTAGCCTCTGATCTTTGGAGTTTTGTGACCTCATCTAGGGGAGTTTTGAAAACTTCTGATGCAGTTTGGCTGTGGATGTCAATCCCGTGGTTGAAGGCATCTTGCATATTTTTATCATCAGATAGGCTTGCCAAAATCCTTAGCTCAATCTGTGAGTAGTCAGCATCTATTAAAATCTTGCCCTGGTCAGCTTTGAAGGCCTTTCTGATAAGTCTGCCCTCATCGGTTTTTATAGGCAAGTTTTGTAGGTTAGGCTCCTGGCTAGAAAGCCTACCTGTTGATGCAATATTTTGTCTAAATGTAGATCTGATCCTGCCATCATCATCAATTGCATTTTCTAATCCCTCAATATATGTCGAACGAAGTTTGTAAACTTCCCTATATCTTTCGATTTTTTCTATTATAGGGTGCTTGTCCCTGAGCTTGTCCAAAACTTGTTGGTTAGTAGAAAATCCCGTTTTAGTTTTTTTGATAACAGGTAATTCTAGGTCCTTAAACAAAACCTCTCCCAATTGTTTTGGAGAATTTATATTAAATTCAGATCCAGCTAGTTCATAAATTTCCTTGCTAATTTCTTCTATTTGCTTATCAAGGTCTGCTTTTAATTCCTCTAAAACATCCCTATCTGTAGAAAAACCTACAATTTCCATAGAGGCCAAGACCCTGGTGAGTTTCTTTTCTATTTCTTCATAGAGATTTAGCATTTCGTATTCCGCTAATTGTTTTTCGACCTTTTCCAAACTATCTTCGATAGCATTGATATTGGCAGATATAAAGGCTGCCAAATCTTTTTGGTCAATATCCTCATAATTTTTTGTCTTTGCGCCCTTGCCAATGATAGATTCTTCATTATCAACCTCATAGGTCAGATATGATTGACTTAGGGTTTTGATATCATAAGATGACCTTGAAGGATCTATGAGATAATGCATAAGCATGACATCATCATAGTTTTCCTCTAAGTCAATTCCAAGCTTATTTAGTAGGACCATATCAGCCTTTATATCAAAACTTACTTTTTTTATGGTTGGGTCTTCAAAAATCTTTTTAAAATCTTTTATGAAATCATTATTAGGGTCTAATATATAAACTTCAGTATCTTTTGTCTTTATTCCAAGCTTAAAAATCTCTGAATGTATATAATTATCCCCATTATAAATAGATTTGAAGAAAAAGACCTTATTTTTTTCTATAGATTTTATGAGATCATCATATGAACCATCAGTTTTATAGGAAAAATCTTTTACTTCTTGTTTAGTTCCCTCACCGTCGATTTCTTCTAGAAATTTATTAAAATTGTACTTGGAGAATTTTTCCTTGAGTCCATCATAATCTACCTCACCAATGGCCAAATCATCATAGTCAAACTCTACTGGTGCATTGGTGACAATAGTACCTATTTTTTTTGACATGTAGGCTACAGTTTCACCATTTTCTAGGTTCTCTTTTGTTTTTTTGCCAGAAATCTCATCAAGGTTTTCATAAAGACCCTCAATAGATCCGTACTTTTGGATAAAGTCTAGGGCTCTTTTTTCGCCAATACCATCAACTCCTGGTATATTGTCTGACTTATCCCCCATAAGGCCCTTGACGTCTATAAGCTGTTTTGGACTTATCCCGTATTCTTCTTTTATTTTTTCAACAGTATATTCTACAGTATCGGAAACACCTTTTTTGGTCAGATATACAACCACATTATCATCTACAAGCTGGAGGTAGTCCCTATCTCCAGTTATAAGTACAGCCTTATCTCCCTTTTCTTGGGCCATCTGGGCGTAGGTACCTACTATATCATCAGCTTCAAAACCATCTAGGTCTGTATGCTTGATCCCCATAGAATCCAAAATATCTTTTAAAATCCCAAATTGGTAGGAAAGCTCATTTGGAGTCTTGTCCCTATTGGCCTTGTAGTCCTTGAAATGTTCATTTCTAAAAGTCTTTGATGACCTATCAAAGGCCACTAAAACATAATCTGGTTTATATTTATCAAAGGCATTTTTGTACATGGTCAAAAAACCATATACGCCATTTGTCATCACTCCGTCATTGTTGGTCAAATTTGGAAGGGCAAAAAAGGCCCTAAAAATCAAAGATGATCCATCAATCAACATTACAGTTTTGCTCATCGTTTCTCCTTAAATTAATCAAATATCATAGATATCCTATCTTATAGTATAACGTATTTCACGAAATTTTTAAAGAAAAAAGGAAATATTACAAGAATATTTCCTTAACTATATTAATTATCAAATTTCTTTTTTATCTTCTCTATATATTCAGTGTCTATCCACTCTTCACTGTAGCCACAATCTCCACATAGGTACCTATCAACAGGGACTGCTGATTTTATAGATATACCTACCATAATATTATTGCCAGTACCATAGGCTCCAGCATAACCAGGTATTTTGATAATATCACTTGACCCACACTTTGGACATTTATTAGTATTTTTCATAAATTTCTCCTTATAAAATAATATACTAGAATATTTTTTGCCTACAAATTATAATAGAGAGTATGAAATGTTGGAAAAATATAATAGCTAAGACATATATAATCCTGGGATTGAAAAAGTGATCTTGCAAAATAGATAAATCTATTCCGCTGATCAGCTTTCTAACTTTACATATTTAATTCACTTAACTTACCATTTTTCAAAACAAGAACTTGGTCAGACAATATATCTATATCTTCCTTATTGTGGGAAGTGATAAGCATTGTTGATCCGCTATTTCTAACGTAAGACTTAATTATTTCCCTAAGTTCTACTACTCCTTCGTGATCCATACTATTAAAGGGTTCATCAAGGAGCAAGAGTTTCGGTTTCTCCATAAGAGCCTGGGCTATACCTAGTCTTTGAAGAATGCCTAGGGAATAATTTTTTACCTTTACATCCTTATCTTGATATAAGGATACCTCTTTTAAAATCTCTTCAATATCTGCCTTGGTGATTTTCTTTTTAATAGCAGTTAATTGGTCTAAGTTTTCAAATCCTGTTAGGTTTGGTAAAAATCCTGGATGTTCAATTAGTAAACCCAAGTCAGCTGGTATAGCTCCATTTTTTCCAACCACTGTTTTATTAACTATAATTTTACCAGAAGATGCTTTCATTAAGCCTGAAATCAACTTAAATAAAACACTCTTTCAACACCCATTTGTTCCGACAATTCCATATATTTTACAAGCTTTAAAATTATAGGAAATATCATCTATTACTTTCTTATTCCCAAAAGCTTTGGATACATTTTCTAACCTTATTAGGTCCATAGTCTCCCCTCCTTACTCATTCTGATACTGCTTACTTACCTTTGGAAGGCTAATGTCTTTATTTTCAAATATTTTAAAATTCAATTTAAGCAAAATCAAATCTATACAAGCTAAAACTAACAACCTATAAATAAATTTTATCCCACGTCCATTAATTGAACTTGCTAATGAATAGAGGGAAAAATCTTTAATTATTTCCCCAAAAAATCCCAAACTCATTCCTGCCGCAATGATTAGGATGCTTGTATATATGACAAATACAAGGGCTTGTGGGATCCTAAATTGTATTAAAAGAGCATGGACTAGGGAAAAGAAATATAGGAGCAAAACCTGCAAAATGACTAGCTTAAATATTTCCAAAATTATGTTATTCGTTTCAAAATTCCCCAGCAAATAAAGATTTGCGAATTCTTTTGTTGCTTGAGAAATATTAAATCCAAAATTTGAAGATCCTATCCCTACTATTAAGCAAAATAAACAAATACAACCCACATAATCTAAAAGGCTTTTAATAACTTTTGTATGTTTGTTTTTATAAAATTCTTTCCTATTTGTGTACCTTGTTAGGGTGAAGAATATATTTTGTTCAGCTGGACTTTGAATCATCAAAACAAAGCCTAATAAAAAAGGAAAAGTAAAATATCCAGTATAGGAGTCGTTAAACATTATTAGAATCATTTCCCCAAAGTTAAAATTCCCATACTTATATTTAAAGCTAATAAGCTGGCTAAAACTTGCAAGTATTGAACCTGCCACTAATAGATATATAAAGATAATATAGAATTTTTTTAAATCTTTATATTTCTTCATCGTTTTCTATATCCTTTTTAAATTTCAATAAAGATAAAACATAGGCTAGTAATAGGCTTATTAGCAGGTAGGAAATAATAAATACAGGAGTCATGCCTTGTACTCTTGACACATCAAATATTGCCATTGGTTCAAGCTTTGTAAGTCCAAGGAACATTGCAAATAAAGATCCTATTGTTGCTATAATAAAAGGTCCTATCCAAGCGATGAACTTATTTTTAATAAAATAAGACAAGGCAAGACCCACACTGCTATAACAAGCTCCTACAAACCCACAATGTAGAATTATTGCCAATATATAAAGCAAGGCAGATTTATCTATAAGCTTCTTATAGGTGGAAACTCCTGTCATTCCCATATAGGCATCCATATTAAGGTCTTTGGAAAAAAACACAAAGCACCCTATATAAAATATGACCATACCAATAGCGAAAGTTATAAAAGATGTGAGAAAATTTATTATGAAGTTAGAATTGAAATATTTTTTATATCCCATCCTTGCTACAAGATATTTCATCGTTCCACTCTTACTGTTTTCGACATGTTGGGCTGCAAAAGGAAGGGTTGCGATTAGAGGTGCTAAAATTACAAGCAAAGACCTATCCCCGTTATATCCTTGTAAAAATGACATAAGGTAGTCGTGTTTAAAAAAATATTCCATTCCCTCTTCTATAAAGGCAGTTAAAGAAAATATCATAGAAAATAAAATAATGAGTATGGACAAGAAAAACTTTTTGCTTCTCATCACTCTTGAAATTACATTTATCCTATAAGACATATAACCCTCCATTTATCAAAGTACTAACCTTTAAAGTCTTTAAAATCCATCATTATTAATCATAAATTTTTTTAAAAGTATTCTTGCACTTATACCACTCTACTTATTTTAAGAACCTTTCTACTATAATAACGAATGAGGAATAAAAATGTTACAAAACTTCATTTAAAATTTTTATAAAAATTTTAATAATTTATAGGTATAATAAAAACTTAACATATCACGAAAAATAAATTTATACTTTAAAATTGAGCAGAAAAAAAGCGTTGGAATCCAACGCTTATAGTGTGTATGGTGCCGGTGGTGGGACTCGAACCCACACGCCCCGGAGGACAACAGATTTTGAGTCTGTCTCGTCTGCCAGTTCCGACACACCGGCCTAAATGCTTACCAGTATATTATAACACATTTTAGGCTCGATGCAAATTATTTTTTTCTATAATTTTTTTGTATTTTTCTGAGTGATAAATCTTTGTAGATAGGATCCCAATTATTATCCCCGCTACTGCTCCTGCCAATACATCTGTTGGGAAGTGTACATAGAGATATAATCTAGAAAAAGCCATAAGTATGGCTAGTATGTTTATAAAATACTTTAATAGTTTTTTCTTATCCATGAGATTTATTATAGTAGCCATTGTAAAGGCATAGGATGTATGGCCTGATGGGAAGGAGTTATCTGAAAGTTTGTGGACTAAAAGATCAGTAAAACCTGCCACTTCGTAGGGTCTTGGTCTAGTCACTAGGTTTTTGATGAGGATATTTACCAGCAAAATATTTAGGATAAATCCTATTATCATTATTTTTCCTTCTTTTTTTAGGTCATCGCTTGATAAAAATATTATTATAAAGGCGATCCATATCAGGGATAGGTTGCCCGATGCTGATATGGTTACCATAAATTTATCTAGGGCCTCGCTCCTTATATTTTGTATGGTGTTTAGGATTGATAGCTCAAAGCCTGTCATTATTTAACCTCTGTATTTGCAGTTTCTAAAACCATATCGTAGGCTTGCTTGATTCTTGCCCTCTGGTTTTCATTGACCTCATCATAGTATTTGCCCCCATCTAAAAAATCTTCTGCTAGATAGGTTCTGATGGCTGTACCATACTTACTAGAGCTAGATCCTACCCAAAGCGGATGGACTTTATAATCTGCTATAGATTTGTGACCGTCATCTCCTACTTCTAGGTCTATTTCTAGACCTATAGCCTGCTCTACCCTGATGTCATTGTTATTTTCTAGGGATTGGAAAGATACGAAATTTCCAAGGGCATAGGCTATGAGTCCTTCTCTACCGTCTTCTGCCTTGTATCTTTCTATAGGTTGGACAACGTGAGGATGGTTGCCTATGACTAGGTCTGCTCCCCAGTCGATCATTTTTCTGCCTAGGTTTATTTGGCTTTGGTCTGGATATGACTGGTATTCTATCCCCCAATGTGGATAGACAACTACAAAATCTGCTCCTTGGGACTTTGCAATCTTTATATCTTCTTTTATCTTGTCTTCATTTGTTAAATAATTTAGGTTTTCGACTTCTTCTCTCGGTATAACCAAGTTTTCAAGTCCATTGGCCCCGTAGGTATAGGCTAAGAAGGTAAATTTCACCCCATTTATTTCTTTTTTTAGCATCTTATCAGACCCATCTTTCATAGATCCTACATAGTCAAGACCGGCTTCTTTGACAGCATCTATGGTTGTCAAAATTCCCTCTACATCTGTATCAAGCGAATGATTGTTGGCCGTGGAGACTATATCAAAACCAGCATCCTTTATTGCTGTTAGATAAGAAGCTGGAGTATTAAACCTAGGAAATCCTGCATAAGGCCTGTTTGGATTTGTAGTGGTTTCATAGTTGCCTATAGCTAGGTCAGAATCCTTTATAAAATCATTTATATAAACAAATTGGTCTGAAAAATCATAGCCACTCCCCCCTGCTCTATTTTGAGCTGTCTGAATCTGGACAGAGTGGGCCATGATATCACCAAAGGCCTTGAGTTTTACTTTTTTTATACCCTTTTCTGTTTTTTCCTTTTCGTCTAACTCTTCTTTTTCTTTTGAATTTTCCTTTTCGTCAGGATTTACTTTATCTTCTTTTTTTGATGACTCGTCATCTTCACTTGGATCATCAGAAGAAATATTTTCTTTCTTATCCGACTCTGACTCTTCTGTATCCTTGCTGGCCTCTAGGTTTCTTGATTCCTCTTGCTTTTGATAAGCATCCAGATTTTCTACAAGGTCAGCTACATTTACCGACTTCTTAACTTCACTATCTTTATCATTTGAACATGAGCTGGCCAAAAAAATAAAGGCCAAGCTCAATATTAATAACCATTTTTTCTTATTCATTAAAACTCCCCCCATTTACATCAAGCTATATTATACTACTTTTAGCCCATACTTACATTAGCTTATAGTGAATATAAAATATTTTATAATATAATATATGGGTAAATGTAAATTAAGGAGTAATAAATGGTATTTAGTGATTATTTTGATATAGAGATACGAGAAATAGACCTGGATAATCTCATTTTGAGGGCAAAGTTTAAAGATTCATATATGAATGAAATAGGGGCAATCCACGGAGGTGTCCTTATGACACTGGCTGACAACGCCTCAGGATATGCGGCATCAGCCAAAAAATATCTAGCACCAACCCTATCGATGAATCTTAATTTTCTAAGACCAATGATGGAAACAGAGTATATCTACGCAAGGGCCAAGGTTATAAAAAGGGGTAAGAGAATCATAACAGTAGACTGCGAAGTCTATGGAGATGACGAGAAAATTTGTGCCATAACCAGGGCAGAATTTGCCGTTATTTCTGACAAACTCAAAGAAAGTGGGTCTGGCAAAATGTCTTTTTCTAAGGGAAAAATGAAAAGATTCTAATTTTAGATAAATACTTGTATCAATTAAGTAAAATTCTGGCATGTTAATAGGAATAATTATGAGAAAGATATTATTTATTATAAACTCAAAGGCTGGTAAGACAGAATTTGATATAAAAAAAGAAGAAATAGAAGATACTTTTAGAAAAGTCGGCAGGCTCTCTGAGATAGAGGTGGTTTATACTAAATACAAAAACCACACCAAATATCTGATAGATGCCTTTGACGAGATGGACTATGATGAAAAGATTGTCATAATCTGTGGCGGAGATGGCTCTTTGAATGAACTTGTCAATGTAGCCTATGGTAAAAATATGGCACTCGGACTCATACCAACTGGTACTGGCAATGATTTTGCCAAAAATTTTGACTATTCAAATTTCACACTGGATAGGCTCCTAGATTTTCATATAAAGCCAATCGACCTAATAAAGGTCAATGATTTTTATTCTATAAATGTCACAAGCCTAGGTTTTGATACCCAAGTTCTAGAAAAGGCCTATGAATACCTGGAAAAAAATCCAAGGCTTGGCAAAAAAGCCTATATTAAGTCAGTACTTTATAATCTGTCCTCTTTGACCTACGAGAATTTGGATTTCGACCTGAAGCTTGCTGATGGGTCACCTTTTAGGATAAGAGGCAATTATCTGATTTCAGCCTTGTGCAACGGGGGCTACTATGGATCTGGTTTCAACCCAGCTCCAGAGGCTAAAATCGATGATGGCTACCTAAACCTAGTTTTGGCCCAAAAAATCCCTAGCCTAATCTTGCCATCCCTTATTGTAAAATACAAAAAAGGACTCCACCATTCAAGCAAATACCTAAACGAGATCAAAGTCAGATCAGGAAGGATAAGGTCAAAAACAGAATTTTTGGCAAACGCTGATGGAGAAATTTTCAAAACCAAAGAAATAAACTTCAGAATAATCCCAAAAGCTATCAATTGGGTGTGTTTCTAAAAGAAAAAAGGACTTAGAATAATTATTCTAAGTCCTTTTTATATTTATTATTATCTAAAATGACACCTGGAATTTTATGGCTACAAAACATAAAATTATTGCCATAGGTACAAAAACGTACCTACCCATATTATGCCAGATATTTTTATACTTATTTCCTAAATTTTTATTTACTTCTCCTAGGAGGTCATCTTTCTTTATGACCCAGAACCAGGTTATCGCACCTATAATAGCGCTTATAGGTAGGATATAAATTGTCACTATATCCATCCATGGTCCCCATTTGCTGATTGGTTCTAAAAATATCCCTACAAGGTAAATTATTGCGATTAATACGATAAGTAGGAGATTTCTACTAATTTTTTCAAACCTATATAAAATTGCATCTGCTAAGGCCTCTATCATAGATTGTATGGATGATATGCCTGCAAAAACAATTGCTAAAAATAAAATTATAGCAAAAAATCTACCTAATGGCATTGCCTTTAGGGCTTCTGGTAGGACTACAAAAATCAGTTTTGGACCAGATGCTGGCGAAAATCCATAAGCAAAACAAGCAGGTATCATAACAAAGGCTGATATCATAGCAGCTAGTGTATCAAGGCCTGCAACAGTTGTTGATGCCTTTACAACATCCTCATCATCTGATAAATATG
This sequence comes from Anaerococcus mediterraneensis, assembly GCF_900128415.1. Lineage (NCBI taxonomy): Bacteria > Bacillati > Bacillota > Tissierellia > Tissierellales > Peptoniphilaceae > Anaerococcus > Anaerococcus mediterraneensis. The sequence continues at coordinate 1,681,901 of NZ_LT635772.1, forward strand.
ACCCATAAACAACCATCACAGATCCCACTAGAGAAAGCGAGAAGAATGCTTGTCCCATTGCTGCAATCCATGTCCTAAAATCTAATAATTTTTCCATATCCATTTTGAATATAAATTTATATCCGTCAAAAGATCCAGGTAAAAATGCGATTCTTATAGCTAGTACCAAAAATAAAACAAAAAATAAGGGCATTATAAATTTATTTGTTTTTTCAATCCCCTTGGTTTCATAGGCTAGGGAAAAATATACCACTATCAAAAGTATTAGATGGGGAATAATTACAGCAAAATCATTTGTAGATATGGACTCAAACCAGGCTGCGCTATCTACTGCAAATAATTGACCAGATATAGAATCAAAAAGTGCTTTTAAAACATATGTAATAACTACCGCATAGCCTATGGCAAGAAGTCCTACCCCTATCATAGGTATCCACCTTAGAATTTGACCAACTTTGCCCTTGGATCTTGACTCCCAAGCTTTTTTGTAGACATCCATTGGGCCTGACTTATACATCCTACCAACAGCATTTTCTGCTGCAAGGCCTACCCTGCCAAATAAAAATACAAATAATAGGTAAGGAAGCAAAAAGGCAAAACCCCCATTGGCTCCTAGTTTGTAAGGAAAGGCCCAAACATTGGCAAGTCCGACAGCCGATCCTACGCAGGCCATAACAAAGCCCCATTTAGAACTAAATTTATTTCTTTTTTCCATTTTTTCTCCAATCATTGATAATTTCTCTATAAAATAATAAATCAATATATTAATTATAATGATTATTGGCTAATAATCAAGGATACTTAACAAATTCTATTGAAGATTTATATTTTTTTCTAAATTATAAATAATACTCACTTTTTTTCTAAGTCATTTCTTTGTATTTAAATAAAAAAAGCAAGGCTAAAGATTTACCTCGCTTTTTTATACGAAATCATATTAGGATCTAACTAGCATAGCCCTTGACCAGCCTAGAATTATATCCATCAAAAAAGTAAAATTCGCTCCCTCTTAGGTTTTTTATATCTTCTGGATCTAGGATGTACTCCTTATCTTCTGAATAAGTAATAGTATCGGCAGCACTAAAGCCTGGAATGATTTGTGACCACTTGTGGATATTAAAGCCTGATGAACTAGATTCTGATACTTTTGTTTTATCGTACTTACCAAAAAATTCCGCCCATTTATTTCTGGATATACCAGATGGATGGTTGAATAATAGGAAATTGTGACAAAGCCCCATTACAGATTCATAAATTTGATTATCATTGGCACAGGCTGTGAAAAAATCAGATTCTGCCATCATAAAACCAGTATTAGGTCTTGGTTTTGATATTATTTCTGTTAGAATCTCTCCCTTTGTAAATGATATATCATCAATTACAAGACCAAATCCCCCATACCTATAAAGCTCATTTAGCTCTGAAGTCAAGAGTCTTGAATAAAGAGATTCTGAAGAGCTTAGCAAGTCAACACTTATGACATCGTATCTTTTATTATAGGCTGACATCAAAGATTCTTGTTTTTTTGATAGGTGGTTGGTACGGATTGGCCTCATATCGGATAGAAGTTTATTTAAAAATATTTTTATACTTCCTAGCTCTTTGCTACCAGATGTCAAATAAAATTGGAGGTCTTGTCCTGCTTGAGGGCTTATTTGTCCTTTGTTGACCCCATCTTGAACCAATGAAACTAAACTAGCATGCGGACATTTGAAAAAGGCTGGCAAAGATGGGGTTGTTCTTGCGATCATCAAATATTTGGCCATCCCCTCAAAATATAAGCTCGTTGCGCTGGATAAATTGAAGTCTTTTTTGCCAACATCTGATAATATCGTAGAAATAAGACTAGAATCATTGTCTATAAAGGGATCATAGTTGGCTTGGTTTTGAATTTGCCCTAGGTTTCTCCTTGAAAACATAACTGAGTTGCTATAGTTAGCCAGGATCTCATCTTCGAGGTCTAAATTAGAGTTGTGCAATAAAATCACAGGTATATTATCATTTTTGAGTATAGAAATGTAGGCCATTATGGCGGCATTTCTTTCTTTTTTGCTAGCTCCAGACACAACAAAATTGCTCGCACTAGAGCTGTATTCAAAAAGTTGATCGAAAGAAATATTCCTATAATTTTTTACATTCTTTTTGATATTATTCTTATAGTCTACGTTTTTTTTCTTTAAATAATTAATTAATTTCCAAATCATGTCTTACCTAAAATCATTAAACTTAAATATAAAGGGTTGGCTAAAAGGAAGTCCTACTATGGCTTGGCCAACTGGTAAGGAATTTTGGTGCCAGTCTTCGACTGTATGGCCCAATCTTTTTTCCTCAGCCATAGTGTAGTCAGCTTTCTGATAATCTTCTATGATGAGATTTTTGCCATAGAGGTTGCTGACGTATTCCCTTGAGGCCATATCATTTGTCCTAAAAGAAATAAGAGTAGAAAAACCCGCCATTATATTCATGGCTTTTGACTTTCCATATATATCTACCAATTGTTCTGTACTCTGGATACCTGCTAGGATTTTTAGCCCCAAGCTCCTACCGAAGTTAACTCCGTCTTCTATATGCTCGAGTAAAGGGATTAGCTTAAACTCGTCACATATCAAATAAACATTGCCAGTTTTTTTGTTTCTAGACATTGCTTCTTTGAGGGCCTGGTCAAAACATAACCTATATATAGGTGTCAAGGAATTGCCCTTGGCCAGATCGTATTCTATAAACAAGGTTTTGCCACCCTTTTCCCTAACAAAATTTCTTATAGAAAAATTGCCTTTTTTGGCAAAATTACCTACAAAAATATCTCTAACAACAGAAAACATCTCTGATAGTACGCCCTGACTTTGTGGACCAGGGTAAGCGATATATGAATTGACCGCAACCAAGTCTTTGTGACTAGCTAGAATGGCTTTGACCTTGTTTTCATCACAAGAATCAAGGAGACTCCTTAGTTCATCGTTATAAAACATTTTTTTTCTGACATTCTGATCCTTAACACCTGCCCTGGCAAGGGATAAGAGTATGGATGATAAAACGTCACTAGCAGCATTTGGGAAGAAGGCATTGGTTGTATTTTTTACCCTCTCTTTAAATAATGATTTGCAAATCTCATTACAATTCTGCTTTATGTGTTCATCATCAGCCCCATCAGCTAGGATGTCCCTAAAAATATTCCATTTTGAAGAAGTATCCGTTATATTATCTATAAACAAATCACCATTTTCAAAAAATCTTTGTATATAGTCTCCCTTGGTATCAAAAATGATCATCACATCGTCATTTGTCATCTGGGATTTGATTTGTTTTATTATATGGAAAAAAAGGGTGGACTTACCAGAACCAGTTGATCCAAGCATGAGTAAATGCTTGGACAATTGGTCTTCGGACATAGTAAAATTTGCCCTTTTTCCATCCTTCTCTCCATCAAATTTTAGAAAATTCGAATTGTTATTTGTTACAATCGGATTATAGGCAACACTAGACCCATATAAAATTTTAAAAGACATCACATGCTCCTAAGATAAAACATAAGATTGGCCAAAACCTTTATCCTGGCCCTTGTCTTGATCATTAACCTTTGGCTGGATATTATTTTCCCTATCTTCCCTGTCAGCCAAAAAGTCAAAGCCTTGGTCTTTTTTATAGTTATTTCCATATTTTTGCTCATAGGAAGAGTTTATTTCATTTTTAATCTTCTCTTCATAGTTTTTTCCATATATCTGCTCTGCCTTTAGCTTGCAGTGGATATTTTCCATATCCCTAGTATGTTTATATTCGTATAGGTCTCTGTCTTTGACATTTGCGGTCATCTTGTCAAACTCTTTGTTGGCATATTCATAGGCATCTTTCTCTACTGGCTGGAACCTATATTTGGGATCACATTCCTCGTCTGAAAAGTGGTATTGGTCGTAGTTTTTTTGCCAATCGCTAATTTTGTTTACATCCTCAATATTTCCTATGTAGGCTCTGCCATATATACAATCATCCTGGAAGGCATGCCTGCCCTCATGGATGATTGTATCACAGTTGTCATAGCGCCTATAATCTTGCATGATCAGGCTTTTTTTGATAGCGATTTTACCAGGATCATAAGCCGAATAACCTCCAGCTATTCTTTTATCTTGAAAATTCATCGGTGTGACAATTCTTGCTGGTCTATTTTGGCTGGCAGCCATTGCATTTTCTAATTTTTGATAGAAATCAACCCTCTGGTCATAGGTCATATTTTGCCAATTTTCTTTTCTCAGAATATTAAAATCAATCATTTCTACCTATCACCATATCTTTTTTGAAAGTAAACTTATCATAAACTTCTAGTATTTCTGGATGTTTCATAAGCAAGTCCAGTGAGAAAATCGCGTTGAGATATGATGTGTTTTCCTTTTCCATAATGTCTTTGATGGATATATTTCTATATCTATAGTTTTTTCTTTCACCATTAAAATAACCTGCAACCGCTTTTTTCAATCCATCGGAGAAACCTTCCATATTTTCATACATTCTTTGTGCATCTTCATTGTTTATCGACATGTCTTTTGCAATAATGTCAATGGCTTTTTCCCTATCCATAATTACCCCCTATATTTTTTTGGCCGTCAATTTGACATTCTTATCTCAAAGTGTGACCTGTTTTCTTTTTCTAATTTATCCATCCTTCCAAGGTGAAATCAACTTTATAATATTGAGACAAAATGATTTCAAAATTCACAAAATATTATAATCATATGCCTTACTATATTATAAATATTATATAACATTTCCTATTTTTATTCAATTCATCTTATTGCGTCAAAAAAATCACCGACCCTCCCGAACAAATTTACTCTGCTTTTTGGTGTAGTCATGGGTTACTCCGTCCCATTCATTTTTTATTTTTTCTCCACTTATATATGCTGCACTTGCTACTGCACTTTTGCCTTTTCCTCTTGATATTATGTTTACTGAAAAATGAAAACTGTCTGCCATTTTTATCACTTCCTTTCTTTCTTTGTTGTTTTAGGTGGAGGCTTAATAGATTTTTTATATCCACTTTGTGAATGAGCGTTTTGAAATACCCTTTGCCTAATCATTCAATCCACTCGCAAGCTCGTGGTGAATGATTGGCAGGGGCAGACCCTGATAGAATTAAAAAAGCCGACTACTGAATTAACTTTGTTGTTTCACCCTTACGGGTACAGACAGTTAGTCGGCTTAATTGTTTTGTTCATTTCAAATTTTAAAAGTCAAGGACGAGCGTTAGCGAGTTTATTTACCCTTGACTTTTAATACCCTCGCCTAATTATCTCTACAACTCAAATAAATTTTCGTTGGAGATAATTGGCTGGGGCAGACCCAAAGCGAATGGTTGTTGGTCGCTGCAAGGGTTTTACTCTAAAGGCACGCAAGCACCCTTTAGGGTGTATAATTGCGCCCTTGTAACCAAGGGACAATTATGTTATTTCATCTTTAGATGATTTTTCTACATTATCATCTATTCTTTCTTCTAAAATTTCCATTATGTTTAATCTTATTTCTTCATCATTTAATGATTTCATTAATTTATAAAATTAATCTTTGGTTAAATCCTTGCTTTCAAGAAAGATACTTTAAAAAACTGCACCTTTTTCATATATCCGTCTATCTCTTTTCTTTCGCTCCTGTAATTTTGGTTTTCTTAATAGTTTCTTTCTTTTGTTTTGTAACTGCTTGATTTCTTCTGCCATTAAGATTTTTTCTTCTATATTTTTCATTGGTCGTATTCCTCTCTTTCTTCTAAAATTTGAGCAATAAAAAAACAATAAACCGATTTGATTTACTGTTTTTTATATGCTGATAATTTATTTTTCAGTCTTCTTGTACAATTCCATATAAAAGGTAAATAATTCAAGCACTTTTATACAAATAATTCGCCTTATTTACGTCTTCTTTTTTTGAATTTATCTATTAAAGTCATAAATAAAACATCATAAACTATAAATAGTATAACTCCTATTATTACTCCCATTGGATTTGGAAGTCCAAAATAACTGGCAGTTATAGCAATCGCAAAAATACATGTAACGACTATAATTTGAATTATTAGAGACACTATTTTACCCATTAAAATGCCTTAACATCTACAAAACCATTTCTTGGTTTATGATCTCTTTTGTCTAACCATTCAGCAACTGTACTGCCGGGATCAAGTACATTTTTTATTACGACTCTGATAATCGTTCCAATACCAGTTACTTCTTTTATCCCCACTGCCAATAATTTTAAAACAACAGCCTTTGTTAACTCATTAACCGCTACACGAGCTCCTTTTTTTAGAATATAAGCTCTAATAGCTGCACTTGTAGCTCCTCCTACAATCAATGAAACATTGTATTTACGGCCGTAGCAACTACATTATTCGGAATTGCAAATTCAACACTTGCAGGTGTCATTTGGGACTGCGGTACAACCGATGTCCCCGTAGAATCCATGGCAACAAGAACTTGATTTAATTGCTCAAGGAATAATTCTTGATCAAAGTTTGGATCTTCTTTTTTATACTTCTCTATATCACGCCTTACTACTTCCCTATATATTGCTTGCTCCTTAGCACTCATATCATTGTAATTTAACTCAACTTCTGCTAGTGTTTGATCATATCTCTCTATCCCCATATTTCCATAAGAAGCTGCGAATGAGTTTATTGGTGTAGCACTTAATAATAATGTGATTGATAAAAATAATGCTAATGCTCTATTATATGTTTTCATAAAATTTAATCTCCTAATAAAGTTTAATTAATGTTATGTCTATTGTTTCGTTTGACATTTTGAACACCTGTATTTACCTGTACCATCTAGGTCAAATATTTGATATATACAAACGTCCAAAGCATTTGCTATATCGTTAGTAGTTTTTAGGCTCAGAATTGTTTTCCCTGTTTCTATTTTGTTTATACTCGTCCTTGATATACCTACTTTTTTCCCAAGTCTATGTTGCGATAAACCTAGAGGTTTACGGTATTTATCGATTCTGTTATTCATAATTTCACCTTTCTTTGGTTAACTACAGCTAAACATATTTTCGTTTGAATGTCAATACTTTTCATGTTTTTTTGATTACCTTTTCCTGATATGTTATTATATAATATCTATGTTAATATTTTTCCATTTTGCCTTATTATTCTAAGTGTTTCTTTAAATTCTTTTGTCTTTGTTGGTTTTCTAGTAGGATTTTTATTTCTTCATCTGTTAGTTCTTCTGCATTTTCTATAAGGCTTTCTAATATTGCTCCCTTTTCATATATCCTTTTATCTCTCTTTTTTCTTTCTTCCTGTTTCTGCTGACTGATAAGTTTTTTTCTTTTGTTTTGTAACTGCTTAATTCCTTCATCTGCCATTAAGATTTTTTCTTCTATATTTTTCATTTTTTCGTTTCCTCTCTTTTTATTTTTAAGCAAAGAAAAAACAGTAAAAATTTTTTGATTTACTGTTTCTGTGTTAGTTTTTATTAAATTGTTGATTAGTCAAACTGGGAGTAGTCTACTTAACTATTATCACACAAATTCCAATTAACGCTAAAATGATACCAATAATAAATTCTATCAATCCAACTCTCTTGGCATATAATTCTGTTTTTCTACCGGCTTTATAATCCGCTTCAAAGCCATTGATTAAATTATATTTCTTTCGGAAATAAATCTCATATCCAAATGTTGTAAATGCAACTCCGACTGTTATTAATATTATCTTTAAAATTGTCATTCGACACACCTCTTCACTATATTCAAATTATTATTTATCGCCAAATTGGTATTTGTTAATTTGTAAATCTTAACAAATACCCGTTTGGATCTTGTATTAAAAACTCTATTTCTGTTTCTTCTATTCCATTAACTTTATATATGTTTCTAGTTAGTTCTTTGTATAATTCTATATTCAAATTATTCACTAATTGATAAAGTTCTTCAATATCATCGACAGCTATCGAAAAACCAATTCCTCTTCCTAAAGGATATACCAGCTCACCTATATTCCAGCCATCATCTTGAATTTGTTCAAACATAGACTGACTATCTTGAAAAGACATGAAAACAAATTTATCTTCAACACGTTCATATTCAATTTTAAATCCTAATTCACTAAAAAATTTTTAGTTCGCTCAATATCAAAACTGATAATTCAGGAATCATCCTATTAAAGTCCATATTCAACCCTCAACAACTTTAAATTCCTTTCGTCAATATTAAATAATATTATAGCATTTTTTAGGCATTTTTTCTACTGCCATATTTCCCACTTACTCGCTACTATCTCCTTTAGAATGTATTACCTTGAATAACTTATCTTAAAATGTTTTCTTGCTCTTTTTATCAAAATATATCTCTGTTACAAATGTCTTTCCATTTATATTTTTTGTTAAAACGCCATCAGGCTTTTGGGATTCTTCTTGTTCTTCTTCGTGTGTTTCGTTTACTTGAGTGTTCGTATTTTCTGCCATTTAGTTCCTCCTTTTAACTTGCACATTCATTACAAAAAAAGACGGCAGATTTTCTGCCGCCCATAATCTTATCCAATTAATAAATTTTTGCTCCAGCTGGGATGATTTCATCTAGCATGATTAGATTTAATTTTTCTTCTCCTTCGTAGTCGCATACAGCTGATAAAAGCATACCACAAGACTCCTCACCCATCATTTTTCTAGGTGGAAGGTTAGTAATAGCAAGTAATGTTTTGCCTACTAACTCTTCTGCACTATAGAAGTTTTTGATTCCTGATAGGATTACCCTATCTTTGCTTGTTCCGTCGTTTAGGGTAAATTTAAGAAGTTTTTTAGATTTAGGAACTTCTTCGCAGTTTTTAACCTTTACAACCCTAAAGTCTGATTTAGAAAATGTTTCAAAATCAACATCTTCTTCAAATAATGGCTCAACTTTTACTTTTGATAGGTCAAGTTTTACCTTAGGAACTTCTTGGCTTGTCTTATTTTCTGTCTTTTCAAGACCAAGTGGCTTCATTGTTGGGAAAATCCCCTCTACTTTAGATAATTGTCTAAATCTCTATAAAAGTCTATTTTATGGTACTTTTCCATTTACGACAATTTGCTAACTCTCTATAAGTGCCTATAGATTTCTAGCAAATTGTCGTAAATTTGTCGTAAGCTGTCGTAAATTCTAAAATATAAATTTCATCGCTTTTTCAAATTCTCCCATCTGTTCTATCTTAAAATCTTCTGTTGCATCTACATATATATCCATTGTTGTACTAATATCAGAATGACCTAGAATAGACTGCATTGCTTTTGTATTTATATTTTGTTCATTAAGCCTTGTAGTAAAGGTGTGTCTGAAAATGTGATTGCTTAAATGTGGAACTAATAGAATATCATTAGAGCTCGATTTATTTTTATCCATTATACTTAAATTACAATCTCTAACAATTCTTCTCAAAGCTTTATTAAGTGTTCCATTATTGTGAACCTTACCAAATCTATTTAAAAATACAAAGTCTTTAAATCCATCGATTGAATCACAACATTCGATTCCAAAAGTTTTTTGTAACTCTCTTTCCATAAGAAAAGCATCTTTTACTTTTTGAACCATAGGAATACTTCGCTTACCTGATGCTGTCTTCGGTGTATTAATAGCATATCTATTGTTTAATCCTTTACCTTTACTATAATATACCAAAGTCCTATTTACATTTATAAGACCATTATCAAAATCTAGATCGTCCCATTGCAATCCTGTAACTTCTCCAACTCTCATGCCTGTCCAAAGCATAACAATGAATATTGGATACCATTTTTTATATTCATCACTATTAGATAAATATTCTTCAAATAGCACTTGTTCTTCTATTGTCATGGCTTTTTTCTTCGGAGATTCATTTCGATAAGCTACTTTCAATTCCTTCAAAGCATTGTCAGATGGATTAAATCTTATATATTCATCATCCACTGCTAATTCTAAAACCTGATGTAAGACAGTATGAACACAATCTATGGTAGAAACCATCAATCCCTGATCTTCCTTTAATCTGTTATAAAAACTTCTAACATCAGATCTTTTAATATCAGATAGTTTAATGCGACCAAAAGTCGGTTCGACAAATTGTTGATACATATAGATGTAATTTTTAAAGGTATTATCTTTTAAACCTCTTTTTACCTTTGTCCATAGCTTAAAAGTATCATTTACAGATAAGCTACTTCCTTCGTTGTTGATTCCATCTATAGTATTGCGTAAAATATCTAATTCCTTTTCTCTTAATTCTTTTAGAGTTTTCGCATAGATAGATTTTCTACGACCTATTTTGTCTTGCCACTTAAATTCATAAGTGCCATTTGATCTTTGATATTCACCGTCTTTTAAAACAACCCCTTTACTATCTTTGCGTCTTTTTACCATAAAAATTCTCCTTTTTTGATAAAAGACACGCTATAATTATTATACCGCATTAAGCGTGTTTTATATATAGTTTTAGATTAAATAGAGAACTGTCTATTTAAATATTCTTCCATTAACTTTTTCTTAATAAGACGCTTACTACCATTAAATAATACAAAATCGCAATCATTTTCATCCGTTAATTGTCTAACTTTATCTTGACCAATATTAAAATATTCAGATGCTTCTTTTAATGTTAGAAATGCTTTCTCAGAAACACGAACACCTTTTATATTTTCGTTAATCATAAATCCTCCAAATAATATATTTAAAATATTTATTTTAATATTTTTAAAGTTTTTTGACATTGACAAGTGCCTTGGATTAGCAACATAGGAATCTCACCTCCGCCTCTGTTCAGGATGAGCCGGCTTCAACCTTAGAAGTATCATTATCCTCATTTTCTTCATAGCGAATAGGGTATCCCTCCCTATGTTCAAACTCTTACTTATCGCTCCCTTTCTTCTTCCCTTGCTTTTTGCTTAGCAGTACTTGTTTTACCGAATTATTCAGCAGAAAGATCTTGGCGGATAGGTTATTACGCTCCAAAAATGATTAATGTCTTGTCTTGGTCTATTCAATTGTTAAGGTTCAAATATTATTTAGATTGCTTTTAAAATAGAAAGAGGACAAAACTCCCCTCACTTTATAAAGGAAAATTTGCCCTCTTTGGTAACCAGAAATTATATTTCTTCTATAAATTTCTTTAGTTTTTCTAAAATCTTATCTCGTCTTTTTATTAAAGCAGGATGTGATATATTTTGAGTCTTTGCTACTGCACGAAGTGTTTCATCATTGAAATATAATCTTTCAATTATTTCCCGTTCATCTTTATTTAACCTTGACATTGCATTTCTTAGTGCTTCAATCATCATTTGTGTAGCTATAACTTTTTCAACATCAACAGTTTTATCTTCTAGATTATCTTCAAAATTCCCATCGTGATTTAGAGACGAAAAAAAGAGCAGGTGGTTTTTTCTTGTCCACCTGCTCTAAATACTTTTCGTGTTCTTTTTCTCGCCAGTAGACTTTATAAATATCTTCACTGACTTTTACCTTTTGCCCTCTGACATAAAGGTAATACTCTTTTGCCATAAAGTTTCCTCCATTTCTTTTTTGTCTATTTGTTTTTCAGACAAAAAAGGAGGACTCCTGCATCTTGGCATAAGAAGTCCTCTGAAATGAAAGAAATCCGTTCTTTCTTTTACTATATTTAATTGTTTAGACGAGAAAATGTAAAGACAGACAACTACAAGAATTATAGAAAAAAGGAGTATTTTTATTCCATTTCAATTCTACAAGGTAACTTATACACTTGTTCATCTCCCTTTCCCTCCGTTCATTATAGATAAATAGCATCCATACCTACAGCCTCTTTTGATTATTTTCGCTTTTATATCAAATGTCCTTGTATTTATGCTTTGTCTTTTCCCATTTTCCTAAGTCCATTAAGCATTAAAAACAGTCCCAACATAATCATACTAAAATCTACGATAGGTTCTGTCCACCAAACTGCTGACGCTCCAAATGCCTTTGGAAATAGTAATATTGCAGGAATAAATAAAACTAACTGTCTAAGCATTACAATCATGCCTGCTTTTTTTCCATCTCCTATGGATTGGAAAAATGTAAGTGTCATAATCATAATTCCATATAAGATGAATGTTGAATAAAACATCTTAAAGTTTACAACACCAACTTCAATAATCTCCCTTCTCACACTGAATAATGATAGTAATTTTTCTGAACAAAACATTGATGGTATCCATGAAGCAGCTGCAAGAATTGTTGCACCATACATAAAAATCTTCATCGTATCTTTTACTCTTCCGTATTGTTTTGCTCCGAAATTAGCTCCAATAACAGGTTGTAAGCCTTGACTCATACCCCACAGTGGAATAAAGGAAAACATATATAATCGCATTGTAGCAGACATCAAAATTCCCCAATCATCTCCTCCATACGCAAAGGCTTGCTTAAACAAAAATGTTTGCTGTACTGCAAATAAAATTTGCATCATCATTGCTGAACTTCCTATACTGAACATTTCGCTATAAATTGCCTTGTATTTTTGAATTTTATGGATCCCTACAAAAGCACTTTTCTTTGAAAAATAGTGGAATGTCAATATTGCTTGTACAATTTGAGATATTACAGTTGCAATAGCTGCACCTTCAATCGCATATTCACCCATCAACTTCATAAAAATAGGATCTAAAATAATGTTTAATATAGCTCCCGCGCCCATAATCATCATTGATTGCTTTAATGCACCTTCGCCACGCATTGTCATATTTCCCGCTTGAGCAAAATTCACAAATATAGAGCCAAAGAAAACTATTCTTAAATATCTCACACCAAGTTCTTTAATATTTCCTTTAGCTCCTACCAAATCTAAAAAATGAGGTGCAAAAACCAAACCCAATATCGTGATAATTACAGAAAAAAATATTACCCAGTAACAAAAATTCCCGAATATTTTATCTGTCGTTTCTTTATCGCCCTTTCCGATTGCTCTTGATAGTATTGAGGCACTTCCAACGCCAATCAATGCCGATATTCCTCCATTTATAATCGTTAAGGACATAGACACACTAATGGCTGACATAGCATAATCACCAATGAGCCATCCTGCAAACACACCATCCATAAATGGATACAATCCTATGACAATCATCCCGATTATTCCGGGAATTGCCAACTTAAATAACAGTTCTTTAGGACTTTTGGTTAATAGTTGTGTTTTCATATCTTGTTTTCCCATATGACTTCCTCCAGTTGTTTTCAATATTTTTATAACTTATGACAACTGCCACTTTGCTGCCACTTGTCTTGCTTCAACAAATTTTTTGTAGATACCATCAACTTGAATAAGTTCTTCATGTGTACCTTGTTGCGTTATCTTTCCATTAGCCAAGACAAGAATTTGATTTGCATTTTTTATGGTTTTTAGTCTGTGTGCAATCATTATTACAGTTTTATCTCTTGTAAGTTCTTCCATAGCAATCTGTAGTTTATCCTCATTTTCAGGGTCTACATTTGCAGTAGCTTCGTCAAAAATAATAATCGGGGCATTTTTTATCATAGCCCTTGCTATAGATATTCTTTGTCTTTCTCCACCAGATAAACTTGCACCTCCCTCTCCTATAACTGTTTCATATTGTTCAGGAAGTTTCATAATAAATTCATGACAACACGCTTTCTTTGCAGCTTCTATAACTTCCTCATGAGTAGCATCTGGCTTGGCAAACTTTATATTGTTTTCAATAGTGTCTTGAAATAAATAAACATTTTGAAAAACCATACTAATTTGTCTCATTAATGACTCCAATGAATATTCTTTAATATTATGTTTACCTATGCTGATTTCTCCTTTCTCTACATCCCAAAATCTCGCTATCAAATTACAAAATGTAGTTTTTCCAGCTCCTGAAGCTCCAACTATAGCTGTCATTTGTTTTTGTGGTATCTTGACCGAAATATCATCAAGGATTTTTTTGCCTGAATATGAAAACTCTACATTATCAAAAGAAATATCGAAAGTAGTAGGCTTTATGTCTTTTCCATCAATATCCATCTGTGGAAATTCCTCTAACTTCTTTGTTTGTTCAATAGATCCACTAACAACTCTGAGAGAGGTTGTTGCACTTCCTGCCAATTTTATTTGAGAAAAAGCAAGAAAAGAAATTATAATCGTCATAACTGTATTTAAGAATGAAAGTTCTCCATTAATATAAAAGAAAATACCTGCACCTATTATCAAAATGCTAAACAAATCCAAAAGAATATTTTGCAAAATCGTATAAGGTGTAAACAGTTTTTCACAATCAAGATTTATTTTTCTACTATTTTCAATAGCATCTCTGACTTTTTCATCTCCTTTCCCTGTTAAATTGAAGGATTTTATAACAGCCATTCCACCTATTTGTTCTAAAATAGTGTCAACTAATTTTGCCGATGCCACTTGTCTTTTAGGAAGAACATTTCTTGACTTGTTTTCCATTTTTGAAAGAATTAATAAGTACAACAAGCATCCAATTGTAACAATAAGACCGATCCTCCATTCAAAAGCCAAAATCATTATTGTAAAAATTATTGTGTTAATAAAACCAGATAAGGTATTTACCATAACCATTGCCGCAGTATTTTCTACATCTTCCAAAACAGTTGTAGAAATTCCAACGATTTCACCAATATTATTTTCATTAAAGAATCCCATAGGTATTTTTTTGAGCATTTCACCTATTGCAACTCTTTTATTTGCCACCATAAAATAACTTGCATGGCATTGCTGTAACTGTGAATAATAATTTGCAACACTTCTGCCAACTATGCTTATAACAAGAAGTATCAAAGCAATCCATGCAGGTGTCATACTCATATCTTTTTCAACAATAGCTTTAACAATAATGTATATTGCACTGATTTGGAGCATGTGAAAAATTGCAAACAAGAAACTTACCCATATAGAATGGTATACATTTTTCTTCTCATCACCTGAGAAGTCTAAAATTTTCTTTAAGGCACTTATCATTTTATTTCACCATCCTTTACTCCAATATGGGCATTCCACATCTTTTGGTATAACTCAGAATCTTCCATAAGTTCTTCATGCTTACCATGTGAAACAAGCTCTCCATTCTCAATTAAGAATATTTGTTCTGCATCTGTTATAGTTGATAACCTATGAGCAATAATAATCACCGTTTTATCTTTTATAAGCTTTGATAAAGCTTGCTTTATAATCACTTCATTTTCAGGATCTATATATGAAGTAGCTTCATCAAGTATTACAATAGGTGCATTTTTGAGCATTGCTCTTGCAATTGATATTCTTTGTCTTTCTCCACCAGAAACATGGCTCCCACTACTTCCGACAACCGTATCGTAACCATGTTCCATTTTCATAATAAAATCATGACAACCCGATTTCTTAGCAATGTCTTCTACTTCTTTATCACTGGCACTTGGATTGCCCATTCTTATATTCTCCCTAATACTTTCGTTGAACAAAAAATTATCCTGAGAAACAAAGGCGGTCAAACTATATAATTGCTTTAATGGAATTTCCTTAAGATTGTGTCCACCAATATTTATATTTCCTTCCATGCTATCCCAATATCCAGCTATTAATTTTGCTAAAGTTGACTTGCCACTTCCACTTGGTCCAACAAAAGCCACTGTTGTACCTTCTTTTATGTTTAGGGATATTCCATGAAGAATTTCTTTTTCTTCTTCATATCCAAACTTTACATTTTGTAAATCAATATTATATTGCTGGATAGTCACTTCTCTATCAGAATGCTTTTGTTCTTTTCCTTCTAAAATTAAGTTAATAGAATTTGCAATAGTCCCTATCTTAGCAAGACCATCAACAAAATTGATTGTTTCAAGTAAAGGTCCTGCAATACCTAAAGATAGAATAATTGCAGATATAAATACTTCTGCACTTAAACTGCCGCTAATGTAGAAATACCAACCAAATGGAAGCACTGTGATCATTGTAGTAGGAGATATGTTTTTAGATAAAGATACAGGTAACTGACAGCTCTTCATCCATTCATAAAAGTATCTTGCATTTGCAATGACTTTATCTTTGTACTTTGCGTACAATCTCTTGTCTTGATTAAATGTTTTTATCACTTCTATTCCATTAACATACTCAATAATTGCAGAATTCATTTCTCGATTTACCTTTACAGATCCTTCATATTGAACAGCATAATTTTTCATTACGAGTCCCATAAAAAGCATCCCCACAGGAATGGATACTAATGATAAAAGAGCCATTCTCCAATCAAGAAATAATAAGTAAATAAATATACTCAAAGAACCTAAGAGATTCGATGTCATTTCAGGCAACAGGTGAGCGAGCGGTTTCTCCATACTTTCAACCTGATCCACTATAATCTGCTTAAAGTTTCCGCTTGGAACAGAGATTATTTCTCCTAACGGCATCTTCGGAAGTTTATCAATCATTCTCAAGCGAATATCTTTCAATACACTAAAAGTCGCTTTATGAGATACAGATAACGCCGTAGAGTATAAAACAGATTTTAAAATATAAGATAACAGACCTATTCCCATCCATAAAAAATAGACCTTGAAATCTGCAATTCCATTTAATAAATAGACTAAAATACGGCTTGCAGCAATGTATGGAACAATTCCGGCAATAACACCGATACTTGCTATAAATACAGATGTTTTTAACTTTGAATGTTCCTTATATGCAAGCTCCCACAATATTACAGCAGGACTTTTTTCTTTCATAATTTAACACCTCCATAATTGTATCCATTTTCATTTTATTTTAGAAATTCATATATTGTACCATCACAGTGTTTTATAAATTCAAAATCGTGTGTAATAATTATAATGAGTTTTCCTTCTCTCTCCATATCGTGTAGGAAATTAATTAATGTATTCATCTGTGGTTTACATAATCCACTTGTAGGCTCATCTAAGATAATAATAGGTTTATTACTAAGCCTTGCTATAGCAATCAACAATCTTTGCTTCTCTCCTCCCGATAAACTTTGAGGATGTTTTTCAAGCTTTGATAATAATCCCATCTTTTCTAACATTTTTTCATTTAGGCTTTTATCTTCACTTACTGTTGATACTTCCGATAATACACTTTCTGTAAAAAGCTGGGAGCTAGGATCTTGCATTACCATAAAAATTTCTTTATTTTGTTTTGTAACTTTTTTTTGATTAACAAATACATCTCCGTGACCTTTTGTAGTACCGGTCAATAATTTAATGAAAGTACTTTTCCCTATTCCATTTTTTCCAATGATAAAATTTACTCCCTTATTAAAGGAAATACTAAAGTCAAAAATTTTATTCTTTTCATATTTTTTCTTAAAATTATGACATGATAAATCTCCATTGCTAAAATTATTTTTATCATCCAATAAATTCACTTTATAATATTTATTAATCTCTAAATCACTTTTCTCTATTTTATTAAATGTTCTAAGTCCATATCCTTCTGCAATAGCATTCAAATTATAATCATTTAAATCTTCTTTTTCGTATGAAATTAAAGACTCATTATCAATAATACAGAGCCTATCCATTATATCTTTTAAATAAAATAATCTATGTTCCACAACAATTATTATCTTATTTAATTCTTTTAATTTCACTAAGGCTTCTTTTAACCTTTCTATAGATTCATTATCTAATGATGAAGATGGTTCATCTAATAAAATAATATCATTTTCAGAAATTGCACAAGCTGCAAGTGCTATCATTTGCTTTTCTCCACCAGATAAATCAAATATATTTTTGTCTAATAAGTATTCTATATTTAAGAGTTTTGAGTATTTCTTTATTCTATTGATTATCTCTGACTTGTCAGTATTTCTATTTTCTAGCTGAAAGGCTAACTCCTCAGTGGAATTCATACAGTAAAATTGAGATTTTGGATTTTGAAATACATTTGAAATAATACATGATCTTTCAAATATATTTTTACTAAGTAAATCTAGGCTGTTATATTTTATTTCTCCATTAATATTAGCATCAAGGTATTCAGGTATTACTCCATTAATTGCTTTTAATAGTGTGCTTTTTCCACATCCAGAATGTCCTGTAATAACTGTAATTTCACCAGCTTTACATTCAAAATTTAGATTTTTTAAGATATTTTCATCATCAAAAGATAAATCAAGCTTTCTTATTTTAAGCATATTTTCTTCCTCTTATATAAAAAAATAAAACTAAAATAGAAACAAAAAAAATTAAATAGTCAGCAAATGTTAACTTTGCTTCTCTAATATTTGATCTATTTTGATTGACAGCAAGACCCTTAGTTAATGAAGCTACTGTCAATTCATCAGCAGAATTTGATAGGGTCATCAATAGTGGGATTATCCTATATTCAATTAATAAAATAGGATTCTTTAAAAATTTCCTAAAACTTATACCCCTCAAATAAATAGCTTGTTTTATTTGTCTATACTCAATTCTTGTTGCATAAAAATATCTAACCATAACCGCAACAGGAATGGCTATCTGATCAGGACACTTCACCTTTTTTAATGAACAAATTGCTTCTCCTACACTAGTCGTTAAAATTATATAATTTCCCATAACCATAGGTGCAAAAACTCTTTTTATTATAATTATAACTATGTGTATAAGTGATAATATTATAGAATCATTTAATTCCCTAATATTAATTTCTATAATATTCAATATTATAAAAAGTATGATTGATTTAATCCCGGATTTTATATGTCCAGATAAAAATAATAAAAAAGTAGGGAGCATACATATTAATACATAATATATAGGATTTAGGCTTTGAATATTTCCAATTGTCATAATAAAAGAAATAACCATCATTAAAAATAATTTTGCTCTAAAATCTATCCTTATCATATCTAATAACCCGCTCCCTAATTCTTACTTACCAATTTTTGAAAAATGTTTTTTCAAAAACACAATTCCTAAGCTACAACCTACAAAAGCACCAATAAATCCTAAAATAGCCATAACTATTAAAATCCAATCAGGCATAACTTTCATCATTGTGTCAATAAATTCTTGCTTATAACCTTGATTTAAAAGCCCTTGTGCATACTCATTTCTTGAGATGATAATCGGAACATAGTTTCCTAAAGTGCAAAGACTTGAAAAAGAAAATGCTAATCTAGATTTTCCTTTACTGTCATAAGAGCCTGATTTTAATATTATTTCTCCAATAAATCCTGCAATTGCTCCTGTTAAAAGTGCCCATGGACCATGACCCATGATGACATAAGCTAAAGATATTAGCATTGTTTGAATAAAAAGCATTCCTGGCTTCTTAATTTTTGTTGAAAAAAGCATGTTACTAGGTCCAACTAAAATTCCCTGTACTAAGGGAACAATTGGCATCAAAACAGGAACCATAGCTGTAAATGAGCCTATTAGCATAAAAATAAACCCAAGTACTGCAAACAAACCAACATTAATTAAATCTCTAACTTCTAATTTTTTATTCATTTCTGAAACCTCCTTAGTTATCTATTTTTTTCTAAATCTAAAATATAATTTAAAATTGTATCTTTTAGATATTTCCTATTCTCATCATATGAATCTCTTGCATTAAGAACTTGCGAGCTTAATATCATTCCATTTATATAATTTACTAAAAAACCATCTTCAAAAATCTTTGAATCAATTCCTAATTTATTAGATATTGAATCTAATTGATTTACTGTTTCTGTTTTCAAATCTTGAAACATCTTTTCTAAATCTTCATTATATTTTTTTGATTGTAATAAAAGAGAATAAACCTTAGTAATATCTGTATCTGGTAGACACTTATCCACTAAAATTTCACTCATCTGTTCATATTTATCTTGACCTATGTGAGCTTCTAAATAATTATCAATTAAATTATTTCTATACTGATTTCCATCAAGCATTAAATCTTTAAGCATTTCAGCTGTGCTTTTATAATGATGATAGACACCACCTGTGCTCATGCCAACTTCTTTAATCACATCTTCCATTGTTGTATTCTGAAATCCTTTATTCAAAAAACATCTCATTGCTGCATCTCGAATTTCTTTTTTTCTAATTTGACCAACTTTTGTTTCCTTATCTTTCAATAAAATACCTCCAATCATTCAATTATTTTCCGAGGATTCCCTCGGTTTTTATTATATCTTAATTGAAAAATATTTTCAATATCAATCAAATTATAAATTTTGCTCTACTCTACCGTATACTTCTTAATTAATTTATTTAAATGCGGTATAATTAATAAAACCTAATAAACGCTTAACGCTTACAACTTTAATAGCAAGCACAGTAAGTGTACGGACACTTACGAAAAAATTAATGGAGCAGCCCTTTACGGAATGCTCCATTTTTTTAATTTTTACCTTGTTAGGGAGAACCCTAAGACCCCGAAATATATTTTATAAAGGAGCATAAAATGGCAAATAGATTTAGAAATGAAAGAATAGAAATAAAACTAACTAAAGAAGAAAAGGAAATTTTCGAAAAGAAAATGGAACTTGCTAATTGTAAAACTATGTCCCACTTTCTTAGAAAGTGTGTATTAGAAAAAGAGATTTATGTTGTAGATTTAGAACCATTTAGAAACCTACAATGGCTACTTTCAAATGCAACAAATAATATAAACCAGATTGCAAAAGCTACTAATACAACTGGTGTTATTTACAAAAATGAAATTGAATCTATGAATAAACAGATAGAAAAATTATCAAAAGAAATATGGCAGATCCATTCACTACTTCTTAATAAATCAAAAGAAAGTTATGGTGATTAGTATGGCAATTACAAAAATACATCCTATAAAATCAACCCTAAATTTGGCAATAGATTATATTACTAAGAGTGAAAAAACTGATGAAAAAATTTTAGTATCTTCATTCAAATGTCACCCATCTACTGCACACATTCAATTTATGAAAACACGAGAAGACAATGATACTAAAGGTACAGTTTTAGCTAGACATTTAATCCAATCTTTTCTACCAGGAGAGGTTGATCCTATAAAAGCTCACGAGATAGGAATGGAATTATGCAAGAAAATTTTAAAAGATGATTATGAGTTTGTTCTTGCAACTCATATAGATAGAGGGCATATCCATAACCATATTATTTTTAATAATGTTAATTACAAGACTGGTAAGTGCTACCAATCTAACAAAAAATCTTACCACAAAATCAGGTTTCAAAGTGATGAATTATGTAAAGAAAATAAGCTTTCAGTCATTGATGAATATTATGAAGCTTACAGAAGAAAATATAAAACTGCTGGTAAATCTTGGTACGAATATGACCAAAACAAGAAAGGAAATTCTTGGAAGTCTAAACTGCAATTTGATATAGATAGAATGATTAATAAGTCTAACTCGTGGGAAGAATTTTTAGAAAATATGAAGTCTCTTGATTATGAAATTAAGTTTGGTAAACATATTGCTTTTCGTCATAAAGATAAGCAAAGATTTACAAGAGCAAAGACTATCGGAGAAGATTATACTGAAGAGAAAATTAAAGAAAGAATAGATTTAGCAATTAAAAATAAAGCTAATCCTACTAAAAAGCGTGTAGGAAATGTTATTGATATATCTACTAATAAAAAAGCTCAATCCTCTAAAGGTTACGAAGTCTGGGCAAGAAAACACAATATCAAAACAATGGCTGATTCAATAATTAAACTTAGAGAACAAGGAATTAATTCAATCACTCAACTCGATGATCTAATCAAAAAATCTGCTGATGATAGACAAAACTTATTAGATAAAATAAAGAAAATTGAAACTGAAATGAAGAGTTTATCTCAAGATATGGAAAATATTAATACTATAAATAAGTATCGTGAAATATATAAATACCATAAGAAAAATCCTGATGACAAACAATTTGCAGAAGAATATTATAGCGAACTTTCCGTATATAAAATAGCCGCTAAAGAAATCTTAGAAAACTATAAAAAACTACCCAATACAAAAGAAATACTATCAAGCCTCGATAAATTGCAAGAAAAAAAGAACACCCTTATGCAAGAGTATTCTTTGAATAAAGAACAATTTTATGACCTTGTTCAGTATAGGAAAAACTATGAAAATTATTATGGGAAGGAAGTGGAGAGATAAAAAGCTATAAAAGAGTAAACGATAACTCTGTGTAATTGCATTAAAGGGTATTATAATATTTATTGTTAAGTATAAGAATTTAAGAGTCAAGTCCATAATATTGTGTAAATTAAACTAGTACAATATTATGGACTTGACTAAATTTTTTAAATACCATTATATTTTAAAAAAACAATTAATACTAAACTTATAAAAATAGCACTAATAAAAGCTATCCAAAAAATAAATTTATCTACTTTAAACTTAGATTTAAATTTTTTTAAAGCTAAATTATATATTCCCACGCCCAATACACCACCTAATGTATTATTAATTATATCAGTTATATCAAATACTCCAATTGACAATGCGTACTGTAAAAACTCTATAGCTAAACTAAAGAAAAATACAAAAAGAATACTTTTTAAATTGTTTTTACGAAATAAAATAGATCTAATCATAATTCCCAAAGGTAAAAAAATGAGTATATTTGATACCATCTCATCAAAAATAACTTTAATATTAACTGTATTGTCATAATAAAATGGTAGTAAATTTATTTGTCGCTCAATCAATAAATTATTGATTGAAAATGTCATTTTAAATACTACAATAAAGATTAACCAAATTATATAGTATACAGTTAGCACTTTCATCCCAACTGAAATATATTGATTTTTCAATTTCATAATTAATTCCCCTTCAATCTATTAAAGTCACTTTAATTCCTTATTATACATTAACTTATATCTATTACAGTTTTCAATTAAATCATCGTGACTCCCATCACCTACTATTTTCCCATTACTTTCCTCATAGAAGAATAAGTAACTTCATTACTTAACCTTTGTAAATAGTAGTTTTTAATATTATCTACTATTACAGATATAAATTGTAAAGATAAATATATAAGTATAAGTATTATAATATTATCAAATCTAGTGGAATGAATTTGAATTATATTAATTATTGTTTGTCCTAATTTAAGAACTAAAAACGGAAAAACACCACTTACAATTGACAATATTATAGTAATCGCAAAAGAATTTTTATCTACTTCATAAATCATCTTGAATGCTATTTTTATACATTCAAGATGATTTATTTTATCCTTACCCATATATTTATCCTCTACTTCCCATTAAAATATTTATTGCTCTATTTTGTTATATGATTTTATACTTAGCAATAAATACAGAGCAATATTAATTAAAGCCATTATTACTAGAAACTTTGGAATCCATAAAATTTTACCTGGCAACTTAACAAATTCAAATTTTTGATACTGTTCAATTAAGCTATTTTCTGCAGTACCTAATCCCATAGACGGCAAAAAATAAAATATTGATTTAAACAATTTTTTTCCATACAATAATGATGGAATAAAAAATAAAACACTCGATATGGCTGATGAAACCATAGAAACTTTTGAATTTATAGCGACAAATATTGACATCATTGAACTTGCAATAGTAAATAATATACTTAACAAAAATACACTTAATATAACTTTACCTATAGTTAAATTAGATATTGACAGTTGATTAAATAGTAACATTTGAAAAGATGAATCTAAACCATTAGTATAAAGATATTTAATAGTTCCATAATAAATAGATATATTTAATATCAAATAAAGCGATATAATACTTGCTAAGGCAAGTATCTTGCTGCAAATATATTTATTTCTTCCATTTCTAGTTGTTCTAAAAATTGAATCTAGGTAATTTTCTTTATCTTCGACAATGCATTGTGATGAAATCAATATACAAATTAGTGATAATACCGTTATAAAAATATTTACGAAAAATAGTATATCTTCACTAAAATATCCTCCATAATAAAATGGTTTATTTACCTCTTTATATTTTTCTAGAGCAAATTCTGTTATCTTGTCATTGTCATATTTCTGTTTTATGTCCCTTTCCAATGCATCATAACAACTTTGATAAAAATTTAAATCTTTTTCTGTATCAAGTTCGTTTACATCAAGTAAACTTCCAGATGTTGTAATTGTATATGGGTATGTTATTACTCTTAATATAGGATCAAATTTCGATATATTTTTTTTAGCATCCTCTGATAAGTTTTCTCTACTGTTTACATTTTCATTATTTAATATTTCTTTATAAGATTTTACTACTTTAGCTATTTTTTCTTCTGTCAAATAACCTTCAGAGGCTTTATTATCCTCATTAAAATGATCTATAGCCTCTTTTCCAAAATAGGTAATTGTATCACCAGAACTTATATCATCATATTGTACACTTCTATAAGTAATAAATGATATCAAAAAAGTAAAAAATAAACCCACGACCAAAAAAACTCTTACTGATTTTTTAGATAAAAATCTTTTTAGTTCCTGTAAATATATGTTCATAATCTATACCTCCCCTACAGCTTTGACAAAGCAAACTAGTCTTATTATTTATAATTAATATAGAAGCCCACAAAATATAGACTAAAATTTCTATATAGTGTGAGCCTCTATGATTCATCATTAATATGATGCTCTAAGAGTTTTTAAAGCGCGAACTCTGTTACCAGTTCTATATTCTCCTTATTTTATTTTTTTCATCCCACGATAAAATTGGATCATAATAATCTTTTAAAATCATTCTTTCTTCATAAGATTGTGGTCTTGTATATATGCTTTCATGTGGTCCATAATCTATGGAAGATGTTAATATGTTTATATTCTTAGGCAACCAATCGCATTCATTTAAATAAACTTGTATCTTATCATACTTATCCTCATAATCAGGTCCTTCGATTACCATGTTTAAGGTAATGTTTTCTTTATTATTATATTTTTCTGCTTCTAGGGTTATTAAGTCCATAATTACCTCCAATTTTTGAATACATCATTACTACTAAACTTGGTAAAATAATAATATATATTACAGCTGATATCATTATAAGACTTGATGAACTCATCCAATTTCCAAAAACATTTACAAAATTAAAATCAGCTATTTGATTTTGTAATGAATTGAGTAGTCCTACTCCTGAAGATGGAAAAATATAGTTTATAGCACTAATCATACCAATAGGAGAAATTATTGTTGGAAATACTGCTAATAAAATTGATTTCATTATGGATTCAACTTTTCTTTTACTTAATACAGAAATAATTAGTGTAGCAAGAATGGTTGAAATCAATATGATACTATTACAAATAAGCATATATTTATTAAACTGTCCAAAGTTCCAATTATGCAAACTTAAAGCACTAAACATCATCTGAACAGAAGTCTTTTTATACTCTGTTCCAAAAGCATAGTCTAATATAGAGCCTTGTATGAAGTTTCCTAAGAGCAAAGTTAATACCGAAATCGTAAGTATTGCTAGGATTTTATAGATGGCAAACTTTCTTCTGCCATATTTAGTTGTTTTAAATATATAATCTAAATCATTCTCACTATCTGACGAGAATATTGGAGCTGCTACTACAACCATTAAAATTATTATTATCGTATTATAAAATCCTCTATAATCATTTGCATCTGTACTATAATATCCATAATATTCATATGGAGTCTTTATTTTACTCAGTGCTTTTTCAGATTTTTCTATAATTTGATTCTGAGCTTTATTAGGATATTCATTTTCAATTACTCTATTTAGATAATCAAATACTTTATTGTAAAAATATTTGGTATCATTGATATCTATGCTTAAAACTGGAGGAAGGTTATTACTTTGAGAATCAGTGAATACTTCATTTACTTTCTTACTTATATGTTCTATAGGCATAAGCTCCTTTGTATTAATTTCAGGTTTTAATTCAGACCTATCAGTAACATTATATTCTCTTAGTATTTCTCTATATTTTTTTGTGCCATTATAAATTAAATCTTCTGTTATCTTTCCTGAATAAGGCTCTTTAGCTTTTTTAATATATTCTATTGCTTCTTTTCCTTTTAAATTTTTTACTTTATCTCCTTCTCCATAGGTAATTTTTGTAAAATTAATTGGAGCTATGGAAAGCAATATAGCAAGTAGTAATGAAAACAATATTATAATTTGATTTGATCTTATTGATAAAATCCTCTTTATCTCATTTAAGTAAATTTTCATTTTAATTCACCTTAAAACTTCTATCTTCTGGAAAGACCCATAAATAGAAGTCTTCTAGATGAGCTTTTGTTAATTTAGAATTATTTAAAACATCATCTTTATCTGATATGTATCTAATGAGTACGTTTCCATCATCTTGTTGTTTTACATTAACAACATTCAATTGTGTTTCTTTTTCTGCATATTCTCTATTTGATATAGATGCTTCGTATACCTTATTCTTAATTTTAGATATCAGTTCATCAGTTGTTCCAGAATATACAAATTTACCATCTTTCATAATTAAATTTGATGTTGATATATATTCAATATCAGAGACTATATGAGTCGAAAGCAAAACTATTTTATTTTTTGATATTTCCGTGATAAAATTTCTTAATTTTATTCTCTCACCAGGATCAAGTCCTGCTGTTGGTTCATCTAAAATTAATATTTTAGGATCATTTAAAATAGCTTGACATATTCCTACTCTCCTTCTCATTCCTCCTGAAAGCTTTACTACTTTTTTGTACTTGACATCAGATAAGTTTAATACTTCTAGGAGTTTATCAATCATTTCTTCTGTTTTGCTCTTGTCTATACCTTTTAAAGCAGCTACATATTGTAAAAATGAATTTACAGTAAACTCTGGAGCACAAATAAATTCTTGAGGTAAAAACCCTAACAAATTCCTATATTCTTCTCCTAATTTGTTGATTCTTTCCCCATTATATAAAATTTCGCCTTGACTCGGTATACTAATTCCAGTGATCATTTTAATTAAAGTTGTTTTCCCAGCACCATTTGCACCTAAGAGTCCCCAAACACCTGGACATAACGTAGCTGATGCATTATCAACCGCTAATTTATCTTTAAATTTCTTACTTACATTTTTAATCTCTAATTCCACTAAACTACCTCCCTTATCTTTTATGCTTCCTTATTAAAAAGTAAAAAATACATCTTCATGTTAGTGATAAAAATTTTACTCCTCTATGATTTTATTTTAATTGATACAATAAAAAAGTGTTTTAATATTCTATTGATTAATTCTTAAGATTTCATTAATTTTTATATAAAACAAAGTATAAATTTCTAATTATCTTTTTATATTTTCTTAAATGCTCGTAAAGCCTTATTCTATGTGCTTTCGAGTATTTTTACTGTAGGAAGATACTTCACGTTTCTTTGCATATTTCCTCATGTCTTAGCTGTCAGAAGTGGTAAATAAGTAGTAAATTCATTTGTACTACTAAGCAACAAGACGCTCCTGTTGCTTCTCTTTATTCAAGCGTTTCATCTCTGACATTGCGGAATCAAATGTTGCGTGTGCGTAATAGTTCAGCGTCATGGCTATATTTGCATGCCCCATAATGTATTGTAATGCTTTTGGGTTCATTCCTGCATTTGCATAGTTGGTACAGAATGTATGTCGCAAACTATGTGGAGTGATGTGTGGTAACTTATCATCATTATACTTGTTGTATTTCTTAACAAGACCTTTCATCATACCATTATAGTCACTCGCCACTTTTGGATAGTTCTTTCTATTAAGAAAGAGGAAATCACTATATCCATCAATCTCAACACGCTTATCATTCTTTCGATTCGCTAACACTCGCTTAAATGCTTGATAGGCTTCTTCAACCATAGGAACTTGACGTTCACCACTTTTGGTCTTTGGTGTTTCAATGTAGTACCCAATTTCAGTATCTCTCAATAGCTGATGGTCTATATTGACAAGACGATTCTCAAAATCTAAATCTGGAAGTGTCAAACCACCAAACTCTGAAATACGAAGACCTGTTTTTAAGAGTATCAGAATTTCATCATAATTTTTGCTGTAGGTTTTATCAGCTTTCGCAAAGGCTAACAGTTTTTCTTCCTGTTCTCCTGTTAGTACGGTCTTAGGGACAGTATCATCATCAAGAACTGCATTCAGTTGAAAGTCAAATGGATTCTTCCGAACACAATCATCTTGTATCGCAATGTAGAATGAAGCCTTTAAAGAACGTTTATAGTTATTGATGGTTTGATAGGCATAACCATTTTCACTCATTCTAATCGCCCATTCTTTAGCGTCTGATGGTTTAATACTATCAATACTTCTTGCACCTAACTTGTCTTTCTTCAAAATATCCATAAGATATTTGCGTCCAGTTTCAGTATTTTTTCTAACCTTTGGTCTTTGAGCGTTCTGTTTTGCGTAAAGCTGGCAGAGTGTCATTTTCTTTCCTACAACATCAATACCATCATGAATGTCTTTCTGTAACTCTGCGATTTTCTCCCTAAGTGAGATACAATCACGCTTTCCTGCTGGTACTCTGTCTGTAGCCACAAGTTTCCACGAGTAAACAAATTGCGGTTCTCCAAATGAATCTGTATATTTGTATAAGTATCTTCCGTCTTTTCGTTGGCTCTCTCCAGTCTTTAAAATTCGACCTTTATTGTCACGTCTTTTTTCTGACATGGCATTTGCTCCTTTCCATTATGGAAAGAGCCCTGATACGACTTAATACTATTTTATCATATACAAGACCCTTTGGCTACGCTAGATTGCATTCAATGTATCTATAATTTTTTCAAATTGTTTTCGTTTAACCTGAATACGATTGCCATTCATAATCAGCCAGTTTGCATTTTTATTTTCTTCTGCCAAACGACGCAGCTTGTTTTCGCCAATACGAAAATATTTTGACGCTTCTTCAATAGTTAGGGTATAACGCTCCCAAATCGGAATGTCAGTCTGCTTCATAAAATCCTCCTTTCCAAATCACTTATTGGATTTCATAAAAGTTGTTTTACAAGCAATCGAACAGCTCTAGCAAAGCTCACGGGAGTTCCACCCCTGCATGGTTCTCATGTAGCCATACTCATTGCCTGCGACGCTTTTAACGCTCGGACTATTGACTGTATGGGAGTATCATTATCACGATAAGAAAGTCGTCGCTGGCAATCCTGCTAAAGATTGTTTTTCGGAACACTAACTGAAACGCTCGCTATCTTTAGAAGATAGGTCATGGCGGTTAGCTCCGTTGGCTCTTTTCTTATCGAAACGTATTCAATTACTTTTATTCAGTTTTCAAAGAACAATGGCTCGTTAGCCTATCAAAACACATTGAAAGCTCAATATGCTTTGATGGAATAACAAACCTCCCTGTTCGGGAAGCGTGGAATAGTATGGCACGCTTCCACGAAAAGAGAGAGGTTATTACTTAATTTCAAATGACAGAATCTTTGTAATCAGTCTGGTTTCCATTCTTCCACGTAAGACTTCATCAACGACCATACTTTGATTGCCATATTCATCTTTCATAAGTCGTAGGGAACGTTTCGTTATGTACCCTCTGTAATGATGTAGAATCTGGTTAATCGCTTCTGTATCGCCATCTGTTGCCTTTACAATGAGAGGAAAGGGAATCATAGGATATTGTGTTTTCATTCTTCAAATTCCTCCATAAACTTTTTGATTAAGGCTAGTCCACTGGTTCTATGCCGATAGACAGTAGAACGGTTCAATTTCAACAGGTCTGCAATTTCTGAATCGCTCATGTCCATAAAGTAAAACAGCAGTAGAATTTCACGTTTCTTGTCTGGCAACTCACGTAATGCTTCACTCAATAAATCATTTTCAACACCAACTGATATTCCATTGAGTGTAAAAATCTGAAAGTCAGTTGAATAGTTATCTGTTGTCGCAAACTGGCTAACAAGATAATCGCCAACATCAGAAAAGGACACTTCACGCTTTGCGATCCTTGAAAGATAAAGCAGATAATTCTTTCGCTCGTCTTCCATAGCACGTTTACAGATATAGTCAAACTGATTTTCTATTGTGGTCTGAAAAAAAGATGGTTTCATGTTTCTCACCCCCTTTCTGTCTAGGAAAGGAAGTGAGCCTTGCTCTTTTATCTCCTTTCACTCTTAGTCCCAATGTGAAAGGGGGATTTGTTGCATTACTGATGAATAAACTTTGTAAAAAAGTTCTGAATAACCAAAAAAGCACACAAACAGATTGATTTCTCTGTTTACATGCTTTTATTTTTCTATCTATATGATTTATAAAACCACATTGGTGGACGTACTTATCTATTGCAGATAGACGACTTTTTTTGATAAATACTCAATGTGGGGAACTTGATTGTATGTGATATACTTCATGGCGACTTTGACCTCCAACAAACCGCCATTTGGAAGTAAGATACAATATTTTAACAGCATAAATAGCACTACCATATAACGGTTTTTTTTATTGGCGTTTAGTAGTGCTTTTTATTAAATATGAACCTATAAACTATATAACATGTTTTTCTATACCTGTTTCTAATTCAATAGGAACAGTAAAATGTATAGAGGTGGTCTACTATGCGTAAAAAAGAAGATAAATATGATTTTAGAGCCTTTGGTTTAGCCATTAAAGAAGCTCGATTGAAACGAGGTTTAACTCGTGAACAAGTGGGAGCATTGATTGAAATTGACCCACGTTACTTAACTAATATTGAAAATAAGGGGCAACACCCCAGCATACAAGTTCTTTATGACCTTGTATCGTTACTTCATGTTTCCGTTGATGAATTTTTCTTACCTGCTAATAACTTGGTAAAAAGCACCCGACGATTACAGATAGAGAAATACATGGATAGCTTTACAGACAAAGAACTATCCTTAATGGAATCTTTAGCCAGCGGTATCAACGAAGCAAGAAACATCGAAGACTAATTAAAAGAATCCATACATAACGGAAAGAGCCGATAAAATGAGATTGTATTAATCTCATTTTATCGGCTCTGCGTCTTTGCGTCTGGCTCTGTAATCACAGTTACTTTGAACTGCTTTATTTCAATTAAATTTTCTTGTCTGCATTTCGGACAATAGAGGGGGAATTTTTTTAATTCAGTATCTTCCCTTATCTTTAATCGTGTTTTATTTCCACATACAGGACACAATATCCACTTGTAGTTTATAATAACTATCTCCTCCTTTACACTTTAATTCAAATCTTTATTAAAGAATATTTCATCTTATTTAACAAGAAACCATATTTATATAACAACATAAAATACACTAAGTTATTTTATTGAACATATATCGTACTTTATCTATCCTACTATTTGGACGACGGGGCTGGCAAACAGGTTCACCGGTAGTAACATGGTACCCTTTTAACTCTGTTAAACAAACACTACGTCCATTTGTAAAGAAAGTTAAATCACTACGATATTCTTGAATACATCGAGCAGGGATTTCTCCACTAAGAATGACCTCATTATTTTTCAATTGAGTGTCTACGATGTTCGCACAATATTTAGGAGCATCGTTGTATGCTCGTGAAAGATATTCCTGTGGCGCATAAATTTTAAAACTAAGATATGGCTCTAACAATTCTGTTCCAGCTTTTTTTAAGACTTGTTCCAATACAATAGGAGCAAGCATTCGAAAATCTGCTGGGGTACTAACAGGGCTATAGTATAAGCCATACTTAAAACAGATTTTACAGTCCGTCACATTCCAACCATACAATCCTTGTTCACAGCCATAGCGTATCCCCTCCATAACTGCATTTTGAAACGATTGATTTAAGTATCCAAGAGAAACCGAGCTCTCATACTGTACTCCGCTCCCTAATGGAAGCGGTGCTACAGATAGACCAATGGAAGCCCAGAAAGGATTTGGCGGCACTTCGATGTGAATGGTATATTCTGCATTTTTTAACGGTCTCTCCATATAAATGACTGTAGGCTCTTTTAGTTCTATCTCCACATGATACTTTTCTTGCAACAGTGCACTAATCACTTCCATTTGTACTTTCCCTAAGAAAGAAAGTATAATTTCATGTGTCGTAGAATCCACGTAATATCGTAGAAGCGGATCACTATCTGAGATTTCCAAAAGGGCATCAAGCAACATTTCTCTCTGTTCAGGTTTACTCGGTTCAACAGTTGTTTGTAGTAGAGGGTGCGGATTTTCAATCTTTTTTCTCTGTGGCAATAGTTTTGTATCTCCAAGAACACTATTTAACTTCAAAAACTCATTTTGCAAAATAACAATTTCTCCAGAATAAGCTCTATCAATCTTACATAATTCACCATTTATTGAAGTATACATTTCTGTAACTTTTATTTTTTCTTTTTCTGATACTCTAACCGAATCTCGTAAATGTAGTACTCCACTATAAAGGCGTATATATGCAAGACGTTGTCTTTTTTTTGTATATTCAATTTTGAAAACATTTCCGCAAAGTTCAGACGGACCTCGATGTGTTGATGAATAAAATTTATTAGTAATAACTTCTATAAGGTTATCAATCCCTATATTACTTTTTGCACTTCCATGATAAAGAGGGAACAGAGAACAATTCTGAAATCTTATGCTTTCCTCTTGTTCGAGTTCCAATGCTTCTAATGATTTACCGGACATATATTTCTCTAAAAGGTCATCGTTTCCCTCTATTACCGTATCCCATTGTTCAGATTCGGTAAAGTTCGTCACACACATATTAGGATACAGTTCTACCTTCTGTTTGATTACAATTTCGGCAGAAAGTTTCTCTTTAATATCCTGATAAACCGTTGATAAATCAATTCCATTTTGGTCAATCTTATTGATAAAAAAGATTGTGGGAATCCCCATTTTCCTAAGTGCATGAAATAATATACGAGTTTGTGCTTGTACGCCATCTTTTGCAGAAATCAGTAGAATTGCCCCATCTAAAACTGATAATGAACGATATACTTCTGCTAAGAAATCCATATGTCCTGGCGTGTCTATGATGTTCACCTTCGTATTTTCCCACTGAAAAGAGGTTATTCCTGTCTGAATTGTAATTCCTCTCTGACGTTCTAAAAGCGTATTATCCGTCCTCGTTGTACCTTTGTCCACGCTTCCTAATTCTGTAATCGCTCCACTGTTATATAATAAGCTTTCTGTTAAGGTAGTTTTTCCTGCATCAACATGAGCTAAAACTCCAATATTAATAATTTTCATGTGATTTTCCTCCATTCAAAAGCCCAAAAGGGCATAAAAATCCCAGTGATAAATACTCTTATCACTGGGATTTTTATGCATAACCATAGGCATACAAAGCATACAGATATTCTCCGGATACTTTAGAATCACATGATAAAGGTATTCTTAAACTGGGTACAAAAAACTAAGCCCTCCTAAAAAAGGACATCCAATTATTTGTTCCCACTATCAAATTGACAGTTTATTTAAGAATACCTTGCCGCATATTTATTAACTCCTTTTAAATAGATACTTAAATAATAGCACGTAAGAGCATATTTGTAAAGGAATCTCCAATTTTTTATCAAAGAGAGTACGTGATTACAAAATAGCTGTAATAATGTACCAATATTTGTTATTCTATAATCTTCCAATTACTCCCGTTCTTTTCAAGTACCAAATCAAATTGAGATACCTGCGTTGCTTTGGTCTGCTGGTCGATATACTCCACTGTCAGCGATACCGTGACTTGATTATCCTTACGATTGTGAATAGGATTTACCAGTTCTTGAAAGATGTACTCTTTTCCGATTGGTTTTAATATCCCGTCATTCACATAGTAGGAAAGTTCACTGGCTGTCGCTGTAGGATAGAGCTTGAAGAACGTCGTTAAAAACTCATTGATTTCATTGGTTGTAATGGAATCAACCGTCCCCTCACTTTCAATGGCTTTTGGTTTATAACTTGATTTCTTAGGTATGTTGGTAATGGTCGGATTCTTAACCAGTACCATATTTCCAGAACCATCTACATAGACACTCACTATATAAGCAGAGTGGACGGTCTTTGTATTTTCTCCCTCTGTAATGAGCTGGTCTACACTGTAGGTTACATTAAACTCATTGTCGCCAGTTGGCTCTACCGTCCATATCTGAAATCCTCTTACAGAAGACGATACAGGAATATCTTTGCGTACTGTATCAACATTGAGAGCTTGAAGTTCATCTGTCAGATAGCCTTTTAGACTTTCCATTCGATTATCAATGGACTTATCGGATTGCTCCCATGAATAGTAGACTTTCGCAAAGTTCTCTACAAAATTTTCTACATGATGAGTATCAACGTATTCCTTTTCTATGATAGTTGTTTCGTGAATAGTATGAGTATCTATAGCTGTAAAGTGCTTGAATATCGCAAAGCTGAAACTAAGCCCTAAAAGTACCCACAAGGCAATCACAACCTTTTTATGAGGATTGACCTTATAGTAGACACGAGGTTTCTTTTCCTTTGGTATCTGTTTTTCTTTATTCTGATTTTTTCTAAATTTCATCATTAAATCTTCCTTTCTCATTGTTTGATTCGTCCTGCTCCCACTAAATGCTGTTGCCAGTAGGGGCTTGTTAAGTCGGCATAACCGATTGGGTCGCCTGCATGAAACATACGGTTATTGCCAAGGTATATCCCAACATGAGTAATATAAGAGCCAGCGTTATAGGTAGAATGAAAGAAAACCAAATCGCCAGCTTGTGCTTCCGATAGTGGGATATGCTGGGTCACATCATATTGCTGTTGTGCGGTTCGTGGTAAGTTAATTCCAGCTTTTCCATACGTCCATTGTGTCAGTCCGCTACAATCAAAAGAAGTAGTCGGGGAAGCTCCACCGTAAACGTATCGCCAGCCCTCATATTTCAGTGCTTCGTCCATGATGG
Organism: Anaerococcus mediterraneensis; assembly: GCF_900128415.1. Classification (NCBI taxonomy): domain Bacteria; kingdom Bacillati; phylum Bacillota; class Tissierellia; order Tissierellales; family Peptoniphilaceae; genus Anaerococcus; species Anaerococcus mediterraneensis. The sequence goes on from NZ_LT635772.1 coordinate 1,716,624, forward strand.
CTTGTACCGTATCATCATCAAACTCTGTTGTGACAAGATACTGCGTTACCAGTTGCACATAAAACATATTGCCATAGTTGTATCGCCAGCCCCCATTGATAGGTATGGCTATGGGATTGGGGTAAGACACTTTTTCGCCACCTGAATACTCTTTTGAGAAACTTTGAGCCAGTTCAAAGGTATATTTATTTCCACGATTAGCCACATACCCTAAGAAACCACCACCATAATTGTAGGACTGGATAACCGATTCTAAATCTACACTGAGCCTTTCGCTACTGGCTAATAATTCACTGAAATACTTCACACCTTGCTTAATGGATTCTTCTGTACTCAATGAATTAGGTGGAAGACCGAGGGATTCCGAGGACTGCATAACATCTTCCGCAGTACCGCCCGATTCCACCTGTATAATCGCAAGAAGTATGTTGACATATTCTTCAACGCCATATTCTTTGGCATATTTTTCTACCATAGGCTTATGAGCCAGCACTTCTGCGGAAACATTCACACCTCCATAATGAATATTGGAAATTCCGCTGTCCTGTTCATCTGAAAATAAAATGGCAACAAACAGAAGCAGTGAGAAGACCATCAAGAATAATCCAGAACCACCAATCACTAAAGTTTTCAACTTCATGGTTTCTTACCGACTTTCTTAATGGTGGCGGTTTTGATTGGTGGTCTACTTCTTGTATTTTGTAGTGGTACTCTTTGAACAGTAGACGGACGTTCTTTTGTGATTGGACGTTGTGAAGTTCTATCTGCTGTAGTGGTTGAAGTTGCTGGCTTTTGAACGGTTTTTTCTTGAACGGTATTGCCTTGGCGTTCCACTTTTGGACTTGAAAAATCGGACTTAACTGCTGGACGCTCTTGTTTGGCTTGTTGAGATTCCTTATATGAAGTCTGAATATTAGACTGTTTTGAGGTCTGTTCATCATGATATTGTTCTTGTCTTGTAGTCGGTCTTTCATGAACAGAAGAAGCAGGCTGTTTTTTCTGTTTGACCTGTTCCATTTCAGAGCGACGCTTCGCAATGGTTTTTCGCCTTTGTTCCTGCTGTTCCTTGCGTCCACTGGCTCTGTCCGCTTTGGTTTGAGAAATACTACTGGTTAAATCACGGACATTCTCTTTTACTTTGGATTTTCCTTGATATACTGCATATCTTGCATTGGTCGGCAAATCTTTAACCTGTTCTTTCAAACCACTAGCAGTGTCTACCATTCTGTCTTTGGTATCAGCTACTGTACCGATGGTTTGACCGATACGTTTTCCAAGTGTTGATTTTTCCTTTCCGTCTGGTCGGGAGTGATCTGCTTGTGTCCTTGCAGAACTCCCCGAACCCGACTGTCCTTTTTTACCTGTAACAATGGCAGACCCAGCCCCTAGAGTAGTCATGGAACGTCCAAGTTTCCGCTGTAGACGGTGCATGTGAGCGTGCATAAGCATACGAGGTTTTCTCATCACACGACTTCCCACACTTTGAGAATCGTTACTCTGTAGAGAAAACATACTCATTAAATCGCCCAGCTTGAAGTAGATTCCTGCAAAGGTCACAATCTGTAGAAAAGCAATCAAAAAGAACGGATAACCAGCCGATAAGGTATAGAGCATGGTTGAAATACTAAATGCTGTCGTAATAATCAATGTGATTCCAGCTCGTGTCAAAATGGTATTAAAGAGCTTTGTTATGGCTCGTTTTGACATACCATCAAATGATGGAATCATGCTTAAAATAAAGCTCACAGGCAGAAACATAGCATAGATGATAAAAAGTACCTGCGAGAAAATCATGATTCCTGTTAATAGGAATACAAATATGGAAATCCCAATATTGAAGACAAATAGGAAGAAGACTGTACCTAAACGGTTAATGGTCTTTGTAATGGTTAGATTGGTATTGCTTCTGTCTTCAATTTCTTCCGCAACAATTTTTTCTCTGTCTTCGCCATTGTTGGAATCTGGGCTGGTGGAGAGCAGGCTTTCCACACGGTCAATACCGATACTTTCAATGTCTGAACTGTTGTATTGAAGCAGTAGCCACGGTTGCTGAACCTGTATGGAAAACAGGCTATCTCTGATTAAGTCCACGCTGTCCTTGCCTTGACTATCGGAATGGGGCATGACAATCTTCGTGCCAAGTGATAAACTGGCATTACTGATGTCTGATGAAAAGTCATTGATTTTTTTAATGTAGTCGGGAGCGTAGGCAATAAAGGAAGCCGATAGGATAAACACCAGCACAAAATTCATAATGGCATGAATTGCCTTTGTGGTTTCTCTCTTTATCAGTCCCGTATAGGCAACATAAACCCCAAGAACCAAAATCAAGAGTAAGAGGAATCCAACATAGAAACCCTCTGTTGAAAATCCGTTTGCACTCACACCAGCTAAGGTCTGCATATTCTTACCAATGGAATCTGCTGTAGCGGAAATGAAGTCTAAGGAATAGGCTTCCTGTACTAAGTAACCTGTCGCATTGGAAACATACAAACTGATTGTCCAAATAAAATTGGTAATGGCATATAGTCCATACATGACCTGTTTTCCAATCCCGTCCGACCAGTTCCACGGAAGCCAGCCCCAGCTATTATCCACATAAAAATCCAGTTGATAGTTTTCAAGTGGGTATCGGCTGTATTCATTTGCCACATTGACCGTATCATCTACCAAGCCCGCAGCTTGAACCACCGTTCCCAGCATGGCTAAAAGAAAAATGGCAATCACAAGTGTGAAAGCCACTGTCATTGCCACTTTACCTAGACGTTTCAGCGTCCAGTTTGATTTTATTCTGTTTACTATTGATGGTTTCACATTTACACCTCTTTTCGCACAGGTGGTCTGGTATCAAAGGCATGGAGCAGTTCTTCAAATACAGGGTGGAACTGTATCACACCGACACGACCATATAAATCACTGATAAGGCATTGCCCGTTTTCCAAATCACGCAATCGCTTCTGATTGTTTTCGTCCTCTGGGTCTACACCAAAAAAGGCTAAGGTCTTTTTAATCTCGTTAAGGTCAGTGGAACGAAATGCAAATTTTAAGCCGAGGTTATTTTTCAGTTTTTCATCTAAGAGGTCGTCTGTATTTTGGGTCACGAAATATACCCCAGCGTTCATAGCACGACCAGCCCGAACCAGCTTCATAGATAGTGTTTTTCCTTGTGCTACCTGTAAAAAGCTCCATGCTTCGTCTAAATCTACAATCTTGAAAATGCTTCGGTCTGTATGGATAAAGTCTAAAGCAAAGGTACTAATGACAATCAGCATAGCAACGGATAAAAGCTCCATAGTGGTATATTCCTCAAAGGAAGTTTCCTTGTCGGGAAGTACCAAGTCCGCAACCTGTATAATGTTCAGTTGTTTTTCTAAGCTGATAGACTGCTCCACATAACCATTACTGAATAATAAATGTGCAAAGTCATAGTCTGTAAAACTTTCGATATGGTCGGCTATACTGGTACTTAGTGGCGTATTCTCAACCCGTAATTCCTCAATCACTTTCATCAACCCTCGTACTTCACTATTGGTTACTGCACGAATGGCTTTTCTAAGGATTGGGAAGCGTTCCCCATCACGAGAGGAAATCCCCGTAAGGAATGTCAGAATATCAATAGCCAGTGATTCAGAATCTTTGGGATTTTTCATAATCACATAAGGGTCAAGTAAGCCTTTGTTTTTCTCATCAGAAGTCAGAGTGACGATATTGATTTCATGGGAAATCTCTGGCAAGGTTTCTTTCCATCTGCCACGTTCTGCTTTTGGGTCTACAATCACTGCTTGTGCCCCATAAAGCACCGCATAATAGACGATAAGGTTATTCGCAAAGGATTTACCACCACCCAGCGAACCAACAAAAGCCGACGCTAACGCATTGGTTACTGAACCCTTAACCCCTTGACTGGCAAGAGCAGGTTTCAGATAGACATTGCGTCCAGTATCTAAGCTGTAGCCAACATAAATCCCCTCATTTTCCCCCAGCATTTGAGTAGCACCAAAACCTAAACCAGCGAGGAAATCAGAGGTCACGTATTGAATATAATCATTCATATAACGCTTGCTGGCAGGTAAAAATTCTTCATGTAAGCCGAGCATATCCCCAAATGGTCGTACCAGTTTTACGCTTAAATCGTCATAAAAATCTTTCACTTCATTACAACGACGTTTGAGTTCGTCAAGATCATTTGCTGATACCCTTACCACATAAGACAGCTTGTACATAGATTCCTTGCTTTGGTCTAAATTGGTTTCCAGCTCATTCACACTTTCCAGAGCTTCCGCCACATTGGAGCTGGTTTCATTATCACTTTGCCAAGCGTGGTTATCCAAGTCTTTCAGTTCTTTCTTTTTATTGCGGACAGTAGATAGGGCTTTACGATTCGCTACAATTTCCACATTCATTGACGTATCAATCGGGAATGTAAATTGCTGTTGCTGGTAGTAGAAGATTTCAGAGGACGGGAAGTCCAGTTCTCCGACAATGCTGTTAATGGTAAAGTAAGCTACATAGACGGTTTCATCTTCCTGCTGGATTTTCAAATATCGCTGTTTTTCTTCCACCAAACAGCGAGTAGGCTTAATCAAGTCATAGTATTTAATCAGCGTTTCATTATCCAGCTTTTTCTTTGATAGATGGTACTCATACTCTTCATAGGCAGTGCCTGTCTGTCCGTAAAGGTGTTCAATCAGATAGCCGAAGTCGTCCTTATCTAACCTGCGGATTTTGAAACGACGAGAGATTTTATTTTCTAAGAGCTTTTCCATCTTCTGAAAACGCAGGATTTCATCATTACTCATACTAACAAAATCGCCCATCAGCTTATGGTTCACATCATAGACAAAATCAGACAAAGCATTTTTTGCTTCAACGGTAAGACTTTTCATAGAAAACTCCTGATCGTTGAGAAGCAACTTAAAGCCGATAAAGAAACGGTAGTTCACTTGATTTTCGCCAATCATGGATATTAAAGCGTCTGTCTGTTGGTCGATTTTGTCATAGGCAACCGCTTTGAGCTTGCCAGTGACTTCATTTTTGGAACGCTCTTGTGCAGAACGTATGCTGGATTCTGTACTGATTTGTAAAGCATGAATTTTGCCATCACGATTTTGTGCGATAAGCTGTCTGAAAGAATCATGCACTTGTATTTTCTGTTCTGGACTTAGAAATGAGTAATTGTAAGGAACAAGCTCATAGTAAGCATAACATTCCCCGTCTTTATTCCAGACGAGATTGTTTTCAATGTATTTAATTGGATATGCCATAAAATTCACTCCTAACTGCTGTAATGGCTTCTTGTGGCTGGTTTCTGCCAAGCGTTACTTTTTTTCCTGCATAGGTCAGCTTTGGTCGCAGTGCATAAGCAATGACAGACTTCAAAAATCCATAAGGCTTTTTACCATCAAAAGTTTTTGTAGACATAAACCATGTGAAAGCCACAGGAATCCCAAAGTATTTGAGAAATGCTCCCTCTATCATGGAAAGAGGGGGCAAGTTGCCAAGTATCATCACTGCAAAGAGTGACACGACAAACCATGTCATTTGCGTAAAGGTTATGGGAAACGGAAGTCTAAAATCATTGATAGAATACAGTACCTTTTCCACAGACCAGATACTGGTATAGCTTCGTATTTTCTTCATGTAATCAATCCTTTCATAAAAAATAGGGGTAGCTGATTGAGCCACCCCGTAAAATAGAAAATCTGCCAGTAGTAATGTACCGACAGATTTAATAGACGATTTCAAAAATCCCATGATTGGTTGAGATAAACGTTCCTGAAAGGTCTAAATCCCGACCATAGGCTTGATAATCAATATAGTTTTGAAGACTAGCTGGTACTTCGCCTAAAGCACCCGTTTCTTCAATGTAGTAGCGTGCCACGTCATACATATCATCACAATCGGAATGAATGATAATATCCTCTTGATGTTCGCTTAGTTCTTCAATGCTTGAAAAATGAGTGAGCAGAGCAGATAGCTCCGATTGTAATTCTTCGGGTAATTCCGATACCATTTCCCATAGTCGATTGAGTTCGCCAATGGAAGTGTATTCGTCAACCGTAAAGGGTAACTCGTAGTCATGAATGGCGTATTCCTCATATTCATCATTCAAGCCGATTTTCTCTTTGACTTCCTCAAAGTCAATGGGAAAGGTAAACCACGCACCGACCAATTCGCCCTCATTGTATTTGCCTAAATTCGCAATATAGACTTGCATATCGTCCATATATTCACGTCCTTTCTTTGTAGAGATTCAAAAATCCCTACCGCACTTCGTTTGGTGTACCATTCCTTTGCGGAACATAAGAAAACCACTTATATTCCACAAAAGAACGGTTTTATTTAAGCACCAATAATGCGATTGAATAGCTCTAGTAAAATGTCTTTTACTCCAGCAGCGTTGAAGACTAAGCCAACCGCAATAATCGCAATAATTAAAAAGCCAATCAGTTTGCTAAACTCACGCTTGAAGCCAAGATACAAGCCAATCACAACGATTGCTAAAAGCACCAGTGATTGAGCGTTTGATAGAAACCAGTTATAAAGGTTTTGTCCAAAATTCATAAAAATGTTCTCCTCTCTATATTCAATGAATTTGTATTTGAGTTATTTTTTTGTTGTTATCACGTCCTGTTCTTTTACTGACTGTTGCTTCAAAATCTGCTTGTGTCGGTCTGTCAGTTTCGCATGGTCGAGAATGTCTTTTACAACCTGCGTCTGGTTGATTTCATCAAGTTTAATCGCAACCTTTAAGGTCGGGGCAACTTGATGAGATAGCCAGTTCAGCGTCCTTTGGAAGGAGTAAGGCTCTGGTTTTGTGGTTAGTTTTAATCGTTCACGATTGTTCCCAATAAACCAAGCCCATTCTTCATTCAGTTTCCAATCAGAACGAGGTTTGGAATCGTCTTTATCTACAAAACGGATATACCGATTGATAATTTTAAAGGCGGTATGCTCTGGATTGTCATAGACGAGTAAATCACGGACTGCATAATAGGCACGCTCATTTTTCAATCGAATCTCAAAACGGTTTTTTACTTCTGCGTCTTCAATGGGAATATCATTTTTCTTGTACTGCTCGTAGTCCTTTTCATAGATACAGAAATAAACTTCACTTTGTAATGAACCGATATAGAGGGTGTTTCCCATACATTCCTTTTCCTCTTTGCGTACCAGTTCGCCACTGCGATAGCTTTTAAAACTGCGGAAGACGGAGATACATTCTTCCTGTTGGCACTTTTCAGTGAGTACAGGGATATTCAAAATCCCTGTCTTATCGTTAATGGCAAGGTCAAGGCGTTTCATCACACCGCCAGCCACCAAAACGTCCATAAAGAACTCATACCAGCTTCTTTGTTGTGCCAGAAGATAGCTTTCAAATTGTCTGCACCCACGACCTTTCAATTCCACCAGAACTCCTTTGTCCAGTTCATGGGAGCAAAGGACGAATATGTCGCCTAAAGCATAATGCTCTGAATAAGAATAGAAACCATAGTCCTCATGAAGAAAATAGGACAGTTTCAGTTGTAAGATGTTTTCGACCACCTGCTGTACGTCTGTTGTCGGAAAGCGAATCCTTACATAATCAAACAGCATTTCAAGGGGAGCGTCGGGATTGAAGCGTTCCAGAGCTTCCCAAAGGGACTGCTGTAAATCCTCTGATGGCTTGACTTTTCCTGTTTCAATATCGCTTAGATACTGCCTTGTAATACCAGTCGCAACAGCTAAACGGTTTTGAGATAGTCCATAAGCCAAGCGTTTTTCTTTTAAATGCTGTAACCAAGTTTGTTCATTCAGTAAAAATCCCTCCAATCAAAAAGGCGTATGTCAACTTTTAAAGCCCATTTGACATACGCTGAAATTTTGTAAATCCCTTGTAACCAAAGGATTTTCTAATGTTTTTTTGACTGTTTCCTGTCGATTTGTACCCCCCTGTTAGATACGGGGGGTTAAGTGCTGGCGTGGCTATTGCCACACCAGCCAGCAAGATCAGTCCACACCTGCGACTTCCGCTTCGCACGTCGCCTGCGTGGACTGTCTGCTGTTGGATAACTTTTTAATTTCCTCCAAGAAATCATATCCTTTTGGTACAAGGGGAGTATAAAACTCTGATATGACACTTGTTCCTACATCAACATAGCCACGACCTTTGATTCGCTTTAAGAAGAAATCCTTTTGTACGTCACTGCCAAACATCATGCCATAGCCCATTTCAGACATACGACCTAAAGCCACTCTGAAATTAAACTGATCACGGATTCCGTCGCCTAAATATTTTGCGTCTGGACGTTGACAAGCCAGTATTAGAAAGAAGCCAGCTTGACGACCTAACATGACAATCTGTTTCAGCTTATTCATAACTGCGGTGTTTTCTTTTGTTCCCAGCATTTCCATGAAAGCGACGTATTCATCAAAGATTAAGAAGTGTGCCGGGAGACCTAAGTAAGCATAATTTTTGCCAGTCTTATAGTTCTTCATCTGCTTCATTTCCTCACTACGTTTCATCATTTCTTCATAGAATGTTTCAATGCAAGAAAGCAAGTCTTCTTTTCTATAGTAGACATTTGCCATCACAGAACCTAAGTCCGCAAGGTCAGCATTTTTCGGGTCAAGAATATACAGTTTTGAATCTGTATGAAGCAAGGCTTCAATCAGTGTCAGTATAAAGTAAGTTTTACCGCCACCTGTACCACCAGCAATCAACATATGAGGGAGCTTATCATATTCCCACCATACGTTTTTCATTAAGCGAAGTTTACCATCTTTAGCTTCTACTTCATCAATAGAAATACGACTGGCTATGGTGTCATAGAGCAAAGTATATTCCACATAGGAATCCTTTAACTCTTTATCCGTCAGCTCACAGTACAAGCCACTCTCTAATTTCTTTTCCAAGTGTAAGAGTTGGTCTTGATATTTTCCCAGCGTGATTTCCACCCGTATCTGTATCAAGCCATTTTTAAGTCGATAATACATTTTAGGGAAGTAGGTTATCTTTTCCTTTGTACGACCAGCACTATCTTTAAAGAAACCCTCTGTTTTGACCTGTTCAGATTCATACCACTTGTTTTCAAGTATCATCTTTGCCAGTTTTTGACGGTGGTAAAGTTGTTTAACCGTATCATAGCGAACCCGTTTGAATACAAACGCTACCAGCAAGCAGATAAGAATTGCGACACTGAAACTGATAATTAAATAGGGAATGTCAATCTTATCTGCTTGTGATAGGTTAAAATCCTGCCAGTTGATCTGCTGGATTGTCTTCACATGAAACAGTCCGACAACCAGCAGGAAAACAGGCAGGAGTGACGCTATCGTAAAATGAAAGACTAAATCTTTACCAGATGGGCGAATCCTTTTACCACGCTGTTTCATGCGAAAAAGTCTCCTTTCTACCTAGCGACTATTTGTCTTGTGTCGGTTCTTTCTTTGCTTGTGGTTGAGCTTTGAATGAACTAGAATCCTTTGTCAGCACAATATCGTCTGCCTTGATATACCAGTCAACATCTGCTCCTTGATAGGTGGCAGTAGCAACGGTGTCCGCAATGGGATTGATAAGTTCCACCCGTGCGTTATAATCAAACTCTTTCAAAGGCACGCTGGCAGGAATACTTACTTGAATCATGCGTCCTTGTCCTTTGGATTTTAAGTCATAGGTACGTTCCTTGATTTCATCTGAAACCGACCCGTCTTCATTTTGGATTCTCACTTCACGACGTAGAGCAGAGAATTTCAATTCTCCAAAAGTCGTGTCTTTATCTAATACAATGCCATTTGCTAATCTCATCATTTTTCCTCTCTTTCTTTATTCTTTTATCATGTCGTCAGCATGTAAAAGGTAATTTGTAAAACCACGAGTGCCGATTTTGTAGCCCTCTGCGGTAATACGTGGATTGACTAACTTCACACGTTCCTCAAAGCCGAAATGTTTTTCGCCAGCTTCAGCAGGAAGCACCACCACAATATCATCTGCTCTTTGAACATCAGAATAGAGATTATAGCTTCTTGATAAGACAGTTAGCCGTCCGTTGATTCTTCGCTGAACGACTTTATCCTCGCCAGCAAATTCTAAATTGCCGAATGTTTTTTCCATGTTGGGAATCACAAATTTAAGTTCCATATTTTTACCTATCCTTTCTTTTTTATTGGCTGAATGAATGTTTGATGGTCTTAAAGAGTGGGGAACGACCTTTTGATTCTTGATTTTTTGTTTTCATAAGTTCACTTCCTTTCAAAATCGGGTAAAAAAATAGACACCTCATTTTTTGAAGTGTCTACCTATTAAATATTCAAATTTTATTGGAAGTATCTTTATATCTTCACTTTTCAAGGATAAATCGTCGTATCAAAGCTCATTCATAAGTAGTAAATTAGTAGTAAATTGAGTGGTTTTGACCTTGATAAAGTGTGATAAGTCCAGTTTTTATGCGGATAACTAGATTTTTATGCTATTTTTTAAAAAATAAAAAAACACCTTAATTATGTAGTTTTATACATAATTAAGGTGTAATCCTCATTTATTTTTTAATCTTACAATGACAATAACTTCATTATTAGAACTTTCTACCTCTATCTTACCCTCATGTAATTCAATAATTTCTTTTGCGATAGGTAAACCTAAGCCAGATCCCACTTTTTTTGAATTTCTTGCTAGATTTAATCTAGTAAATTTGTTAAACATATTTCTTATCTGCGCTTCTTCTAGTGTATCGGCCTTGTTAATAATTTTTAATATTACACACTTATACGTTTGATATATTTTAACTTTTATCTCTGTATTTGCATAAGAATATAAGATTGCATTTTTTAAAATATTCTCTAAGGCTCTTTTCATTTTATTTGGATCGACATTTACAAATATTGAGCCTTCACTTGAGATATTTATCTTATGATTATTCTCTTTCATCATAGGATAAAGCTCATCTCTTAATTGTATTAAAAAATATTCTAAATCAATTTTTTCTTTATGAATACTAAATTCACCATTATTTAATCTAGCAATTTCAAAAAATTGGTTTATAAGATCTTCTAATCCTAATGCTGTTTCTAATAATTGTCTAATATATTTCTCTCTTTGCTTATTAGGCAAGTCTTTCATTTCATCGAGCATTGATAAATATCCAATGATAGATGTCAAAGGAGTTCTTAAGTCATGTGCTAAGTAGGTGATTAAATCATTATCTTCATTTTCTCTTTTTTTAAGCGTATATTCTATCTCTTTTTGTTTAAATTTTAATCTATTTATGGAATCTTCTAAAGTTTTATAAGGAGTCGGGAAACTAACAACATTCTCATCCAAATCGTCTATTTTTTTGCATAAGTCAATATAATCTTTCTCTAATTTTGAAAATTCTTTTATTATAATAATTAATATCCCCAATAATAAAATAACAAAAAAAATCAGATCCAATCTATTAACAAAAAATTCGTGTATTTCATTATTAAATCTAAAAATATTGCTATCTATTGCAAGCATACAACTTAAAACTATAATTAAAAATATAGCAATTTCTTTTATCAGCTTTTTCAGAATACTTTCAAAGTATTTATCTTTATCCAATCTTATAACCTACCCCCCAAACAGTTGTTATTATATTATTTTTTTCTCCTAATTTTTCTCTAATATGCCTAATATGAACTGAAACCGTATTGTTTTTTATATAATATTCATCCGGATATATTTTATAGAATAAATCTTCGGATCCTAGTACTTCAGATTTTTTCTCTAGTAATGATTTTAAAATAATAAATTCAATAGGAGTTAAATCAATTTCCTGTCCATCAACTAAAACTTCTCTTGATTTGATATTTAAATCCACATTTTGATAAGTTAAAATATTTCCTGTACCTTCTTTAGTTTTTAAATTATAATTATTGTATCTTCTTAATTGAGCCTTTACTCTAGCAACTAACTCTCCAGGTAAAAATGGTTTAGTTACATAATCATCCGCTCCAAAGGTTAAGCCCTTAATTTTACTTGACTCATCATCTTTTGATGTAAGCATAATAATTGGATAATTAAAAGACTCTCTAATCTTTTTGCATAAATAATATCCATCTTTATCAGGTAACATAATATCTAAAATCGCTAAATCAAATTCTTCTTCCTTAATATATCTAATTGCTTCCTCTGAACATGTTGCCTTTTTTATAATATAATTTTCATTTTCTAGATATATCTCTATTAAATCTAAAATACTTTCATCATCTTCTACTACTAATACTGAGTAATTCATAACTAAATTTCCACCATTTTAAATCTATCACTTTTGTCAAAACAACTTTAAAAAAATAAAGAAATTTTTTAATTAAAAGAATCAAGAAGAACAATACAACATCCTTTTAATGAATTAAATATATCTTTCTAAATTTCTTAAATCTATAATTTTTGATTTAATATACATTTCTTTCGTTGTTTATAAATGTCTACTTATAGATATTGTACCATTATTCTTTATCTCATTTCAATATCTATATCTACTATATTGATAATATAGCACCATTATACAACCTATATACATAAAAAAAATAAAGGCAGTCCGAAGACTGCCGATATTTACCTCTCTGTTCCTTTGCTATGCTCTTTCTTATTTGACTTAGCTTTGTCATCTGTCTTAAAGCTTTTTATTTGCCCTAATATTGACTTTTTATCCTTGTATTGACTCTTTACTTGTTCTTTTGCTTTTAAGAGCTTAGAAGAAAAAATACGAACATTTTTATGTTCCTTCCCGTTGTTATCAATACTTGTTTTTACTTGACCAAATATTTTAACAAAATCTCCTTGTTTTAAGTTTTCCAAATCTTTTGTCTTATCTCCATAGGCTGAACAATTGGTATAAACTTTATTCCCATCGTCATCTTTCGAAACAATTGAAAAGTTACTTACCTTGAACTTTTCTCCATTTGCATTTTCTCTTTCAAGATTTTCTACTTGACCTGATATATTACCCACGAGATTTATGAGGTCGTCTTTTTCTTCAAGTTCATTGGTATTTTCAACAATCTTACCTTGTTCTTTCATATCATCAATCATATAGTCAAAGTCATCACTTAGTAGACCTGTTGTGTCATTGTTCATATATAAAACATAGACTTCTTCAAGTGCCTTTTCATCATTAACACCTTTTTCTATACTCACAAGTGCTTTTATAAAATCCTTGTAATTATCATTCATCATTTCCTCTAAGTTTTCTCTAATATCTTTGTATTCCATAATTTCCTCCTTGTACTAAATAAGGAGAGCCTTTCGCCCTCCTCTATCTTTCTTGTCCTTTTTCGTTTTTTTCTTGATTTTTATCTTTTTCTTCTTCTGATTTAAATTTAGATATTTGTCCCAATATCGATGGTTTCTCTTTTCTTGCGTGAAGATTATCCTCTACATCATAGGTTGATTCAAAGTAATCACTATCTTTAAAATCATTGTCATACCTATCTGGTATTCCGTCATTATCAAGATCTTTTGCAAGTGGATCATAGAAGTTTCCGTCATCATCTATTTCTAGTCCTAGAGCTTGCTTTAAATCTTCTTCGTCTACTGATACCAGATCGTCAAAACTTGACATCTTTATGGCTTCAGTCATATCTTTAATAGCTTGTGAGTTAGATATATCTTCTTCTACAAAAGATTCTGTTCTAATAGCTACATTGTCTACATACTGAGTCCATGTTTTTTCTTCCAAATTTACCTCATATTGAATCGAATGCTTACCATCTGGCGTTTCTGTATAGGCAAGTCCTATATGGCTTAAATCAGGGTATAATTTCTCAAAGTCTTCATAGCTATTAGATTCTGAGAACTCGTAATTAGAATAATCAACTATCGCCCTCTTTAAATCTTCTAATAATGGTGATTGGTTTTCTAATTCTTCTACTTCTCCCATATCTAAAAGTTTATTAATCTCAGCTAGTCTTAGTGTCTTATCCCTTAACTCATCTGCTTTTTCAAATGGTTTAGTTAATTCTACTTTGGCATTTTCTAAAGATTCTTTATAGTTTTCAAGGTTTTGATTCAACCTTTCAAGTCTTGCAGGCATTTTTTCAATTGCATTATCAAGCCTTGTTATATTACCATCAGTAGAGTTTGAAAACTCTCCGAAGTATTCTGCTTTTCCTAGAAGTTTAAAGGTGTGAGTATTAGTCATAAAGTTATATGAAACTTGTAAGTCTAAATTTCTATATTTACCAATAACCTTGCTATCATTTATCTTTACCTTTTTTATTTCTTCTAATAGCTTCTCTCCAGCCTCTTTCTTATCTAAAATTTTATTTTCTCCAAGACTGATTGAAGTAAATTTGCTATCTCCTTCTCCTAATTTTTCAATACTTGAAATATCTTCTTTAACTGCTTTTATTTCCATTTCAGTTTTTAAAATACTTTGAGGATAAATTTTATTTACCTTATCTTCAAGCTTATATTTATTAGACTTGTAGTTTGCTTCCAGCATTTTTAGTTTTGTAACTTCGTTATCTAAATCCATTTTTTCTTTAATTAGAGGATTGCCAGTAGCTAAAGCCTTAATTTCTGAATAAGATAGACTTGCTTCATCAACATCTTCTGCAACTCTTACTGGAGTTTTTGAAGTCATAATTTGAGAAATGAATTTTTGCTTATTCTCTATTGTCTGCCACAAATAAGAATCAAAGGTATTTTCCGTTACATATCTAAAGATATTTACCTTATCATTTTCATTACCTTGACGAACAATTCTACCACTTCTTTGCTCTAGGTCTGGTGAGTAGTCTGAAGTGGTCAATTTAATTTACCTATAAACTTGTAGTGAATTTCAACTTTTTGGCTTATTTGACCGTCTATTTCTTCCTTGTCATAGACATATATCTTATCTATAACTTGATTTAGAATATATCTGTTTAGTGATTTTATCTTAGCGTACTTGCTAATATTATCCATGAATTTCTTGTAGTTATCTTCAGTTTCAAAAGATTCTTCTATATCGCCCTCTAAGACCTTGATTTCCTCGATTAACTTGTCTTGTTTTTTAGATATGCTCACATTCATTAGATTGAAGTTTCTTTCGGTTATATTTCCCTCTAACCTATCTTCATATAACTGTTCATAGCTTCTATCTAATTCTGCTAATTGGTTCTTTTTAAGCTCCAGCTTGTTAGATAGTTCTTTTCCCTCGTCAATTTTTTCTACTTCAATCTTTTCTATTATCTTTTCTACAAAGTCTTCTTTATCAGATAGTGCCATACTTCCATGATATTGTATATCTTCAAGAACAATATTATATAGATCCCTAGCTTCAATTCTGTGTGATGAACAAGCACTTATTCCATATTTTTTATATGTGGAGCAAGAAAAGTGAACAAAGTCTATGAGTTCTTTCTTTTTAAGCCTATAATCAGTTTTTGGTGTCAATGCATAACCACATTTAGGACATCTTACAAGTCCTTGAAAAATGTTGTCATAATAGAGTCCCTTTTTATTGTTACACTTCCTCTTATCAACCATTGTTTGAACTTGTTCCCATATTTCCTCGCTGACTATTCCCTCGTGGGTATTTTTAGCATAGATATAGTCGCTTTTAGGAATATACAATCTTTTTGAGTTCTTAAATGATAAAGTAGGTCTTTTATTTCTTGCCATATTTCCACAATAAACTGGATCTCGTAAAACATTTAACACCATTCTATGTGACCATTGATATTTATTTTCTTCAGTTAGTCCATAAAGCTTTTCTGCATTTTCAACAAAAGCACTTGGTCTTGGAATTTTTCTCTTCATCAACTCCTGGCTAATAAGTTGAGTTCCCTTACCCTCTAAACACAATTTATAGATGAGTTCTATAATAGGTTTAGTTTTTTCATCTATGATTAATCTGCGTTTATTATTAGGGTCTTTTAAATAACCAAATGGAGCTTTAGAGCCTATATATGTTCCCTCTCTCATTCTGCTTTGAATTGCACTTTTAACTTTTTTGGAAGTATCTTTTGCGTACATTTCATTGAGAATGTTTTTAAATGGCATAATATCATTTTGATTGCTATTTAATGTGTCTATACCATCTGTTATTGCAATATATCTTATGTTCTTTTGTGGAAAGTACATTTCGATATATGCTCCACTTTGAAGATAGTTTCTTCCTAACCTTGATAAGTCTTTTGTTATAACACAATTTATTTTTCCGTTTTCAATATCAGTAATCATCTTCTTAAATGATGGTCTTTCAAAGTTTGTTCCCGAATAACCATCATCTACATAATAATCATAAATGGCGATACCGTTACTTTCTGCATATTGTTTTAGCATTACTTTTTGTGACCATATACTCATACTCTCAACTGAGTTTCCATCGTCCTTTGGTAGTCTACAATAAAGTCCTGCTACATATTTTTTAGTCCTGCTCAATTTCAATCTCCTTTCCCTAAACAGGACTATCTCAATAATTCAATTATACTAAAATACTCCCGTTTAGTCAATCAATACTTACGCTTGCGTTTGTTTGTTTTCTCTGTCTTTTTCTAAGTTTCTTTCGACTACATGCTCGATAATATCTTCAAATACTTCTTCAATCGGCTTTTTCCCTACATATACTCGCTTTATTTCATAGTTGATTTTTCCACTTCGTTTTTTCTTTTTTAATTCCATGTAATTCCTCCATTTTGTTGCAATAAAAAAAGACGATTAGATTTTTAATTTTCTAATCGCCTTTAAAGTGTCATATTTACATTTTTATTATCTCTGGCATACTTTGATACCTTTTTAGACTTAAAGTCTTTAATAGTGCCTTTCCACCTCTTTTTATCTATAAAGATTCGCCTACATCATAGTTCATTTTTTTATTTAAACCTTTCTGTCTTAGTTTATCTTTATCTTCTTCATACCAATTAAGGATTGTTACATAATGGTCTTTATAGTATTTCCCAGA